>CAZUZO010000031.1:0-28678 GCA_964624765.1 uncultured Thiotrichales bacterium
TGGCAATCTCCAAGGACCCGCATATTCTAAACCCTCTGTCAATGCGTAACTCCTATTCTCATCGCCAGTGACCACTACGGAGTAACGATGAAATGCTGACCGCGCTGCCGGCCCTCAAGCAGTTCTTGTCGATGGTTCCAGATCCTTGGCATCAGGAAGTGATCAGTTGGCTCGTGAATCATCTGATGCAAGGGCAGCCACACCGTGCGAGGATAAGTTCGCTGGAAGGCAAGGTTGTGCGTCTCATCATCAGCGACACCCATAATCAATGGCAATTTGCGATACGAAATGGCAGGCTCTTCTCCGACCACCGGCTAAAACGATCCTGGAATGTTTGTATCCGCGGAAACCTGCAGGATTTCCTGCTGCTGGCTTTACGCATTGAAGATCCGGACACTCTATTCTTTTCGCGCCGCTTGAGTTTGGAAGGTGAAACCGAAGCAGGTCTTTATGTCAAAAATCTGCTTGACGCATTAGAGTTTGATTGGGTCGCTCATGTTAACGCCGTTTTCGGTGATCGGCCCGCCGCACTGGCATTCGAAGCGCTACGGCAAACACGGGTGGATCATGCGCTGTCGCTCCTCGGGCGCAGCATCCATCGGTCATTGGTCGATATGGTGACTCCCCAGAATTGAAGCGACACGGTTGGCCTTACTTGGCGACCCGGACCAAACGCTCAGAAGCTGTTTTAAAAATGTCACGAGCGCCGCCAGAGCAAAGCGCACGGCAGCGAGACAAAATCGTCCGGAACGATTTTGAACAGCCGCAGGCTGGCTCCGAGGGAGCGAGCCTCAGGGATGGGGCGAGTAACGCGGAGTGTACAAAAGAGTACTTGGGCATTTCGAGCTGCCGCGCAACGCAGCTCAGGCAAGCGCAGTAATTTGTAAAACAGCTTCTCACCGTGGCCAATTCATCCGCCGTCACTGCAACCACGCCATACCGGCGCTGGCATTCCAATAGCCGTTGCAATAGCCTTCGGGTGCCCAATGGGAAAGGTTCTCCTGCGCGCCTTGGTCAAGCTCGCCATCGAGCGCAGCCCGAAATGCCGCAACGATGTGTTCCATACCGTGCGCTTGCGGTGCGATACGCAGCACCTCTACCCCTATCGAGGTAAGATGAGGGACGGCGGCCAAGAGGTTGCACGGCAGGCCGGATTGCAACTGAATACCGTTTAGGGTGAACAGAGGCTGCTCTTCTTGAGTCCGCAAGGGCAATCCGTCGGGATAGTCCGCACAACAGAATCCACATTGATCCTTGCCGACGTTATGGGCTCGGGCAGTAAAACAGCGAGCAGAGAAGGCCAGCGGCAAACGACCGAACACATGGACTTCCGTTTCAAGCCCAACAGGCCGTGTCGCCTGCAGTTGAGCGAGAGCGGTCGCCGATAACTCCACCGGGGGTACCCATCGATACGCCCCTGCTTCGGCCAGCAGCGCCAGCGTGTGGTCATTGTAGACATTGATATGGGGGCCCGAGACGAACGGCGTGCGCTGGGCAAGCAATTGGACCGCCGCCATGTCGTTCGCTTCGACGGCAAAACGCTGATTGTTGCAGATACGATTCAGCACGCCGAGGTCGGAGTTCGCCTCGAGCAGAGCCAGGGTGGAGAGCACGATCTCTTTCCCCGTTTCGGCCAACCTGTGGGCCAAGTCAAACCATTGCTGAAAACCGAGCGCCCGACGTTTGGCACAGATGACTTCGCCGAGATAGACGATGTCGACCGGCCAGTGGGCGACGCGGTCATAAAAAACGTGAATCTCGTCGGCAGCCCAGTAATACGGAATCGGCGCTAAGGCAAGCTTTCCTGCCACGATCACTGGCTCCTCAAGGTCCGTTACAAGGTATCACTGCCAGGGACGATGCAGCGCCCCGAGGGTGTGCGTTTGGCCCTCCGATAGGCGATCGAGGGCCGCCACCCAATCGGAGCGCGGCGAGAAGCGAGTCGGGTCGGCTCGACAGGCGTCGAGCGCCGCTCTCAGCACTCGAGTGACCTGCGTGACGTAGGCAGGACTGCGCTGCCTCCCTTCCACCTTGAGGGCCGCCACGCCCATGCCAAGCAGCTGCGGCAAGATCGGCAGCACGTTGAGACTACTGGGTTCCTCGATAGCGTGGAAAACCTGCCCGCCTACCTCATAGCGCCCCTTACAAAGAGTCGGGTAACCCGCCGACTCACCGGAACCGTATCGATTGATCAAGACCCCGTTGAGGTGCGACTCACGACCCTGCGCTGTTTCTTCCCATCGCACCGCCCAAGCGGGCGAACACACGCCGCACAGATTGGGGGATTCGCCGGTGACGTAGGACGATAACGCGCAGCGCCCTTCTACCATGACACACAGGCTGCCAAACGCAAACACCTCGACCTCGACGTCGGTAGTCGCGAGCACCTGTTCCACCTGATTAAGAGACAGAACGCGTGGCAATACGACTCTGCGAATCCCGAACCGCTCCCGGTAGAAGGCGATAGCGTGGCGATTGGTGGCCGAGCCCTGCACCGAGAGATGGAGACGCAGCCCGGGATAGGTGCGAACGGCATAGCGAAGCAGGCCGGGATCGGCAAGGATGACGGCATCGACGCCGACATCGACCGCCAACTGCAGCGCGTGTCGGGCGCGGTCCCAGCCTGCAGGTAAAGGATAGATATTTAACGCCAGAAAAACCCGCACCCCGCGCTGGTGGGCATATTGAACGCCCCGTCGGGCTTCCAGCTCATCGAAATTCAACCCCGGGAAGTTTCGGGCGTTAGTGCCGTCCCGAAATCCGATATAGACGGCATCGGCCCCCTGATCCACGGCAGCGCGAAGCGCAGGCAACGAACCCGCCGGGCAAACGAGTTCCATCACTTTCGATCCCGGAATCATGAATCGCCCCACTCAGTCAATCAACCTAGGCGCCAAGTCTCGGCATCCTGATAAGGGCGTGCCTTGACTTAGGTCAATTGGCTCAGAACTTATGAAAAAACCTGCTACGCCAACAGTCAGCTGTCAAGGTATTGATTGTTCCACCCTAGCCATCCTTGGCAACTGGATTCCGGCTTCCTAGCCGGAATGACGAGCGTATTCATCTGGACTCAACGGCTTAGCCAGCAGAACGCATTGACTCTGGCCGAACGCGGTCATCGCGTTGCGTAGCAGGTTTTTCCATAGCCTCTCGGGGGTAAAGTAGCCGGCGCCTAGGGGGAAGTTCGGGCCGTGTTCTTCGTTTCGTCACGGGGCTCTTCGCGGCGGGGCCCAAGCCTTCGCCCGCCGAACCCCTTGCGACACGCCACGGGGTTCGGCGGCCTCAGATAACCCACACTCAAGATCGCACCCCCCGGGGATGGGGGGATCGCTGGCCGTATGAGGCTACTGGGCGCCCAGCTCGGCCAGTAAGGCTTTCATCGTGGCCATGCGCTCGGCTTGTATGCCCATGGCAACGCTCTTCGCCTCCTCGACATTTCCGGCCCGGACCTGAGGTACGATCTCGTTCTCGCGCGTGTCTTTGAAGGCTTCCCAGGTGGCTTTGAATTCCTCCAGCTTCGCCGTTTGTTCGGGTGTCATGTTGGGATCGGCGAGGGCCGCCGCGACCGCCTCATCCACAGCCTGACTGGCAGTCGTTATGTTGGCATGGTAGGCATCCTGGCTGGCGGCATCCGGCGCATCGACCATGGCCACCAGGTTCTCTCGGGCCTCCATGAGCGCCGCCATGATGTTGTCAACCTGTCCAGCGTAGGCCACCGGCATCAAGCCAGCCGTGGAGAGTATCAACCCAAGCATGAGTAGCATTTTTTTCATAAATCACTCCTTTGTACACCGTAGACGCGGCATGCCTGCCAGTCGAGCACGAGGCATGTGCAGCTATCGTCGCACCCGTTCCCATCGGCGACCTTGACCTCGGTCAAGTGGGGAATGACCCTGGCCGGGAATTCCATCACGCGTCCATCGCCGACGGCTCAGGCTGCGGTCCGCGGCCCTTGATCTAGGTCAAGGCTGGCCGCAGACAACCCCCCCATGATCGGTGCCAAGAGCTCGGCAAGATGAACTCAAAAGAGAGATCGCTCATATGGGTGCAGAATTACACGCATTGCGAGAAATGGCCTTCCCCGGCCGTGTGGTATTGATCGGCCAGAATCCAAACGGGCTGCGGTTCGCTCTCTACGGGATTGCACGCCGGGAAGCCGCCGGTCGGCGTCGCCGTTTAGCGATCGCGGGCGACCGGATAAACGTCGTCTCCACCGAACAGGGGGCGAGCTTGTATCCGGCGATCATCGGTGGCAACGGCATCGCCGTCGGCAACGGCGAGCATACGGCCAGAATCCACGATTGGCTGGCGAAGGCTCGCGATCCGGTGGAGGTGTTACAGAAGGCGCTGCGCAATGTCTTCTACCGGTTTAGTAAAGGGACCGGCCAGGCGAGCTGGATACCGAAGATCAGCGGCTGCATAAAAGGCAATGAGGCCGCCCTCAGCGTCGCCTACGTCGAGAGCGATGGCAATCCGAAACAAGCTTATCACCGTATCCCCCTCGAGCCAGGTAAAGGGGCTTTCATCACCAGTTACGCGGTGTCCGGCAAGCTGGACGCCGAGGCATTCAAGGAGCCGCCGAGGCGTGTCTCCATCCCGTGGGCCACCCTCGACTTGGCCGTGGATGCGCTCTATCAAGCGCTGGGCCCGGTAGCGGACGGCCCCGACTACCGCGTGGGCGTAGCCGGCGTCGCGATCGACGCAAGGGGTGAGGTGCAAATGCAGGTCAAAAATAGAGAGGCAACGGAAACCGCCTGAAGTCTGCATCGACAGAATCATCCTTCGCCGCCACCGGCCTGCCTGAGCGGATACTCTCGGTCGGCGACGGTCAGGCATCACCCCACTCACCGACCGCCCCCCGATCTCCCTGGGTCAGACGAATGCACGTCCGGATCCAAAGGCGAGTCTTCGTGTCGCCAGCGCCACTTCTCCGGCGACCAATCGTCGTCTCACACGCTTGACTTAGGTCAAGGCACGCCAACGGGTCGATGAGTACGTTAGTAAATCATCAAGAACCAATATGGCGCGTGTGGAGAAGTTTCGATGGTTACGGTCAAGGTGCGTGCGCAAACCACGGCAGAACCCCTTCCACGGATTCCTGTCGTTGTTGTTCTCGATGCGGACCATTCAACGACCAGACCTGTGCTCACCGATCCCTTGGGCGAGGCGCGTTTCGCCGTACCGCCGGGAACCGGGAAAATCCTCGTCGACGGGGTAGAACACTATCACGGTCTGCTGAAGGGCCAGATCATCGTTGACCTGGCAACCGCTGCTTTGGCAACGGACCTCACGGCGACGCCGCTGAGCGCCGTTTCAGGCGACAGCATCGCCTATCCCAGCATGCAGACCAAGGTTCTGCTGGTCGATGGCAACGAGGTTCTGGTGGATAGTGAAGGGTACCTGGTGTATCCACGGGACTGGTCTGAGGCGTTTGTGCGGGCCGAAGCGAAGGCCGAGGGTCTGGCGCTCGACAGCGAGCACTGGGAGGTGATCCGTTTCCTGCGCAGCTACTACAGTCGCAAGGGTGTGCAGGCGGCGGTGCGGGATATGGTCAAGCACTTTCGCCAAGCGTGGGGGCCGCAAAAAGGCACCAGCAGCTACCTGCATCAGCTATTCCCCAAGGGAGGGCCGCAAAAACAGGGCAATCGATTGGCCGGCATCCTTCGTACCAAAGGCGAGCACTGACCCTTGGGAACCGGTAGCGCACCACTAGTGTATTAGGCACTAACCAGGCACCCAGGAAAACCCTCGATGGCCGCCGAATTCGACCGACGCAAACAGATTTCGGTTCTCACCATGAACACGTTGGCCTTCACGGTCAACTTCGCCATCTGGACGATGTTTTCCATCATCGGCATCAAGATCAAGGGCGAACTGAATCTTAGCGAGACCGAATTCGGCCTGTTAGTCGCCACCCCCATCCTGACCGGCTCCTTGGTGCGTTTGCCCTTAGGGGTGCTGACCGACCGCTTCGGTGGTCGCATCGTCTTCTTCATCCAAATGGTTCTGGTCGCCATCCCAACTTATGGGCTGGCCTTTGCCGATCAGTACTGGCAGTACTTGGTCATCGGTTTATTCGTCGGATTGGCCGGTGGCTCCTTCGCCATCGGCATCGCTTACACCTCCGCCTGGTTCCCGAGAGCACGCCAAGGCACCGCCATGGGAATCTTTGGTGCTGGCAACGCCGGCGCAGCGGTGACCAACCTGGCGGCACCCTTGATCGTGGTGGCGCTCGGCTGGCGTGCCGTGCCCCAGATCTATTCCGTGTCGATGCTGGTGATGGCGGTGCTGTTTTGGTTTTTCACCTACCCGGATCCGCTGCACGAAGAGCGCAAGCGAACCCAGCGTTACCCAACCCTCGGTGAGCAGCTCTCCCCGCTCCTGGAGTCGCGGGTGTGGCGCTTTAGCCTGGCTTATTTTTTCGTGTTCGGCGGCTTCGTCGCCCTCGCTCTCTGGTTACCCAAATACTATGTCGCCGAGTATGGATTGGAGCTGCAGACGGCGGCCTTTATCACGTTGTTCTTCACCTTGCCCTCTGGGCTGATTCGCGCCCTGGGGGGCTGGGTTTCGGACAAATGGGGAGGCGCCACCGTCACTTGGTGGGTGTTCTGGGTCAGCATCGTCTGCCTGTTTTTCCTGTCATACCCCCCCACAACCTTTACCGTACACGGCATCGAAGGGGACATCAGTTTCCACATCGGCATCGGCATCACGCTGTTCACCATCCTGGTGTTCATCGTCGGGGTCGCTCAGGGCATCGGTAAGGCCAGTGTCTACCGCAGCCTAGCGGATCATTATCCCACCAACATGGGGTCGGTGGGCGGCCTGGTAGGAGTCATCGGGGGCCTGGGCGGTTTCACCCTGCCCATCATGTTCGGTGTGGCTGCCGACGCCACCGGGGTACGTAGCAGCACCTTCATGCTGATGTATGCGGTGCTCGCCGGGATCATGATCTGGACCTGGATGGCCTCCAGAAGCGAGCGGGAGGCGATTCTCGAACGCGATCCGGCCCTGCGTGCGCAGCTGGTCAAGGAGCAATTGCTGGAAGCGGTTCCCGCCATGCGCCGCACCTTGGTGGACTGGCGCCCCGACGACGAGACATTTTGGCAGGAGAAGGGGCGGCGGATCGCGATCCGCAATCTGCTCATCTCCATGCCAGCGCTGTTCTTGTCCTTTGCGGTGTGGATGGTGTGGAGCGTAGTGGTGGTCGAGCTGCCAAGAATCGGCTTCACCTTCACCACCGGCGAGTTGTTCTGGCTGGCGGCCATCCCCGGCCTTTCCGGAGCCGCCCTGCGGCTGGCCTATGCCTTCGTGGTACCGGTCTTCGGCGGCCGCAACTGGACGGTATTCAGCACCGCCTCGCTGTTGATCCCGACCCTGTGGATGGCGTTGGCGGTGCAAGATCTCAACACCCAGTACGCGGTGTTTGTGGTCATCGCCCTGCTCTGTGGGCTCGGCGGCGGCAATTTCTCCGCCAGCATGGCCAATATCAGTTTCTTCTTCCCCAAGCGCATGCAAGGCACGGCCCTCGGCTGGAATGCCGGCATCGGCAATCTCGGGGTGGGCATTATGCAGGCGGTGGTGCCGTTGGTCATCTACGGCGGGGCGCTTGCCATCCGCGGCGGCGAATCGCAAGTCTACACCGATGGCAGCCTGGTGACCGAGGTCTGGCTGCAGAACGCCGGCTATATCTGGGTGCCGTTTATTCTCGCTGCGACGTTGGCCGCGTGGTTCGGTATGCACAACATCCGGGACGTCCGTGCCAGCTTCGCCGAGCAATTGGTGATCTTTCGGCGCAAGCATGCCTGGCTGCTGGCATGGCTTTATACGGGCACTTTCGGCTCATTCATCGGTTTTGCGGCAGCATTCCCGTTTCTGTTGTCCAGTCAATTCCCCACTTCGGGAGCCGTCAAGTACGCCTTTCTCGGACCTCTGTTGGGCGCGCTGGTGCGTCCCTTCGGGGGTTGGCTCGCGGATCGTCTCGGGGGCGCGAAGGTGACCCTCTGGAACTTCGCCGTCATGTTGCTAGCCGCGCTGGGGGTGTTGGCCTTGCTACCGTCTGCAACCGGCGGCAACGAGCTGTTCGGGTTCTTTGCGTTGTTCGTGCTGCTGTTCCTGACCACCGGCATCGGCAACGGCTCGGTGTTTCGCATCGTACCGAGCGTATTTCTGCTTCTGCACCGGCGTGCGGCCCAAGGCCAGGATCCAGCCGCCCTCGAACAAGCCACTCGGGAGGGTGAAATCGAAGCCTCCGTCGCGTTGGGATTCACCGCCGCCATCGCGGCCCTGGGCCTATTCGTCATCCCGGTGACTGTCGGCGTGTCCCTCGATGTAACGGGCACGGCGCACGCGGCGATGACGATCTTCATCGGTTTCTATCTGACCTGCCTGCTGATCACCTGGTGGTGGTACGCACGCCATGGGGCGGAGGTTCAGTGCGACCAGCCGGTGGAGCACGCCGACAGACCGTGAAGTTGAGCGGGTTTGTCGGGAACAACGTACGCCTCGAACACAGGGGCGGTGGGTTCATGGAACCCACCGCCCACGGCGGGCTCGATGTGAGTAAACGGGATACCCATACGCAACACAGGAAAGCACACCCATGAGCTGGAATCGCGACATCGACCGTTGGGACCCGGAGGACGCCGAATTCTGGGAGCGAGAGGGCAAGCGCATCGCCAACCGCAACCTGTGGATATCGATCCCGAACCTATTGTGCGGCTTCGCCGTATGGCTGATGTGGGGGATCATCACGGTGCAGATGCTCAACCTCGGTTTCCCGTTCGAGGCCTCGCAACTGTTCACCTTGACCGCCATCGCCGGGCTCACGGGCGCAACGCTGCGCATTCCAGCCTCATTCATGATCCGTATCGCGGGCGGGCGCAACACCATTTTCCTCACCTCCGCGCTGCTGATCATTCCAGCCTTGGGGGCCGGCTTGGCATTGCAGAACCCCGAAACGCCGTTGGGGGTCTTCATGCTGCTCGCGCTACTGTCCGGCATCGGCGGGGGCAACTTCGCGGCCTCGATGAGCAATATCAGCACCTTTTTCCCCAAGCGCCAGCAGGGACTGGCCCTCGGGCTAAACGCCGGTCTCGGTAACTTTGGCGTCACCACCATGCAGATCCTGATCCCGGCGGTGATGACCGTCGGCCTGTTCGGCGTGCTGGCCGGGGAACCGATGACTCTGATCAAGGATAGCGGCACCCTGATCGGTCGCATCGCGGCGGGCACCCCGACGTGGATCCAAAATGCTGGATTCATCTGGATGGCGATCCTCATCCCGCTGGTCATCGCCGCCTGGCTCGGCATGAACAACCTGCGCCCCATCACCCCGGAACCGGGCCAGCCATTGGTCGCCTTCGGCCGCATCACCGGTCTCTACCTGATCGGCTTTCTCACCGCCGGCGTCGGCTTATACCTCTATCTGCCGAAGCCGATCGGCCTGGATCTCCTCAACCCGTGGCTGGCCATGATCCTGATCATGGCGGCGACGCTCATGCTCATGCGCATGATGCCCGGTAAGATCGGCGAAAACTCCAAGCGCCAGTTCGTCATCTTCAAAGACAGGCACACGTGGTCGATGACGATCCTCTACATCCTCACCTTCGGTTCGTTCATCGGCTTCTCGATGGCGTTGCCGCTGTCGATCACCGTCATCTTCGGCTACACCAGTGTCGAGGTCGACGGTGTCGTGCAACGGGTCGTCAACCCGGACGCGCCGAGCGCCCTGACCTATGCCTGGATCGGCCCCTTCGTCGGGGCCCTGATTCGCCCCGTCGGCGGCTGGATTTCGGACAAGGTCGGCGGTTCCCTGGTCACCCAGATCATCGCCATCGTCATGGTGGTCGCTTCGGCAACCGTGGGCTACGTGATGATGCTGGCCTATCAGTCGGCAAACCCTGAGCAGTACTTCCTCGTCTTCATCCTGCTGTTCATGATCATCTTCGCCGCCACCGGCATCGGCAATGGTTCGACCTTCCGCACCATCGGCGTGGTGTTCAGCCAAGAACTCAAAGGTCCGGTGCTGGGATGGACCTCGGCGGTAGCCGCTTACGGCGCATTCGTCGCTCCGATGGTCATCGGCGACCAGGTAAACGGAGGTACACCCGAGAACGCGATGTATGCCTTCGCCGTCTTCTACGCGCTGTGCTTGATACTGAACTGGTGGTTCTACCTGCGCCGCAACGCCTACATCAGGAACCCATAAGCCGTGATGCCACCTGCGCACCGAGCACTGTTCAGCGCCCACCGGCCCAGTCTTGGGTGCCCGGCCCGAGAGGAGGGGCGCGTGGCGAATCGGTCTTTCACCGCCACAGTGGATCTCGACATCGGGCTGGCAGCGCTCACCGGGTGGCCCCCGCGTCACCCACACTGATCCCATGAGGTAACGTCATGAGCCATTTTCTCGACCGACTGAAATTCTTCGACAAGGTGCAGGCGACCTTTGCCGACGGTCATGGTGCCGTCACCAACGAGGACCGCGCTTGGGAGGATGGATACCGGTTGCGCTGGCAACACGACAAGGTCGTGCGCTCCACCCATGGCACTAACTGTACCGGCTCATGCAGCTGGAAGATCTATGTCAAGAATGGCTTGGTGACCTGGGAAACGCAGCAGACCGACTACCCCCGCACCCGACCCGACCTGCCCAACCATGAGCCGCGGGGGTGCCAGCGCGGCGCTAGCTACTCCTGGTACCTGTACAGCGCTAACCGGTTGAAATATCCGCTGATTCGCGGGCGGCTGCGGCAATTATGGCGCGCTGCCCGCCGCGACCAGGACCCGGTGCAGGCTTGGTCCTCCATCGTCGAGGACCCGCAAAAGGCCCGGGATTACAAGTCCAAGCGCGGCATGGGGGGCTTCGTGCGCACCAGCTGGGAAGAAGTCAACGAGATCATCGGCGCCGCCAACGCCTACACGGTAAAAACCTATGGCCCGGATCGGGTGGTCGGCTTCTCACCCATCCCGGCCATGTCGATGGTCTCCTACGCCGCCGGGTCGCGTTACCTGTCACTCATCGGCGGGGTCTCTATGAGCTTCTACGACTGGTATTGCGATCTGCCGCCCTCCTCTCCGCAGACTTGGGGTGAGCAAACCGACGTGCCGGAATCCGCCGACTGGTACAACAGCACGTTCTTGCTCCTGTGGGGGTCGAACGTCCCGCAGACCCGCACCCCCGACGCCCACTTCTATACCGAGGTGCGCTACAAGGGCGCCAAGAGCGTCGTCATCACGCCCGACTACTCCGAGGCCGCCAAATTTGCCGACATCTGGCTCAATCCGAAGCAGGGGACCGATGCAGCGCTGGCGATGGCCATGGGCCATGTGATCCTCAAGGAATTCCACGTCCAGGGTAAGAGCGACTACTTCAGTCGCTACGTGCGCGAGACCACGGATATGCCGTTTCTGGTGCTGCTCGAGCCCCACGGGCAAACCTACCGAGCCGGCCGCTTCCTGCGCGCCTCCGACTTGGCTGCTCAGGCTGGACAGGAAAACAATGCCGAGTGGAAAGCGCTGGTTTACGATGAACTGAGCGGCAAGGTGGTGGTGCCCAATGGCTCCATCGGTTTCCGTTGGGGCGAACAGGGCAAGTGGAACATCGAGCAACGTAATGCCGTCACCGGGTCCGAGGTCCAACTGGCATTGAGCCTCGTCGAACAACGCGATGAGGTGGTCCCGGTCGCCTTCCCATACTTCGGTGCCGGCGGCAGCGAATACTTTACCCGTACCGACCATCCCCCCGTGTTGGAGCGCAACGTCCCGGTGCGCAAGGTCAAGCTCGCGGACGGATCCAGTGCGCGGGTGGCCACGGTGTTCGACCTGTTGGTCGCCAACTACGGCATCGACCGGGGATTAGGAGGCGACGCGGCATCCTCCTACGACGACGATGTGCCCTACACGCCGGCCTGGCAGGAGCGTATCACAGGAGTCAAGCGCCAAGACGCCATCACCGTCGCCCGCCAATTCGCGGAGAACGCAGACAAGACGCATGGCAAGTCGATGGTGATCATCGGGGCCGCCATGAACCACTGGTATCACATGGATATGAATTACCGTGGCGCCATCAATCTGTTGATGATGTGCGGCTGTGTCGGCCAGTCCGGCGGTGGCTGGTCGCATTACGTGGGCCAAGAAAAGCTGCGGCCGCAAACCGGATGGCTGCCGCTGGCATTTGCCTTGGATTGGCACCGGCCGCCGCGGCAGATGAATTCGACATCTTTTTTCTATGCCCATACCAGCCAGTGGCGATACGAAAAACTCTCGCCCTCGGAAATCCTCTCGCCGCTAGCCGATGCCCAGGACTATCCCAGCACCCTCATCGATTTCAATGTACGCGCGGAGCGTATGGGCTGGCTGCCCTCGGCGCCCCAGCTCGGCGCCAATCCGTTACAGGTGGTCAAGGCAGCCGAGCAAGCGAATCAGGAGCCGGTGCCCTATACCGTGGGGCAGCTCAAGAGCGGCGGCCTCACCTTCGCCTGTGAGGACCCGGACAATCCGGCGAATTTCCCTCGCAATCTCTTCGTCTGGCGCTCCAACCTGCTCGGATCCAGCGGCAAAGGGCACGAGTACTTCATGAAGTACCTGCTGGGCACTCAGCACGGCGTCCAGGGTAAAGATCTGGGCGCCATGGACGGCACCAAGCCGCAGGAGGTCGTGTGGCGGGATCCCGCTCCGGAAGGCAAGCTCGATCTCTTGGTGACGCTGGATTTTCGCATGTCCACCACGGCGCTCTACTCCGACATCGCGCTGCCGACCGCGACCTGGTACGAGAAGAACGATCTCAATACGTCGGACATGCATCCCTTCATCCATCCGCTATCAAAGGCAGTGGACCCGGCCTGGGAATCACGTTCCGATTGGGAGATCTACAAGGGCATCGCCAAGAGCTTCTCCGAATGCGCCGTCGGCCACTTGGGGACAGAGAAAGATCTCGTCCTCGTGCCCACCCTGCATGATACGCCGTCGGAGCTCGGTCAAGCCATCGAGGTGAAGGATTGGCGCAAGGGGGAAATCGAGCCGCTGCCGGGGAAGACCATGCCCAACATGGTGGTGGTGGAGCGCGACTACCCCAGCACCTACCACAAATTCACCTCCTTGGGACCGCTGATGACCAAAGTCGGCAACGGTGGTAAGGGCATCACCTGGAACACCGAACGGGAGGTGGAAAACCTTCGCCGCCTCAACCGCCCCGTTACCGGAAACGGCCCCACCGAAGGCCTGCCGCGCATCGAGACCGATATCGATGCGGCGGAGGTGATCCTCATGCTGGCCCCGGAGACCAATGGCGAGGTGGCGGTGAAAGCCTGGGAGGCGCTGTCCAAGATCACCGGTCGCGACCACCGCCATTTGGCGGTTCATCGTGAGGATGAGAAGTTGCGCTTTGCCGACCTGGTGGCCCAACCGCGGAAGATCATTTCCTCGCCCACCTGGAGCGGCCTGGAGTCCGAGAAGGTCAGCTACAACGCAGGCTACACCAACGTGCACGAGTTGATCCCTTGGCGCACCCTGACCGGCCGCCAGCAGTTCTATCAGGACCATCCCTGGATGCGCGCCTTCGGGGAACAGCTGTGTCTGTACAAACCGCCGGTGGACACCAAGACCATCGCTCCGATGCTGGGCAAAAAGCCGAACGGTAACAAAGAGATCGTGCTGAATTTCATCACTCCGCATCAGAAGTGGGGTATTCACAGCACCTATTCCGAGAACCTGCTGATGCAGACCCTATCGCGCGGGGGGCCCATCGTGTGGATCAGCGAGATCGACGCACAAAAAGCCGAACTCAAGGACAACGACTGGATCGAGGTATTCAATGTCAATGGGGCCATCGTCGCCCGTGCGGTGGTGAGCCAGCGGGTGCCAGAAGGCATGAGCATGATGTACCACGCCCAGGAAAAGCTGCTGAATGTCCCCGGCTCGGAAGTGACAGGGCTACGCGGGGGCATCCACAACTCGGTGACCCGCACCTGCCCCAAACCCACCCACATGATCGGTGGTTATGCGCAGCAGAGCTACGGGTTCAACTACTACGGGACGGTAGGCTCGAACCGAGACGAGTTCGTGGTGGTGCGCAAGATGAAGACCATCGATTGGCTCGATGGCACCCCGGCCCAAAGCGCCGGTTAGGTCCCAACGCGAGGGTTCGGCGCACCCCTGCGCCGAATCCTGAAGGAGGCAAGAAAATGTTATACGTCGCCCGTTCGAGGTATTCCCGATGAGAATCCAAGCACAGATCGGTATGGTCCTGAACCTCGACAAGTGCATCGGTTGCCACACCTGCTCGGTGACCTGCAAGAACGTCTGGACATCGCGCGAAGGGATGGAGTACGCCTGGTTCAATAACGTCGAAACCAAGCCAGGGATCGGCTATCCCAAAGAATGGGAGAATCAAGAACTGCGCAACGGAGGCTGGGTGCGCAAGGACAATGGCAAGCTTGTGCCCCGCATGGGCGGCAAGCTTCGGGTCCTGTCGAAGATTTTTGCCAATCCCGATCTGCCCGAGATCGATGACTACTACGAGCCTTTCGACTTCGAGTATGAACACCTGCACAACGCCCCCGAGGGCAAGGTGCAACCGGTCGCGAGGCCCCGCTCCCTGATCTCGGGGGAACGCATGGACAAGATCCATTGGGGACCCAACTGGGAAGAGATCCTAGGCAGTGAGTTCTCCTCTCGCTCGCGGGACAAGAATTTCGACGGTGTCCAGAAGGCGATCTATGGTCAGTTCGCCCACACCTTCATGATGTACCTGCCACGCCTGTGTGAACACTGCCTGAACCCGGCCTGTGTAGCGAGCTGCCCGAGCGGTGCCATCTATAAGCGGGAGGAGGACGGCATCGTTCTGATCGACCAGGATAAATGCCGCGGCTGGCGCATGTGCATCAGTGCCTGTCCCTACAAGAAGATCTACTACAACTGGCAATCTGGCAAGTCGGAGAAGTGCATCTTCTGTTATCCGCGCATGGAGAGTGGTCAACCGACGGTTTGCTCCGAGACCTGTGTGGGCCGCATCCGTTACCTGGGGGTGCTGCTCTACGATGCCGATCAGATTCAGAAGGCGGCCAGCGTCGCGTCAGAAAGCGAGCTCTACCGGGCGCAGCTCAAGATGTTCCTCGATCCCCTCGATCCCCAGGTGATCCGCACCGCCCGCGAGCAGGGCATCCCGGAATCCTGGTTGGAGGCGGCACGCCAATCTCCCGTCTACAAGATGGCCATGGAGTGGAAGGTGGCTTTCCCGCTGCATCCGGAATACCGCACCTTACCCATGGTGTGGTATGTCCCACCACTCTCCCCCATACAGGCAGCGGCAGACAGCGGCAAGCTCGGGCGCAACGGTGAGATCCCCGATATCGACTCGCTGCGCATTCCGCTCAAGTATCTCGCCAATATGCTAACCGCCGGCGACGAGGCACCCGTAAAGCTGGCATTGGAGCGGATGCTCGCCATGCGAGCCTTCATGCGTTCGCGGGAAGTGGATGGTGAGCTCAACACCAGGGTGCTGGAGCCGGTCGATCTCACCATCGCCGAGGTAGAGGCTATGTACCGCTACATGGCCATCGCCAACTACGAGGATCGCTTCGTCATTCCGAGCTCCCATGCCGAATATACCAGGGATGCCTATGGCTTGCGCAGCGGTTGCGGCTTCAGCTTCGGCAATGCCGGATCGCCCGGCGTGAGCGAGGTAAGTCTATTTGGCGGTAAACCGCCCACGCGGCGCAGCATACCGGTGAAATTCGAGAGCCAGAAATAGCGTCTGGAGATGGGGATTTGATCATGCAGACATTGAAGATCCTGTCAGAACTGCTCTGCTATCCGCAACCCGACCTCATCGAGCATTTGCCGGAGATGGGGCAGGTTCTGGATCAGGAGGGGGGGCTACCCGAAGCGGAGCGGGCGCGCCTCAAAGCTTGGATGACAGAGCTGGGTCGAGCGGAGCTGATGGCCTTACAGGCCGAGTACGTGGCGCTGTTCGATCGCGGGCGCGCCTTGTCGCTGCATCTCTTCGAGCATGTCCATGGCGAATCCCGTAGCCGGGGGCAAGCGATGGTGGACTTGCTGAACCTGTACCAGTCCCACGGCCTCAAGCTGTCTGCCCGAGAGTTGCCGGACTTCATCCCCTTGTTCCTGGAGTATCTCTCTCGCCGACCCCTGCCTGAGGCGAGAGACCTCCTAGGTGAAGCGATGCCGATATTCACCCTCCTCAGGGCACGACTGGAAAAGCGACGCAGTGATTATTACGTCGTATTTGCGTCGTTAGCGTCGTTGGCAGGCCAACCACAAGACGATCGGGAGATTCAGGCTCGGGTGGCCGCGGAGCCATCGGACCACACGTTCGAAGCCCTGGACCGAGCCTGGGTCGAGGAGCCGATATCCTTCGGCCCCGGTGCCGTTTGCTCAGCAACGGTTTCGAACACCCAAACGGTGCAATGGGTGGAACGGCCAAAGAGCCAGGCGTCAGGAAGCCCATGATTTCTCCATCGGCTTCTTAGGTGCGAACGCCTTTATCTTCACGAGTCCGGGAGATCTCATAATGTCCTACGTCAATGAACTGGTGTTTGGTTATTACCCCTATGTGGCGGGCGCGGTGTTTCTGCTCGGATCGTTGATACGCTTCGATCGGGATCAGTACACCTGGCGAAGCGGTTCCAGCCAGCTACTCCGGGCCAAGAACATGCGCTTGGCCAGCAACCTGTTTCACGTCGGTATCTTGCTCCTGTTCATCGGCCACTTTGTGGGTCTCCTGACTCCACCAGCGGTGTACCACGCACTGGGGCTCTCGACCTCTGGCAAGCAGCTGTTGGCGGTGACGATGGGCGGTATCTTCGGGGTCGTGACATTGGTCGGCCTCACGATGCTTCTCCACCGTCGGCTAACCGATCCGCGTATTCGTGCCAATAGCAGCCGATCCGATGTCTTTATCCTGTGGTTGCTGCTCGCTCAGCTTCTCCTCGGGTTGTTTACCCTGCCTCTCTCCCTCGCCCATAGCGACGGTGCGATGATGCTATTGCTGTCAGAATGGGCGCAACGCATCGTCACCTTCCGTGGCGGTGCCGCCGAGCTGGTGGCCGACGTCAACATCTTGTTCAAGCTTCATCTGTTTCTGGGCATCACGATTTTCCTGGTGTTTCCATTCACGCGCCTGGTTCACATCTGGAGCGCACCGGTGTGGTATATGGGACGCCGGTACCAGATCGTCCGCCAACGTTATGCCCGTTAATGGCCGCAACGGGAGGCCAAGCCGTAGTGCGGCCCAGCACCCGGGCGCCACAAGTTGGTCGAACTTGGCACCTCTTCGGCGCCCGCCCTAACCGCACCCGGCGGCTGACAAGCAACGCTTCGTTGACCCGGGCCGCAAGGAACGCCGTGAAGACGTCCCTGTCGGCTTGGGTCCGGCCGCCTCCGCACACACCCTTGCGCACCCGGCCTTCGGCTGCCCCAAGGGCAAACGTAATCACATAGCCGAGACGATGACCAACGCCCACAGCCCCTTGCCACCGGGCTGAGCAAGTGAATCGCCACTCGCGGGCACGTGAACCAGGCAAGGGCAGCCACAAACAGCAGCCGGTCACAGGTTGACAGTCGATAGCACGTCACCCGGCGTCAAGATCTTGCTTCACCGGTCCGCCCCGAGCCGGTATTACCCCCGACAGCCGGGCTGACCGCCCTCGACCCGCGCGCCGTAAAATGTCGGCGCAGATGTTGCTTAACCCTGAGAGCTTGTGAAAGAACCTGCTATCCGACCCGATAGCGGCGTTGGCACGTCTTTGCGTTTGACCGGCGCCGCTATGGAGTCACAGCGCACACCGTGCAGCCATTCCGAATGGCCGGCACAACGGAATCGTGTGGGGAAACGAGTGATCTTCAATCCGCTTGCGCTAGCACGCGCCCAGCCTGAAGCCAACGCAGCCCATCGTATCGGCGCCGAGTCTCTGAGCGTCCAGTCCCATGCCCTGCGCGCCTTGGCCGAGCGTCTGGGAGCAGACTTTGACCAGGCGGTCGAATTGATCCTACGCAGCCAGGGCCGCACCGTCCTGTGTGGCATGGGCAAGTCGGGGTTGATAGGGCGAAAGATCGCCGCCACCCTGGCGTCCACCGGAACGCCGAGTTTTTTCCTTCACCCCGGCGAAGCGCTCCACGGCGACCTCGGCATGCTCACACCCCAGGACTTGGTGGTGCTTCTCTCCTATAGCGGCCAGACCGAAGAAGTGGTGCGACTCATTCCGTCGCTTAAACGCTTCGGCCATACCCTCATCGGCATTACCGGCAACCCACGTTCACCCCTAGGAAGACGCTGCGATGCGGTGCTCGAGGTCGCCGTGGAACGGGAAGTCTGCCCCCATAATCTGGCACCCACCACCTCCACGTTGGTCACCCTCGCCATGGGAGATGCCTTGGCCTGCGCCCTCATGACAGCCCGCGATTTCAAACCCATCGACTTCGCCCGTCTGCATCCCGGCGGCAACCTCGGCCGGCGCCTGCTGACGCGAGTGGCTGACATCATGCGAACCGATGACCTACCCATCGTAAAGCCCCAGACCCGTGTCCAAGAAGCGCTATGGGTCATAACTGCTGGCCGCCTCGGCTCCACCCTGGTCATGGAAGACGACCAACTGGTCGGACTCGTCACCGATGGCGATCTGCGCCGAGCGTTTTTGAATAACCCCCACGCCATGCGCACCCGCATCGACCGCATCATGACGCGAACCCCCGTCACCATCCCGGCCAACGCCCAATTGGCCCAGGCCGAAGAACTCATGAAGCAGAAGAAGATCAAGCTCGTGGTCGCCGTCGATGAAACAAACCGCCCGCTAGGGGTGCTCGAGATTTTTGACCACTGAACCGCACCCTTGCGTCCCCTCGGCACTTCCCAAGGGGCTCAGATGGGGGAGGCGGGAGGATCCCGACTCCACCGTAGCGGCGCAAAGGTGATCAAAACCATCCACAACCACAGGATTTGAGCACGCCGTGCGACTGCTGCTGGCTCTCTTTGCCATGGCGCTGGCTAACCTGGCCTCGGCAGAGAGCCCGCCAGCCTGGCAGACGAGCGATGTCTTTGGCTCGTGGCTATTTACGGGGAAGTTCGCCGAAGAGTCCCTGTCGATCTTTAACCCCGATTATCAGATCACCGTCGGGGATAAGATCACTCTGAAACTCTGGGGCGCCTATGAGTCGGAAACCAACCTCACCGTCGATGCCCAGGGGAATGTCTTCGTACCAAGCGTCGGGCCAGTGCATGTGCAGAGCGTTCGTAACGACCACCTCAACACCGTGATCACCGACGAAGTAAAGCGCGTCTACAAGAATAACGTGCGGGTCTATGCCAATCTGGAAGCAGCCCAACCTGTGAAGGTGTTTGTCACCGGGTTTGTCGCGCGCCCCGGCCTCTACCGCGGCCTGGCCTCCGACTCCGTGCTCTACTACCTCGACAAGGCTGGCGGCATCGATTTCGAGCGCGGCAGTTTTCTCGATGTGCGGGTGCTCAGGCACCAAGCACCCCGGGCACATATCGATCTGTACCGATTTTTGCTAAACGGCGACATGCCCGCCATCCAGTTCGTCGATGGCGACACCATCCTGGTCGGACCCCGGCGCCACACCGTCAAAGTCGAGGGGCTGGCGCAAAATCCCCATCGCTTCGAGTTCCAACGCTCCATCGTGTCCCTAGAAAAGCTGCTCGCCGTAGCCCAACCCAAGCCCGAGGCCACCCATGCACGTGTCGTTCGAACCCAAGGCGAGGTCAAGAACGTCGAGTACTACCCTCTGTCCGAGGTCTCCCGGGTCGCGGTCAACGACGGCAATGTGGTGGCCCTCACCGCCGACAAGCGTCCGGGCACCATCACCGTTCGCGTCGAAGGCGAGCAGGACGGTGATCGCGAGTACGTGTTGCGTTACGGCGCGAATCTCGGTGACCTGCTAAGACACATTCGCTTCAATCGGCGTTCAGATGAAACAGCCATTCAGTTGTTTCGCCAAAGCGTCATCGTTCGGCAGAAAGACATGCTGGAGTCCTCGCTGAAAGCCCTGGAGGCGAGCGTGCTCACCGCCCGCTCCGCCACCAATGACGAGGCGCAACTGCGGGCCCAAGAAGCGGAACTCATCCTCAAATGGATCGAACGCGCCAAGCAAGTCGAGCCCAAGGGACAGGTCATCCTCGCGCGATCAAAAGAACGCGACAACATCTTGCTGGAAAACGGCGACATCCTTTACGTACCGGCCCGGGACAAGCTCGTGATGGTCCACGGCGAGGTGTTCTTCCCCAACGCCTTGGTCTATGACCCGGACGCACGGGTGGAAGACTATGTCCGCCAGTGCGGCGGCTACACGCAAAACGCCAACACCTCACGCATCATCGTGCGCCATCGCGATGGTTCCTTCCAACAAGCGCGAGAAAACGGTTGGCGAAGCGACTTCACGTTGCGCATACAGCCAGGCGACGAGATTTTGGTGTTGCCTCAGGTGGCCGTCAAGCACCTGCAGATCGCCAAGGACATCACCCAGATCCTCTACCAGCTAGCCATCGCCACCACCGTGGTGCTGAGCATCTAGGAGGCTCCGATCGGCCGCCCTCGATCGAGCGCTGCCGAGCGCCGGGGCGATGGTGGCCCGATGCTCGATCCCCCCAACGGTAACGGTAAATTCCGGGCAGCCGGCCCGTACCACACGTTCAACAGGGCCGGCTGGCAACCCTATTTCCACAACCCTATCTCCCCTCGTAGCCGCGTGTTGATCCGAGTAGACTATCCACAGTGAGGTTCCGACGGCCACGCTGTGCAGCTCAAAACCCACCAGTTAGCGCCCCATCTAGCGAGCCAACTCGCGCCGATCTATCTCATCAGCGGTGATGAACCGTTGCAGGTACAAGAATCGTTGGATCGAATCCGAGCGGCAGCGAAAGCCGCCGGCTTTACCGAACGGACCGTCGTTCACGTAGACCCATCGTTTGATTGGAGTCTGCTCCAACACGCGGCCAATAGTCCGTCTTTATTTGCAGACAGGCGGCTACTGGACCTCACGATCACCCTAGCCGGCGGCAAAATCGGGGATCGGGGAAGCAAAGCCATCGCCAATTACGCGAACCATCTGCATCCTGACCATATGCTGCTCATGAACAGCCCGAAACTTGAGGCGAAAACCAAGAAAAGCCACTGGTACCGTCAAGTACAAAGCGTAGGGATCACCCTCGAAGTGTGGCCGATCCCAACCACCTCGCTGCCTGCCTGGGTCAAAGACAGAGCAAGCCGACTGGGGCTTCGCTTGACTGATAGCGCAAGCCTGTTCCTGGCCGAACGGGGTGAAGGCAATCTGCTAGCCCTTGCGCAAGAGTTGGACAAGCTCTCTCTGCTGCACGGCCCTGGCGCCATCGAAATCGATCAGGTCATCTCCGCCGTCGCCGACAGCGCTCGATATGAGCCTTTCGATCTGGTGGACAGTACGCTGCTGGGGGATGCGACACGTACGGTGCGGGTTCTCAAAGGCTTATGGCAAGAGGGCGTCGCGCCACAGCTGGTGCTCGGGACGCTGCTCTGGGAAGCACGTTCCCTGGCCCAGATGGCGCGCCGCCTGCGCCAGGGCGAGACACTCGCGCAGCTAATGACAGAACAACGCGTCTGGCGCTCACGTAGCCGGGCCATCCAGAAGGCCCTCGCCCGCCATCCGGCGGAGCACTGGCTGGATGTGATGGCTGTGGCTGGCCACGTCGAGCACCTGATCAAGGGGCTAGCCCCTGGCAATCCCTGGGATGGGTTACAGCAACTGAGCTTGCTGATCTGCGGCGTGCGCCTATTCCAGTATAATAGGGTGTAGCGTTCTAGCCCAGCGGGTTGAATGCGGAGTGCCCACGCTACCGTACCGTTCGGTTGACCCGCATAATCCATAGGACAAAGGAACCATTCATTGGAGACTGACCTCAAGGCGTACCTCCTCGCCATCGGGCAGCAGGCCCGAGCGGCAGCGCGCATTCTCGCTGCCGCACCGACGTCAAAGAAAAACGCCGCGCTGCTTGCCATCGCCGAGACTATCCGGTCAGAGACAGGTCGATTGCGGGAGGCCAATGGCAAGGACCTGCAAGCAGGCCAGCACCGCGGTCTCGGCTCGGCGGCGCTGGATCGCTTGGAACTCACCCCCCAGCGAATCGAGTCGATGGTCGAAGGGCTCGAGGGCATCGCCGCGCTGCCGGATCCCGTGGGCACCATCACCGATCTCACCTATCGCCCGAGCGGCATTCAGGTGGGTCGTATGCGGGTCCCCCTCGGAGTCATCGGCATCATCTACGAGTCCCGCCCCAACGTGACCGCCGATGCCGCCGGTCTGTGCCTGAAATCCGGTAACGCAGCCATACTGCGCGGCGGCTCCGAGGCCATTCATTCCAACCGAGCCATCGGCCGCTGCGTCGAGCAAGGCCTCGAGGCGGCCGGGCTGCCCGCCAGCGCCATTCAGGTGATACAGACCACAGACCGCGCTGCCGTCGGTGAGCTCCTGAAACTTCGGACCTACGTCGATGTGTTAGTCCCACGCGGCGGGAAAGAACTGGTGGCGCGGGTCGATCGGGAATCGCGGATCCCTGTGATCAAGCACTTGGATGGGATCTGCCATGTCTATATTGATGACGAAGCCGATCGCGACAAGGCGATCACGGTGGCCTATAACGCTAAAACGCAGCGTTACGGAACCTGCAACACCATGGAAACCCTGCTGGTGGCCCAGGCCATTGCAGCCGATGTGCTCCCCGAGCTCGCGGCCCGCTATCGCGCAGCGGGGGTGGAATTACGGGGCTGCCCGGAAACCCAAACGCTGTTAGAGGATATCGTGCCCGCCACCGAAGCGGATTGGCGAACCGAGTATCTGGCACCCATTCTATCCATCCGCATCGTCGCGGGCATAGACCAAGCCATCGTCCACATCGAGACTTTCGGATCCCAGCATACCGACGCCATCGTCACGGAAAATCTGGGCAAGGCGCGCCGCTTCCTCACCGAGGTCGACTCCAGCTCCGTGATGATCAACGCATCCACCCGTTTTGCCGATGGTTTTGAATACGGCCTCGGAGCTGAAATCGGCATCAGCACCGACAAACTCCATGCTCGGGGTCCCGTGGGGCTTGAAGGACTCACCTCGCAGAAGTTCATCGTCATCGGGGACGGCCATATTCGAGGATAACGCCCATCGTGCCGAGCAGCCCAACTCACACCCTACCGCCTGCCCTTGGCGCCGGGACTGATTGAGGGCTCCGGTGCAGGTCATTGGTATCCTCGGCGGAACCTTCGATCCAGTGCACTGCGGCCACTTGCGGCTCGCCATAGAGATGCGCGAGCAGCTCAGCCTAGACACCGTACGACTGATTCCAGCGAGCGCCCCGCCCCATCGCCCGGTACCCAAGGCGAGTGCCGGAGCACGTCTGCGCATGCTCGAGGCTGCCGTTGCGGGCGTCGAAGGACTGGTCATCGATCCACGGGAGTTGGAGCGAGATGGTTGGTCTTATATGGTCGACACCCTGTCGTCGCTGCGCCAAAGCTTTCCCCACCATGCTCTTTGCCTCATTCTCGGGATGGATGCTTTCCGTGGGCTGGCGAGCTGGCATCAGTGGCAACGTCTGCTGCAGCTCGCCCATCTCGCGGTGGCGACCCGGCCGGGTGCGCGCCTCCCCAAGAAAGGGGAGCTTGCGCAGTTGCTCGCCGACGCGCTGGCGGAGGAGCCGAACCACTTGCGTCGCCATCAGGCGGGCGGCATCGTTGTCTGCAGCATCCCGCCGATGGACATTTCCGCCACCCAGATACGGGCACTGATCGCCCAAGGTAGATCAGTGCGTTACCTGGTTCCCGACAGCGTATTTAACATCATCATGACGAAGGGTATCTATGCCTCATGAACAGTGACGAGTTGACTCAACGCGTAGTGTCCGACTTGGAGGAGCTGAAGGCGATGGACATAAAGGTGATGGACGTGCGGCTAGCCACCGAGATCACCGACTTCATGATCCTGGCCAGTGGCGGGTCACACCGCCAAGTGATGGCCATCGCTGAAAACGTCGTGCGGCGCGCGAAGGAGCGGGGACAACGCCCGATGGGCGTGGAAGGGGAACAATACCGGGAGTGGATCCTGGTCGACCTGTGCGACGTGGTCGTGCACGTCATGCTGCCCGAGGTGAGGGCATTGTACCGGCTGGAAAAGCTATGGGGTGAGGCCGATTCCGCCTTCGAGCCTTGGACGGAGCGAAGGGTGGCATTTTAGTTCCGGCACGGCATGCGTATCCATTTGCTGGCCGTCGGTACGCGCTTAGCGCCCTGGATAACCGCTGGATTTCAAGACTACGCGACCCGCTTGCCGCGGGAGTGCGCCTTACACTTAACCGAGATCCCCACCGCCAAACGCACCCGCCACACCTCGCTTCCGGCGGCCCGCGATAAAGAGGGGACGCGATTGCTTGCCGCCATACCGGCCGGAGCCCGAGTGCTCGCCTTGGATCGCGGCGGTAAGGCTTGGGACAGTCGTACCTTGTCCACGACGATGAACCGCTGGATGCTGGACGGACGTGATGTCGCGTTACTGGTGGGCGGGCCCGACGGCCTCGCCCCAGCTTGCCTGCAACGGGCGGAAAGCTGCTGGTCCTTATCGCCACTCACCCTGCCCCACGGTTTGGTGCGAGTGGTGATCGCCGAGCAGCTCTACCGCGCGGTCTCGCTGCTGCGCGGCCATCCGTATCATCGTTGATGGCTACCCCCCTGCTTTACCTCGCATCGCGCTCCCCCAGACGGCGCGCCCTCCTCGATCAGATCGGCATCGACTACCGAGTGGTGGCGGTGGGCGTCGAAGAGATCCCGCAAGCAGGCGAGAAGGCCGAGGATTTCGTACGTCGCATGGCCCTTGAGAAGGCCCTGGCAGGTTGGGCGTCCCCCGCGGTGCGCCGGCGAAACCCCGTGCTCGGGGCTGACACCGTCGTGGTGCTCGACGGTGTTTTGCTGGGCAAGCCCCGCGACGGAGCCACCGCCCATGATCAACTCTCTCGGCTCTCGGGTCGCCAGCACGATGTCTTGTCTGCGGTCGCCATGGTCTGGAATACGCATCAAGCGGTTCGCCTGAGTCGAAGCCGCGTGTGGTTTCGTCACCTCTCGCCGGACATGATCGAGCGCTATTGCGCCACCGGGGAGCCCCTGGACAAAGCCGGCAGCTATGCCATTCAAGGACGCGCTGCGCTCTTTATTCGCCGATTAGAGGGTAGCTACTCCGGGGTCATGGGGTTGCCGTTATTTGAAACCGGCGAGCTGCTGTGTGCAGCCAAGCTGGAGGCTTGGATCGACTGACGGCGAACCGATCGGCACAGCACTCAGAGATTGTGAAAAAACCTGCTACACAACCCGATAGCGGCGTTGGGCGGTGCTCGCTCCTCGCCTATCTATCTGATATGTCTCTCGGCTTCGCTCCGTCCGCCTGGCTCTCGGGCCGCTCGCTACGGTTTTTTCACAACCTCTCGCCTGAAAAGCAGCCGCTACGGAAATAGCCTCCGGCGCCAGTTGCGACGCGTCGCCCGAACAATGAGCGACTCGACAAACAGCCGCGTGAGAAAAAGCCGCGAAATGATGAGTATTCTGAAAAATGTGTTGGCCACCTTTGGCGTCATCTGCCTGCTCATCCTGCTTGCGCTTTACGCACGGGGCCAGAGCTCGCCCCACCCGATCGAACCCCAGGTCGCCGCGTCCCTTGGCAAATTCGCAACCCAGGTTCTGATCCGCGATCTCGCCACCGCCGGCATCGTCAGAATCCCCCTGGAAGGGAGCGTCAGTATCAGAGAGGCAGTGGCCACCATGAAGCGCCAAGCAGCCCGCCATCAGCTCAAACTAGCAGCCGAATCCCTGCCTCCTAGGGCAGCCCATGGAACGAGCCCGCTCACACCTCACACCGCGATACTGGATTTCTGCAATCCCGAGGCTAAGAGACGGCTACTCGCTTTCAACCCGGTGCTCATCCCCTACCTACCCTGTCGCATTACCCTGTATGAGGACCCCGAAGGCATCATGTGGATCGCGGCCCTGGACCTGGAGTTACTCATCACCACCACACCCTCGCTCGAACCGGAGGCAAAGGAACCGGTCATCGCGCTAAAGGACGCTATCCTGGCGGTGATGCAGGCAGGCGCAAACGGCAAACTCGTGGATTGAAATCAGCCACCGGCCACGAGTTCGCTCACTCCCACCGATACGGTGCCGTGCGAACTCTCCATGACGGAGCGTCCACGCTCGTGCCCAGCGCGCCACCCAGGGCATTGTTCGCTGGTATCGGATCGAAACCCAATCCGCCACACCATGCCTTGCCGTCGGGGTGGATTGGGTGAGAAGAGTGGCCTCCAGCCGATTCGGATGTCGGGCGTGGGTCATCCTTTCGGCCGCTTGATTACGTTTGCCCTCGGGACAGCCGAAGGCTTGGGCGCCGAAGGGATGCTCCGAAGAGCCACCCTGACGAAACGATGACCAGGGCCGGATGTCGTCACGGCATCCTTTGCAGGCCATCGATGTTGCCGGACTCCACAGCACACGGCTGATGTCGAGACGGCTCGTCTTGTGTAAGATGCAAGCTGGAACGGTAGAATCCCAACGAAGCCCCGATCGCCATGCGTACGCCCAATCCTCTCGCATCACTCACCCTCTATACCGTCGGCCATAGCAATCGGCCTTTGGAGGAACTGCTGAACTTACTGCGCCGAGCTGACATCGGGCAGGTGGTCGATGTGAGAGCGAGCCCAAGCTCCCAACGCTTTGCGCAATTCAACGGCGACGCGCTGCGGGATGCTCTGGAACAAATAGGTATCGCCTATCACTGGGCCGGACGTCATCTAGGCGGCCAGCGCCGGAGTCGATCACAATCCGCCCACATCGCGCTCGGAGATGCTTCGCTTCGAGCCTACGCGGATCACATGGAAACCGAGGTCTTTGCGCGCGCCGCTGGGCAGTTGATCAACCTCGCACGCCGAGGACCGCTGGCGCTCCTGTGCGCAGAGAAGACTCCGCAGAACTGCCACCGCTCACTGATAGCCGACTATCTTACCCTGCAGGGTCATCGAATCCTGCACCTGATCAACGAGACCGCTACACTGGAGCACCTGTTGGATGCCCGCGCGCGCCGCGAATCGGGACGCCTCGTCTATGATCGATTGCTAGCCCAAGAGCTCGCCATTCGGCAATAGCGAGAGCCTCCCCTTGCCGGCCCAGGGTTGGGTGAGGCCCCTGGATAAAACACAGCGCTCCGGCCGCCCGAAGACGCGGCATGACCTCGCCGGCCTGGGCATCTCGTGTCGGCAATCTCACCGGCCTTGCTCTGCTTTCGGCGGGGTGTTGGCCTCCTTCGGGCCCAGGTAGGCAACCAATGCCACGAAGCCGCCTTCCAAAACAAAGACGTTCTGGAAGCCGATGTGACGCAGAGCCGTACCCGCCGCCATGGCTCGAGCTCCCGATTTGCAGACCACGAGCACCGTCTTATCGGTGGGGATGAGTTCCAGGTTGGCTCGAGTGAACAGCTCATTGATGGGAATCGCAAGAGAGCCTGGCAGAGTGGCCCCGTAGATCCCCACTTCAGCCGGTGTTCTGATATCCAGAGCAACCAGGGGCTCTTTGGCTTTTATTTTGTCTAACACAGCCTCCGGTTTGATCGAATGTAACGCCTTCCCTGCCGCCGGGCCTGTGACCGGGGCAAACAACGCGGCGTAGCTTTCGGCCATCGCCTCATCATAGGACCACGCCGGACGCGCAAGGCCCACAACCGCCCCTATCAGTGTGGTCATCAACAGGACCCTTAACATCGACAACAGCCGTTCGGTCTTCGGCCATATGCCGATCTGCGGGTTTACGGATTCGGTCATCTTGGTCTTCCTTAGGTCTTCGCGATAAAGTCGTTATAATCGACTTGGACACCGCCCTAGCACAGGCTGCGGTGGCGATCGGAAACCAGCATAACGGTTTCAGTCACTGAAGCCAGCCCACGCCCCATGGGCAGGTCGACCTGTGACGCCGAGATAGGATTTGGGCTGGCGGTCCAGCGGTTGTGACGACGAGCCGCAACGCCGCTCAGGCAAGCGCAGTCGTTTTCGTAATGGCTTCTGAGACATTGGAGACTCGAAACTCCATGCAGCGACCCTACAAGTATTGCCCTTGGTGCGCATCCAAGCTGGGGCAGCGTGACGTGGATGGTCGCCACCGGTTGAGTTGTCTCGACCCCGAGTGTGGTTATGTCGTTTGGGAAAACCCGATTCCCGTGGTCGCCGCCATCGTCGAACACGAAGGGCGAATTATCCTCGCCCACAACCGAACCTGGCCGGATGGGGTTTATTCTGTCATTACCGGGTTTCTAGAGAAAACAGAAGCGCCCGAGCGAGGGGTGCTGAGGGAAGTGGAGGAGGAGCTGGGGCTGCTTGGGGAGGTCATCGATTTTATCGGTGTCTATGCTTTCCCGACCATGAATCAACTGATCCTCGCCTACTACGTCAAGGCAACCGGAAACCTCGTTCTTAATCAAGAACTGACCCGTATCAAGAGGATCGAAAAAAGCAAACTGAAAGGGTGGTCTTTCGGCACCGGTTTGGCCGTTAGCGATTGGGTAGCCAAGTATGGAAAGATTCCCAGTCGAGAGACTCCTTAGGCTTACCACCTATCAGTTATGCCTTATGGAGAAAACAGTCTGTCATACCGGCATG
>CAZUZO010000032.1:0-28574 GCA_964624765.1 uncultured Thiotrichales bacterium
AGCGAGCACCGCCCAACGCCGCTATCGGGTCGTGTAGCAGGTTTTTTCACAACCTTTGAGCTGCGTTGCACGGCGGCTCGCAATCCTCATGTACTCCCTTGTACACTCCGGTTATGACTCGCCCCATCCTTGGGGCTCGCCCCTTCGGGACCTGCTTCCAGGTGTTCAAAATCGTTCCATACGATTTTGTCGCCACCGTGCAGCCTTGCTCTGCCGGCACTCGGAGCAACTTCAGAGACACTTTGTCGAGAGCAGCGATCCCACGATAAGGAACCCCGCTATGGTATCCGAGACAATGCCCTTGTTCTTGTTGTCCTTCCTGGAGCTGTTGTCGGCGCTGTTCGTCCTTCTGCTCGGCCTTGGCGCCTTAACCTTCATCGCCTTGTACATCATCGACCGCACGCAGACGGCCCATGCTATCCGCCGTAACTTTCCAGTGGTAGCCCGCTTCCGCTATTTTTTTGAGCGCCTAGGAGAATTTCTCCGTCAATATTTCTTTGCCATGGACAGGGAGGAGCTGCCTTTCAATCGCGCCCAACGTGCCTGGGTCTATCGCGCGGCCAAGAACCTCGACAACACGGTGGCTCTCGGTTCCACGAAAGACCTACGAAGGGTGGGAACAGTGCTGTTCGTTAACTGCCCCTTTCCCACTCTCGACGAGGACGCCGTCCCAGCGCAACCACTAATCATCGGACCCCACTGTAGATATCCCTACACCGCCCACTCGATATTCAATATCTCCGGAATGAGTTTTGGGGCGATCTCAAGGCCAGCCGTCTTGGCGCTCTCCAACGGCGCACGCATGGCAGGTTGCTGGCTCAATACCGGGGAAGGTGGTCTGTCACCCTATCATCTGGCCGGCAACGCCGATCTGGTGTTTCAAATCGGAACGGCAAAGTACGGCGTTTGCGATAAACCCGGCCACCTGGACGAAAACAGGTTGCGGCAGATTGCCGCCCACGACACCGTGCGCATGTTCGAACTCAAGCTTAGCCAAGGCGCGAAACCTGGCAAGGGCGGCATCCTACCGGGCGAGAAAGTAACGGAGGAAATCGCTGCCATCCGCGGCATCCCCGTCGGCCAGGATTCCCTCAGCCCGAACCGTCACTTGGAGATCGACACACCCGAGAAATTGCTGGATGTTATCGAACGCATCCGCGAGATAACCGAAAAGCCTGTCGGCTTCAAAGCCGTCCTAGGGGCCTACGGCTGGTTAGATGATCTGTCGAACGAAATCCACCGCCGGGGTTTAGAAAGCGCGCCCGACTTCATCACCCTCGACAGCGCAGATGGGGGAACCGGAGCGGCGCCCATGCCGCTCATCGATGATGTGGGTCTACCGTTGCGAGAGAGCCTGCCGTTATTGGTGGACAAGCTTGAGGCAGCAGGACTTCGTGAGCGCATCAAAGTGATCGCTTCAGGAAAGCTCATAACGCCGGCCGATGTCGCCTGGGCACTGTGTGTCGGGGCGGATTTCTGTGTGTCGGCGCGGGGTTTCATGTTTGCCCTAGGTTGCATTCAATCCCTGCACTGCAACAAGAACACCTGCCCGACTGGGATCGCCACCCACAACGAGCGATTACAACGCGGTCTCGTCCCCGAGGATAAGGCTATTCGGGTCATGCATTACCATAGCAATCTGGTCCGCGAGGTCGGGATCATTGCCCACTCCTGTGGGGTAAAGTCGCCCCGTGCATTGCAGCGCTTTCATGCTCGAGTGGTTACGGCAGATGGGCGTTCCGTCCCGATCAACGAGATGTTTCCGAGCCGTACCCCGTCGCAACACCAGGGCGACCCGGGTTCAGCGCCACGCACACAGCTCTCGTCGTAAATGAGCCATGGGTCCATCTCTCGCTGCTCAGCGCCTTGCGTTCAATCGGCTGACGACATTTCTTTCATACGCTCAGGCCAGGACAGCCTTCACGGCGGGCGGCTGACCGCGCAGGATCTCCTTAAAATCGTTCGGAGGGACCGGGCGGCTATAAAAATACCCTTGTCCTTGCTGACAACCTTCGCCAAGGAGAAAGGCTTCCTGGGCCGCGGTCTCGATGCCTTCGGCGACGACGGTCAAGCCCAAGCTCTTGCCTAGGCCGATGATCGCTTTCGCGATCGCTTTGTTGTTGCTGTCCTGCGGAATATCGCGGATAAAGGACCGATCGACCTTCAACTTGGTGACGGGAATCTGTTTCAGGTAGCTCAACGAGGAATAGCCCGTACCAAAGTCATCGATGGCCAGCTCGAATCCCAATTCGCGCAAGCATTTCAAGGTCTGAATCGATTGTTCCACCTCGCGCATGATGCAGCTTTCGGTGATTTCCAGGTCTACGAGCTCCGCTGGGCAGCGGGTCTCTTCGATCACCTTGCGAGCGATGTCTGCCAAGTTACCGCGTTTGATCTGCTGACCGGAGATGTTGACCGCCAGGCGCACCTCTGTAAACCCGGCATCCAGCCACTGACGTAGCTGTCCGCAAGCCGTGCGCAGCACCCACTCTCCGATCAGGTCTATTTCACGGGTTTCCTCTGCCAAGGGAATGAACTTGTCGGGAGAAATGAGGCCCATGGCCGGTCGCTGCCAGCGGATCAGGGCCTCAGCACCGACCACCGATCGGTCTTCGAGGTGGGTCAGAGGCTGGTAATGAAGTAAAAACTCCTGGCGCCCCATGGCTTGCCGCAAAGCATTCTGAAGGTGCAGTCGCTCCGCAGCCTCCTCAGCCATGTCGCGAGCATAGAATTGGTAACGGTTCCGACCGAGCTCCTTCGCTCGGTACATGGCGAGATCGGCGTTCTTCAGCAGCGCGTCCACGTCGCTCCCATCGTTCGGATACACGCTGATCCCGATACTGCCGGAGATGAACGTCTTTTGTTCCCCGATACAGAAAGGCTTGGCCAAGGTATGCAAGATCTTGCGTGATACCGTTTCGACCGCCGCAATATCCTTGATATTCTCCAGCAGTATCGTGAACTCATCACCTCCAATGCGAGCCACCGTGTCCTGCCGGCGCAGACATTGGCTCAGTTTTTCCGCCACTTGCTGTAACAAGATGTCACCCGTCGGGTGGCCGAGGGTATCGTTGATGGTCTTGAAGTGGTCGAGATCCATGAAGAAAACAGCCATCTGCATACCCTCTCGCTTCGAACGCTCGAGGGCGTGATGCAAGCGGTCAACGAACAGTAGGCGATTGGGTAGCTTGGTGACCACGTCGTAGTGTGCGAGGCGATAGATACGCTCTTCCGAGAGCTTCTGCTCGGTGATGTCATAATAGGTGGCGATATAGCGCCGGATACGTCCGTCCGGGTTACGCACCGAGGAAATGGTCTGCCAAAGAGGAAATACGCGACTGTTCTTGTGGCGATTCCAGATCTCGCCCTGCCAGGCACCCTCATCTCGCAGCGACCGCCACAACTCTGCATAAAAAGCCTCGTCGTGCCGATCGGAACGCAATACGCGGGGGCTGTTGCCAATGATTTCATCGGGACTATAGCCGGTGATCCGGGAAAACGCTTTGTTAACTTGCAAAATGATCCCTTCGGCGTCGGTCACCATGATACCGTCGAGGGTGTTGTCGAAGACGCTCGCAGCGAGGGCTAGTTTTTCCTCGGACTGTTTCTGCTCGGTGATATCAGTGATAGAGCCGGCCATCCGCACGGGTTTGCCTGCCTCATTGCGAACCACTACCCCACGGGAAGAGACCCACAGGTAGTCGCCCGATTTTTGGCGCAACCGGTATTCCAGCGCCTGATAGGGACTATCCCCTTGCAAGCTGGCCCGGAGGGCCTCCAACACCCGCTCTTTGTCATCGGGATGCAGGTGATGATTGAGCCAAACCTCATGCGAGCTTTGCACTTCATGCTCATCTCCACTGTAGCCAAGCAATGCCTTGTAGCGCTGCGAGATGAACGTCTGCCCAGTTTCGATGTTCCAATCCCACAGCCCATCGTTCGCGCCCTCGAGCACTAACGCGTAGCGCTGTTCACTTTCGCGCAACGCTTCGTGAGCCCGGTGCTGCGAGGTGATGTCCTGGAACAGCAGGATGGCTCCATCGATCCGTTTCCCTTCCGCTCGGTATGGCATCACACTCATCTCGTAGACACGCTTGCCATCGTCCGCGATAACCTGCTCGTGGGTCTGGCCGCTCGCCATAACGGCTCGCACCCGGTCACCGATGCTCGGGAGTTCAACCCGCCACGCCACACTGGTCAGGGACTGGCCCTCGAGATCGCCATCGATCACCACGAGCTGTTCGATCGCTTCATTCCTCTGGGTAATGAGCAGATTCTTGTCGACCACGATCAGGGGTAGGCGTAGGCTTTCCTTGACATTCGCCAGATCCATGGCGGTCATTCCCAGCTCAGCAGACTTTATCTGGAGCTCGTCATTGACCGTGAGCAGTTCTTCATTGGTAGACTGCAACTCCTCGTTGGCGGTTTGCAGTTCCTGGTTAGTCGATTGCAGTTCCTCGTTGGAAGACTGCAGCTCCTCATTCAAGGATTGCAGCTCTTCATTGGAGGTTTCCAACTCCTCGACCACGGTTTGCAGATGGGCCCGGGTGTGGGCGAGCTCGCGTTCCAGCTCGGCAATGATGAGGGTATCCTGCTCACTGCCTTCTATGGGCGCTCGTTCGCCCCGCAACGGCTCACTCACGGGTTCGAAGGACAGCACCAGCCACCCCGCTCGATCGCCCGCCAGGAGGGCCACCAGGGGGCGCACGTTGTGCGCTTGCCCGCCGTGCATTACCCGGCAAACACTACCGTGCACGTCCTGCTGGTCCCTTCGACAGCGGTACACCAGGGCTCGCAGCTCGGGACGCAGCGCCGCGTCCACCATTTCGAATAGGCACATGGATGCTTGCCCTTGGGGGAAACACAGGAACGGTTTGAGATCACCGGTGAGATATTTCACCGTATCGTCCTCCGCCAGAACGATGGACGGTGGCGCGTAGCGTTGCGCGAGCGCCTCGCTGACCTGCCCAGCGAGGCGCTCGGAACGTGTCTTCACTGTCTCCGGCGACTCACGGAAGTCGGGCAACTGGCTATACGCACCTTGGGTCACCGGTAAGGTGTAGTGCGAAACCCCTTCACGGCGCTGATAGATTCTGGCCGTCCGGTCGATCGCCGAAAACAAGTCTCTGTGAAGCTCGATGGACTCCGATTTGCCTAGAAACAGGTACCCGCCGGGGTTAAGTGCATAGTGAAACAGTTCCAGCAGTTTCGTTTGCACGGGGGGATTGAGGTAGATAAGGAGATTGCGACAGCTGATGAGGTCCAAGCGCGAAAAAGGGGGATCGTCGATCACATTCTGCCGCGCGAACACCACTCGCTGCTTCAGCGACTTGCGCACTCGGCACTGATCCCCCACGATCTCGAAATAACGGCTTCGAAAGGTTTCCGGCACGATCTCCAAGGTCGCCAGGGAATAGCGGCCAGTACGCGCCTGTTCCACTGCCTCGGCATCGAGATCGGTGGCGAACACCAGGAATTGGGGACCCTCCTCGCAGGCGCCCACCGCATCGGCGAATAGCATGGCCAGGGTGTAGACTTCTTCCCCGGTGGCGCAGCCGGCTACCCAGCAGCGCAGCACTTCATTCTTCGCGCCCTTTTCCACCAGCTGGCGAATCACTTTTTCCAGGCTGGTAAACGCCTCAGCATCTCGAAAAAATGACGTGACCGAGATCAGGGTGTCTCGCATCAGCGCCAGCGCTTCGGCGCGGTCATCGCGGAGTCGGCTCAGATAATCCGGAAAACTAGACAAGCCGAGGATGCTGAGGCGTCGGCTTATTCGGCGCAGCACCGTGGTGCGTTTGTAGTCGTTGAGATTAAAACCGGTGTGGCGACGCACGGTCGCGATCATGGCCTTAACATTATCCTCCTCCGCGGTTTCATCCGGCTTCGCGAATTCGAGAGGAGCCGTGAGCAAACGTTCGAGAGCACCCCCGATCTGGTCGGGTGGCATGACAAGGTCCACACTACCGGTTCGCAGTGCGGACTTAGGCATCCCATCGTACTTGGCCGTAGCCGGTTCCTGGACGATGGTGATACCGCCTTCGGCCTTGATGGCCCGCACACCGGCCGCACCGTCTGACCCCGTTCCCGACAAAATGACCGCGATGGCGTGCTCCCCCAATTCCTGCGCCAAGGAATGAAAGAAACGATTGATCGACGGTTTGGGTCCGACGGTCTCTTCAGGCTCGGTAAGGTAGAGCACACCCTGGCGAATGGTCACGTCCCGATTGGGTGGGGTAATGTAGACAAAGCCTGGTTCAGGGCGCTGCTGGTCGCACAGATCCTGCACCGGTAACTTGCTCATCGGCGCAAGTAAATTCATCAGCAGGCTCAGGTGAGTGGGTGAGACGTGTTGAGCGATGATATAGGTAAAGGGGGCATTAGGCGGAAGCGCCCCAACGAAGTCGCGCAAGGCCTCAAGACCCCCCGCAGAGGCGCCGATGCCCACTATTCGTAAAGGTGTGCGGCGATTGGATCGACTTTTTTTCTTAGCCCGATTTCCCTTTTGGTTCTTCACCCAAATGGCCCTCTTGCTCCGTTGTGCAAAACCGTGTGTGTCCTCACACAGGCATCCCGGTTTTCAAACCTCCCTAAGTCATCGCAGGGGAAGATAGGTTGTTGCGCGCCTCAGAGGCGTTGCAGCTCCGAGAGCCGCTTGAAGTTTGCCAATCAACCGACTCCACCTGCCGCTGGCACCGTTGGGTGATGCCCGCCAGTCGCCTATTTACTGGATATGTCTCGTCGCTGCACGCCGTCCGCCTTGGCTGTCGGCCCGCTCGCGATACAACATCTCGATGCCCGTCCTGGGGCTGGCACCGAATGCCATCGCGCACGGCATCGGGAAGACGGCATCTAAGCAAGTGGCTGGGCATACGGTCGGACTGGAAGGAACGAGGGGAAAAGTCTGAATCTCTCAGGCAGTCCATTGCAAAACGTGGCAGCGCATCCAGGGCCGGGGGGAAATTCTGCTCAAAAGTGTAGCAGAGGCCTCGCGGCTGGAAGTAATTGGCATGGGGACCTGTCTCCCGAGCAGCGGTCGATGGAAGCTCCCGCTAGTCATCGCCCGCGACATTCGTAAAACAACTTCTTATTAACCCGCGCGCCACCGCACCTTCCAGGTGTTCCGCTGTTTGCAAGAAAACACCTTGGTACACGGAAGCCGAGGCTCTGCGAGGGAGACGCCCATACCATGATCCACCACCTAGGTACCTTAGGCCTCTGTCTAGGAGGGCTCCTATTGGTGGCTGCAAACGCCACCGCACAAACGGTTTACGTCACCGACATGCTGCAGCTGGGTCTGTACCCGGAGCCCGGCGATCGAGGCCGAAGGCTGCAAACCCTGCCAAGCGGCACTCCTCTTGAGTTGTTGCAACGCCAGCGCGACTATGCCCGAGTCCGTACACCGGAAGGCACTGAAGGTTGGGCCAAAATGGTCTTTCTTGTGACGGAGAAGCCCGCCCGTGCCCGCTTAGGGGAGTTGGAAACGCAGAGCCGAACCCTGAGCGAGGCCTTGACGGCTAGGCAAGAAGCCCTCTTGGCGGCCGGAAAGCGGGTCGAGACACTGGAGGAGCGTGCCGCCTCATCGGCCGCCTTGGCCGGAGAAAGCCTGGCGCGACTCGAGTGGTTGCTCCAAGAGAACCAAAAATTCCGAAGCCGTCTCGCCCAGCATCCGGTACCATTAGCCTGGTTGTTGGTTTCTAGCGCCGCCAGTCTGGTCTTAGGGCTCGTTGGCGGCGTCTGGTGGTTAGACCGTCACATTCGCCGGCGCCACGGCGGATTCCGGATCTACTAACCGGATGAGCAGGCGGGACACCCGTGCCATCAACACCGTCCCCGAGGGTCTGCGTCAAACCGCCGCCTAGCACCGTCAGACAAACGAGGCCGTTTTCTGGCGCGGAGGGTCGACAACTGGCAAGGCTCGTCCAAGCCACGGCCGATGTCAGGAAACATTCCTCACAGACTATCGGTCAAAATCTGCGCCCGGCCGCAAGACATCGCCTTTTGACAGGCTTTAGGAGATCACACAGTTTGACCACTGCATGGTGCCGCCCAGCCGGCCCGCCTAGGGGAACCGGAACCGCAAAGCGCTGCCCACGAGTACTGTTGATCGAACATGAGGCCAGCCTCCGCGGCCACATCGCCCGCCACCTTCAAAATAGAGGGTTCGCGGTCATCGAGGCAGACAACGGGCCGCAGGCGTTAGAGCTGTTATTCAGCGAAGCGCCGCAGGTGGTGCTCTGCGAGCAGCCTCTTCCATGGGTGGATGGCCCCGATATCCTTGAGCATATCGCTGCCCGGGCCCCCCACACCCCCCTGGTGGTGATCTCGGCAGTCCTCCGCTTAGAGGATGCCCTCGGGACGTTACGGCGGGGGGCTTGGGATCTTGTCGCCAAACCTATCCGAGATATGGTAGTGCTGGAAACCGCCGTGCTGCGAGCCCTCAGTCGGGCGAGAGCACTGAGCGAAGTTCCCACGCGTCGCGAACATCTCGAGACGGTCAACGAGCAGTTGACCATGGCACTGGACCGACTCGAGGCAGACCAGCAGGCGGGACGGGAAATCCAGTTTCGCCTACTCCCGCGCGACGCCACCCGGTTCGGCGGCTACGCCTTCAGCCGCCGCCTCTATCCATCAATGGGTCTGAGCGGCGATTTCATCGATTACTTTGCCCTCGATACTCGACACGCGGCCTTTTATATGGCCGATGTAGCGGGGCACGGAACCGCCTCAGCCCTTATCACCGTCATGCTCAAGACCTTGATGAGTCAATATCGCCAAGCGTATGCCACACAACAAGATGCAACCATCGTCGATCCGGCAGAAACCTTGCAGCGCCTCGATCATGACTTGCGCCGAGAGGGATTGGATCAATACCTCACCCTGTTCTACGGCGTGATCGATCGACAACAGCATCAGATGGCGTTTTGTAATGCCGGCCACTTTCCCTATCCCGTGCTGGCAGAAGGTGAAGATATCAGAGCGCTTGTCACGCCTGGTCAGCCGGTCGGCCTGTTTGACAATACTCGATTTCATTGCCATCATCTCGCGCTTCCCGAGGAATTCGCTTTGTTGCTGGTTTCCGACGGCATTCTCGAGCTTCTCCCGCAGCGCTCGCTGCGTGATAAACAGGCCGCATTACAAGCCGAATTCCTGGCGTCGAAATTCAGGATGGAGAGCCTCGTCGACGCATTAGCCCTCTCGCGGCCGCGAGAACGACCGCTTCCAGATGACATTGCGTTGTTATTAGTCAGAAGAGACGAAAAACATGGCTGAAGGGCAGATACTGTATGCCCGTCGCAAAGAGGTTCATTGCCTTCACTTCCTGGGAGAGGTGCGCTATCCGTTGGCGCCAACCCTGGAACGTTGCCTAGATGAGCTACTCGGCGGCGGAGAACCCCTGTCGTTCGCTATCGATCTGACCGCAGTGAGTACCATCGATAGCACCAACCTCGGCCTCTTGGCACGCTTGGCAAACCGTCTGCGCCAATGTGGTGGGCCGGCTCTTACCCTTATCTCGGATCAAGAGGATGTTAACGAACTCCTGATCGCTCTTGGCTTTGATGAAGTGTGCCAGATGGTGTCTTCGGACCACGCCTTACCCGTGGGTGCGGTTGCACTGGCACCGGAGAACCACGATGGAGCCGGGATGGCGCACACCGTCCTCGAAGCTCACCGCACACTGGTCAAGCTAAAGGAAAGTAACCGCGAGCTATTCGAAGACGTGATCACCCTGCTAGAGCCGGCGATCGATGCGCCAGAAAACCGTGCAGCCAAAACAGCACGCTAGGGTGTGATCTGCCGACTCCAACCGCCAACCAGCCTTTCATACGGGGATGTTGTCGATCAGGCGTGCCCGCCCTAGCCAAGCGGCCGCCAAGATGCGCAGGTCTTGGTCATCGGGTTGCGGCAGTCCCAAGTCCGAAGCACGACGCACCACCAGATAATCGGGACGAAAGCCTCGTGTCTCGAGTGCCTGGAGGCCCGCAGCTTCGACATCCGGCAGTGTCTTCGCGCCCCGGTACAGGGTGTCTCGAACCTCGCAGAGGGTCTGATAAAGGTAGGCCGCGGTCCGCCGTTCCTCTGCCGATAGATAGCGATTGCGGGAGCTCATCGCCAACCCATCGCATTCGCGCACCGTAGGGACCCCGCGAACCTCGATGGGTACCCGCAGATCGCGCACCATGCGTCGAATCAATACGAGCTGCTGGTAATCCTTCTCGCCGAATAGCGCCACGTCGGGTGCTACGACGTTGAACAGGATACCGACCACGGTCGCCACGCCGCGAAAGAACGTTGGCCGAAACGCGCCGCAGAGTATATCGCCAAGCTCAGGCACCTCGATGCGAGTGCACCGCGCGGGGCCGTCAGGATAAATTTCCTCGGGGTCGGGAACGAACAGCAAATCAGCACCGTTTTGTTGTAGCTTGGCACGATCCTCCTCGAGGGTGCGCGGATAAGTAAGAAAGTCTTCCCCCTCCCCGAACTGGAAGGGATTGACGAAGATGCTCACCACCGTGTAATCGGCGCTCGCTTTGGCGTCAGCCATCAATGCCAAATGACCGGCGTGCAAGTTGCCCATGGTCGGCACAAAGGCGATTCGCTGTCCAACACGGCGCGCCTGGGCCACGGCGTCTCGCACCGCGTCGATACGCTCGGCAATGTTCATTACTCGAAGCAGTGCTCCATAGCGGGGAAACGACCCTCCCGCACGGCGTCAACGTACGCCTCCAGGGCACCTTGTATGGTGCCCGTCTCCAGCAGGAAATCCTTGGAAAACCGCGGACGCTTTCCTGGTGTCACGCCGATCAGATCGTGCAGCACCAAAATCTGGCCGTCACAATGGGGTCCAGCCCCGATGCCGATGACCGGGATCGACAGAGCCTGGGTGATGGTGCGCGCTAGGCCAAACGGTACACATTCGAGCACCAACATCTCGGCACCGGCGGCCTCCAACGTGCGAGCGTCTTCCAGCATGATTCGCGCCTGGCCTTCCTGCCGGCCTTGCACGCGATAGCCACCCAGCTTGTGGATGGATTGCGGTTGCAACCCGATATGCGCACACACCGGGATACCTCGGGAAGACAGCTGACGCACGGTTTCAGACTGCTCACCGCCGCCTTCGAGCTTGACCATGTGGGCCAATCCTTCGCGCATGAGACGAGCGGCATTGTCGAGCGCCTGCGCGGGTGTGGCAAAGCTCATGAACGGCATGTCCACCATGAGCAACGCGCGCCGGCACCCTCGCGCCACCAGTTGACAATGATAGACCATGTGGTCCATGGTAACCGGCACCGTTGTCTGATGACCTTGAATTACCATACCCAGGGAGTCACCCACCAAAATAACGTCGACGCCAGCCCGATCCACGGCATTCGCAAAACTCGCGTCGTAGGCAGTCAGGCAGGCAAATTTCTGATCCCGCTGTTTCCACTTGCGCAACCTGGCGGCTGTCACCGGGTTAGGTATTTCGGATGTTTGCGTACTCACCTCATGCGGCCACGATGTAGTCTGTTCACGGTATTTAGGGATCCACAACAAAAGTCTACCCTGAGGGATCGGCTAAGCAAACCCCTGGGCGAGTTTCGTCGACAGGCCTAAGAAGCTGTTTTAAACCGTCATGGCCAAGGGATTTGGCCACCCCGGACAATGAAAATCGGGATTTTCACGGTAAAACAACTTCTAAGCGTCGATGATCTCAAGCCCTTCTGGCGTAACCTTAGAAAGCAACTCGACCACAGCGCCCCGGCCGGGTATCACCAAGCACGGAGCAATTTCGTGAAGAGGATACAGCACGAAGGAGCGCCGGTGCAGGCCGGGGTGAGGAAGCGTTAAGTTCGCGGTCTGTAGACACGCCTCACCGTAAAGCAACAGATCGAGATCCAGGGTTCGAGGTCCCCAACGCACGGTGTCACGCTGCCGACCCTGCTGTCGTTCCATCTTTTGCAGACAGTCAAGCAAAGCCTGGGGCGAAAGCCGAGTTTCGAGAGCGGCCACGGAATTAACGAAATCCGGCTGAGGAACCGCACCGAGGGGACAGCTGCGATAGAGCGCCGAGTGTTCAAGCACCCGCGTCTCGGGTAATTGATCCAACGCTGCGAGAGCGGTTTTCACCTGTCGAACCGGATCCTGGAGATTACTGCCAAGACCGACATAGGCCCGGATCGGTCGCTCCTGTGGGTGGCAGCCAGGCTGGTTACTGAGCTTCACGCCTTCGAGATGAGCGTCGTGAGCGCCGCTGGGGGCGCACCAGTCTATCCAACACCTGCTGGCGTCGCGTGGCATCCTCGGCGGCTTGCAGGTCGGTCCACCCTTGTGCCTGGTCGCCCACCTCATCCCCCGTCTGGGCTCGCAACAGTAAAAAGTCGTAAGCAGCCCGGAAGCGCGGGTGCGCGAGAAGATCCAGGGCTTGCTTCCTCTTAACGTCGACCAAACGCGGCTGCAGACCCCAGATCTCTCGGATCATATTGGTGATGCGTCGTGGCAACGCTGTGCGGCTCACTTGCTGGGAGAGCACCAGGTTCGCGGCCTTCTGGGTCGCCAGCGCCTCGTTCAAACCCTCTTGCTGCAATTCCTCTGCGTGCTGGCGTAACGGCAACCACAGTAGCGCGGCAAAGAGAAAAGCCGGCGTCACCGGTTTGCCTTCGGCAATCCGCGTATCGGTACCTTGTAATGCGTTGACCACCAGCATCCGACCGCTCAAGCCTTGCTCCCGGTCGAGACTCCATTGAACCGGCGGAAACAGCCGCGAGAATACATCGTGGTGCTGAAGCAACTCGAAGGCACGGGCAGCACAACCACTGTGAAACAGCTTTAACATCTCCTCGTAAAGACGGGCGGGAGGAACCTCATCGAGCAGATGCGCCAATGGCGACATCATGGCCTCGGTTGCCGGGTGGATGCGAAACCCGAGGGTCGCGGCAAACCGAACCGCCCGCACGATTCGCACCGGGTCCTCTCGAAAACGCACTTCCGGATCACCCACCAAGCGCAGCGTTCCCGTGCGCAGATCGGCCATGCCGCCGGTAAAGTCCGCAACCGAGAAATCGCGAATATTATAGTAAAGGGAGTTGATCGAGAAATCCCGACGCCAGGCATCCTCCTCTAGGGTACCGTAGACATTATCGCGCAGGATGCGGCCATTCACCTCGATACGCTCACCCTCGCCACCCATATCTACGCGCGCGCGGAAGGTGGCCACCTCGATCACTTCGCGCCCAAAACGCACGTGGGCCAATCGAAATCTGCGGCCAATGAGGCGGCAGTTACGGAACAGCCCTCTGACCTGCTCTGGCCGGGCGTCGGTGACGATATCGAAATCCTTGGGCTCGCGCCCGAGCAGCAAATCGCGTACACCTCCACCCACCAAGTAGCCTTCGAAGCCGGCATGCTTTAGCCGATACAAGACTTTCAGCGCGCCTTCACTGATATCGGCGCGCGAGATGTTGTGGGAGGGTCTGGGAATGGTCGTAGGAAAAGTCGCGGTAGGTGAATCCTTTGCTGCCACCGGTTAGAAAACTTGAGTCGACTATTCGGGCAGGTATAATACCACCGTCTAGCCTTTGCTACATCGCTCCCTTCGTCTAGTGGCCTAGGATACCGCCCTCTCACGGCGTAGACAGGGGTTCGAGTCCCCTAGGGAGCGCCAAAGATTAGCGGCTCACAACCTCTGAGAGGTTGTGAAAAAACCGTCGCGAACAGCCCGAAAGCAAGGCGGACGGGGCGCAGCGACGAGACATATCAGATAGATAGGCGAGGAGTGAGCACCGCCCAACGCCGCTATCGGCGAGCGCCGCAGGTTTTTTCACAAGCTCTGAGTCAAAGTAGATTTAGCCACCCATGCCCTCCTAACCGTTCACGACGAGACACACCCCGCTGCGTCGAGGATCGCCTGCCCCCCTCAATCCGCCATGGCCGGCCAGCACGGTGTGCACGCCACCGAAAAACAAGTTGCGCTGCGACCAAATCTGATGCTTGGGAAACCGCTCTAGCACGGGAGCAATACGGGTCAGGTCGAATCCGCCCTCCACGCTCAGCAATCCTGCCTCGTAGTGAATCCGCGGTGCATGGACAGCTTCGGTCACTTCCATACGAAAATCCACCAGGTTGGAAAGCACCTGCAAGATAGCCGACCGAATACGATTAGAACCGCCCGAGCCGGTGGCGATGGTATCGCCGTTGCTATAGAGCACGATGCAAGGGGCCATCATGGAGGATAGCCGCTGGTCCGATCGCCAAAGATGAAATCCCCTTGGGTTCAAGTCCTGCTCACCCAGCATGTTGTTGAGCATGATTCCGGTGCCGGGCACGACATAGCCGGATCCTTCCCCGTTGGAAAGACTCAAGCTCGCGATGTTACCTCCGCCGTCTATGATGCTAATGTGCGTGGTCCCGCGACGGCTCTGGATACGCCTCGCCAACTCGGCCCGATAGCGCGCCAAGCGTTCCGGCGCGAGGAGCTTCTCGGCGTCGGGCCAATCCACGGAATCATCTGCCTGGACCTCTAAACGAGCTTCACCGCTCAATTCCAGCACCCGTGCCAGCAAAGCGACCTGCTCGGCAGAACCGAAAGCAAACGATGGCAACTGAAATTCTTGCAGGAGCTTTAGCCCGAAACCGATCAGCGTACCTCCCACCGACGGGGAAGGATTGCTAAACAGCGTGCTCTCTCTATAGCTCATCGCCAGCGGCCGGCGCTTTTGCACTCGGTAACTCGCCAGATCCTCCAGAGTCAGATGCCCACCGCTTTGCATGTCACGGGCAAGTTGATGGGCAATCTCGCCGCGATAAAACAAATCGTCGCCCTCGATAGCCAGCGTCTCTAACACGTCGGCCAGATCAGGCTGACGCAAGCGCTCTCCCTCTGAGATCAGCACGCCCGGCGTAGCCGCGCGCGTATAGATCGCTCGAGCCTCTGGCGTGTCCCGGTAGATGGCGCCGACTACACCGTAGATGTAGGCCTGCAGAGGGTTGACGATCACCCCATCGAGTGCGCACTGAATAGCTGGCAGAACAAGTTGGCGAAGCGGTATAGAAGCCAGCTCGCGGTGCACCTCAAACAACCCCCGCACCACGCCTGGAACAGCGATAGCCCCCCGTCCAATATGAAATTCTTGCTGAGCCGTGCCGAAATCGGCAAGGATGGGACGAAAATCAAGCTCTGTCTGGGCACGCAGATGGCGGGGGGTCTGAACGAAAAAATCATAGAGCCGAGGCACTTCGCCGACAGGTCGAGCCAACAGAAAGCCACCTCCGCCGAGAGAGGCGAGTACAGGTTCGGCGACGCAGGCGGTAGCCAGCGCCGCGAGCACAGCGTCGAAGGCGTTACCACCTTCGAGCAAAACACTTTCGGCCGCTTGCGCGGTCAGCTCATGCCCTGCTGCAACCACGCCAGCGGTCTTACCCATGACGCCACCAGAATTCAGCGAACATTGGGAGGGTGAGGGCCCACTGGGGCAGCTTTGAAGAATGGGGCACGAGGTCAGCAGCGCTTAGGGAGGCTTGGAAAATCCCGCCCCTCCGCTGCGCGCCTTGCGATTCCGGCGCTCGCGACATTTTTAAACCGCTTCTTAGCCAAATAGGCCATGCAAAAACCATCTCCTGGGATGAACCCGTTCACGAAAGATCCAAAAACGTGCGCCTCCAGGATTCCTCGCGACAAAATAATCCCGCACGACATCCTGACCGTCCCACCAACCACTTTCAATGCATTCCGGACCACTGGTGAGCTCTAAGGTCCCGCCAAGGTATAAGCGGTCATTAACCGCCTTCAGTATACGCGGCTCTTCCAACAACCACAGGGGACGCGGTAGGGACGCCCTAGGTGCTGGTTGCGCTTTCTCCAATGCGGCATATCTCCAGGCACGCTCCGGCCGATGCTCGGCCACAGCGCACAAACCTTGTACTGCCGCTGCACCCAGCCGTACGCGTAGCCGCTCTACCAGCAACCATTTCTGTTCCTCCGGCACGTTTATCATATCGAAAAGAGTCGATCCCGAAGTAGACGTGTCAAGGGGCAGGGTGCACCGCGCCTTGCATCGAACAGCTTCCACTGCTGCCGATAGCTTGATCCGCTCTAGGCGAGCGCGCAGTAACTCAAGCAGATGACGTAAATCTCGAGTCACACCAGAAAGCTGAAGGGCGATGCAGGTGTGGTTTGACTTCGCGTGCACCAAGATGATGTCCAAACCCAACACGCCCTCACTGCGAGCCCGCAAAAAGCCGACAAGTTCCAGGAGCAGCCGCCGCACAGCAAATATCAAAGCTTCGACATCCCAAACCGGCGCAGACAGGAGCAAACAACGATCAAACACACGGGGAATCGTATAGGCGTTTCTGGGATCGGGACGCAAGCCTACGGCTCGATCTAGCAGCCGTACCAACTCGGGTCCAAGCCGACGCGCCAGCCCCTCCCGGGGCAAACGGTAGCAATCGCCAAAACATTTAAGCCCCATCCCTTGCGCCATCGCCGCAACTGCACTGGGCAACGCCATGAGCGCAAGAGGGACGGGAGCTAAGTGTGCCACCAAGGTGGCTCGATCCATCACCACCGGCCGTGACGTGTCCAACTGCGCGAGCCACCACGCCCCCAGGGGAGTAGGCGTAATCGCCATGCAGGCGGAATAGCCGAGCGCCTGCAACCCTTCGCGAATTTGTACCTGCAAGGCATCAATGCCGCCAAACAGGCGCAGGCTACCTCGCACCTCTAGCAGCAATCCTTGGGAGGCTACCAGGCTCACAAACGAGGTGAATTGGCTAGCCCATGCCGCCAAACCCTCTAGGGCGGCGACCTCTAGGACCTCATCTCGCTTTAACACACATAGGCTAGGGGCCAAGGCCAAGGCACTGCTAACCGCCATGCCTGGCTGCACACCTCGCTTCCTCGCCGCTTCGTTAGCGGTCATCACTCGAGCCCTGTGATGCTGATCGGTCACCACAACCACCGGCCCGCGAAGCTCCCTAGCCCTACTCAAGGCTTCCAAAGGAAAGAGGGGCAGGTATATACCCAGCCATAGTTTTGCAGCTGTTGCCGCCGGAGCGCTCATGCAGCCACGCCGTCCTTGCCCACCAGCACCGTACGCGGGCAAGCCCGTCCCCGACACTTCAACACCTTCACTTCGAGCCCTTCTCGAGCCGGCGCGAGGTGCAAACGTAACGCGGCTAGGGAGGCATAGCGGACAGTCCTCGACCGTGCGAAGACCACCGCCCACGACTCTCCCTGCTCGGCTGCCAGCTGGAGACGCCGCATACCGCGACCGTCCATGGCACTTGTCCACTGAAGCACCGCCCCACAGGCGCTCGAGCGCGAAGCCTGCTCCGCAGCCCAGCGATGTTCGGCCTCCCCACGTCCCCGCACCACCAGGACACGCGACAGATCGACGCCGTGCTCGGCCAAAGCCGGCGCGTAGGGAATATAAGGGGGTGCTACCCAGACCAGCCAGCGTCCTTCTCTGCTCAACTGAGACAGCGCCCAAATGACCAATTGCAATTCGCCGATTCCATGGGACTCCGTCAAGATCTCGGTTACCGCCCCCATCGGCCAACCGCCGCCCGGCAATTTTTCATCGAGTGCGGCAAAACCGGTAGCAAGATGCCTGTCAACCTTGCCCGAATTCGCTTCCCACGTAGCGACACCGATAGGCCGCAGGCGCTCTTCAACCGATCGATTCAAGATGGTTTTCTATTGCGAATAATGCCCACCGCAACACCCTCGATAATGAGGGCAATGCGACGTAGATCCAGGATGATCGGGGGAAAGTCGGGATTTTCCGGCATGAGCCGAACCACGTTACCCCGTCGACGAAACCGCTTGACGGTCACTTCTTCCTCTACACGAACCACCACGATTTCCCCACTTTTCGCCTCCGGTGTTCGGTGTACGGCCAGTAGATCCCCATCGAGGATGCCAGCCCCCATCATGCTCATGCCCTTGACTCGCAGCAGATAGTCGGCCGGGGGGCGAAATAGCCTCGGATCGATCCGGTAATGGTCCTGAATATGCTGCTCGGCCAGTATGGGGCTCCCGGCTGCCACCTTTCCCACCACCGGTAAACCCAGGTTTGGCCTCTCCAATAACCGTATGCCCCGCGAGATCCCCGGATGGATCTCGATGACGCCCTTGCGCGCCAAGGCCCTTAGGTGCTCTTCGGCGGCGTTGGCAGAACGAAAACCCAGCGCCCGAGCGATCTCTGCACGGGTAGGCGGGAACCCCTCGGTCTCGAGCACCTCCCGAATATAGGTCAGGATCTCTTGTTGGCGGCGAGTCAGCATCATCAGCCAACACAATAACTGTAAATATATACAGTTATCGACTCCTTGCCAAGAGGCACTGACACCGCATACCCCGACGTGCGCCGTCCCTTGGCAGGGTTCACTTCTGCGGTTCGTTCACCGAATGCTGGGCATCCCATTAACGCCGCAGCACCATCGGTCCGAGAGGACGTCCACCCAACAGATGCATATGCAGATGATAGACTTCTTGCCCTCCCTCTCGATTACAGTTGATGATCAACCGATAACCGCGCTCCGCGATGCCTTCTCGCGCAGCCAGATCCTTCGCCACCAACAGCATATGGCCTGCCAGCTGCTCATCGTCCTCACCGAGATCATTGGCTGTCGCAATGGCTTTGTTGGGAACGATCAGCAAATGCACCGGCGCAGCGGGATTAATATCTCGAAAGCAAGTGACTTGATCATCTTGATAGACGATATCCGCCGCCACCTCACCCCGAATGATCTTGGAAAAAATAGTCGACATGCCGCAACAAACTCCCCACTCTTGAACTTCACTCGTCCCGATCCCACTATCTCAATCGTCCCGTATGAATCCCAATTCCTCAACCAAAATACGCCGACAGAGTGCTGCTCGCTCCCGCTCCACCATGAGCCGCATATCACCCAGGGCGGTATCCCAGATAGGGAGCAAGCTATGCAAGCGTTCGTTCGTGATGTAGAACGCGATCCCCTCGCGTTCGAGCACCATGCGCAACAACATCACCTCCTGTTGCGACTGCGGTCGATAGATCTCAATGAACGTCGACGCTTCTTGATGATCCCAACAATCCAAAGATATTCACCACCCTTTCCGTCAGCCACTGCGCAAGCAGAAGAAACTGTTCTTGCAACACTCAGAGTACTTTATCCGGATTGAGAATATTGTGGGGATCCAGTACCCGTTTAAGATCTCCCATCAGCCTCAACTCCAGCGGCGATTTGTAATGCTTGACCTCTTTCCGCCTGAGACGTCCTACCCCATGTTCGGCACTAAAGCTGCCCCCCATCCCTACCGCGAGATCGTAGATGCCAGGGCTGACACGCTCCAGAGCCGCCAAGGGTACCCTGTTCGCTTCTCCCGGTGCCGGACTTAGGTTGAAGTGGATATTGCCGTCCCCGAGATGACCGAAGGCCACGGCCAAGATCCCCTGATGGCTTCGGGAAACCCGATCCTGCGCCTGTCGCAGAAATTCCGGTATTTGCTCGAGCGGCACCGAGATGTCGTGTCGGACGACTGGTCCTAGGCGTCGCTGCGCCCTTGGCACCGACTCACGCAGATGCCAAAACGCACGCGCTTGTTGAAGGCTCGCGGCGATGATGCCATCCAGTATTTCGCCTGAATCCATACTCGCCGACAGCGCAGCTTCTAGACACACAGCTAACTCTTCGCCGGCGCGACTCGCCGCAAGCTCCAAGAGCACATAGTGCGCGTATGGCCTCGAGAATGGATCAGTCGCCCCCGGTATCTCCTCGATGGCGAGCGCCAAGCCGGTGAGATCGAGGTACTCGAATGCTGTGAGATGCTCGCTAGCTAACGACACCATCCGCCCGAACAACGCCATGGCGGCCAAGGGGGTCGCAACAGCTACCAGTGCTGTCTGCAGCTGCCGTGGCCTCGGCAGCAACTTTAAGACCGCCGCGGTTATGACTCCTAGAGTCCCCTCGGAGCCGAGAAATAGCTGCTTCACAGCATAGCCCGAATTATCCTTGCGTAAACGTCGCAGCCCGTCCCAGACTTCACCGTTCGCCAGTACCACCTCCAAGCCAAGCACCAGGTCCCGCGCGTTTCCATAGCGAAAGGCTCCCGCTCCGCCGGCGTTGGTGGCAAGATTACCGCCGATTTGACAACTGCCTTCGGCCCCAAGCCGCAACGGCAACCAAAGATCATACGCTTCGAGCTGCGCCTGAAGATCTCCCAACACACAGCCCGCCTCCACGGTCGTGGCGAGTCCCGTCACGTCGACGGCGCGAATTCGCCTGAGCCTTGCCAAGGACAGGACGATCGCATCAGACCCTTCCCCCGGCACACCGCCTCCCACAAGGCCGGTGTTGCCACCCTGGGGCACCACCGCCACGCGCAGCTCGTCACAGATCCGCACCACTTCGGAAACCTCATGGGTAGAAGCTGGACGCACCACCAAAAGGCAGCGGTCTCGACAGCGCTCACTCGCATCCGTCAGGTACGGTTCCATTTCAGTGGGATCGGCGGTCCACCCGGACACACCCACGATCGCCTCGATGCGCTTCACCAAGGATGGAGGAGGTTGGGGACTAGACATGGTTGCCGGCAACTTCCGATAACCGCAAGCCTATTTGGCAAACCTGCAGGTCTCTGGTTAAGCTACCGGCAGGCCGAAAACGAAGGCAAAAGCACGCACAGGATAGGCCACCTCACCTACCCCAGCCGACCTGATCTGGCGCGCACTCCAAGCGCTCCCTGAGCCACATCGGACACTGACAGCAAGCAAACGAACCCCCCAGTCCGCTAAGCTGCGCCGACCTCTCCGGCGATTGGCTCTCGCCCGAGGTGTCCTCTTGTGACCGCCGCGTCCTCAGAAGCTGTTTCAAAAATTGCTGCGCTTGCCTAAGCTACGTTGCGCAGCGGCTCGCCCTCCTCAGGTACTCCCTTGTCCACTCCGGTGGTGACTCGCCCCATCCCCGGGGCTTGCCCCTTCGGCAGCCGCTCAACGCTGTTCAAAATCGTTCCGGTCGATTCTGTCGCCGCTGGGCACCTTGCTCTGCCGGCGTTCGCGACCTTCTTGAAACAGCTTCCTACTCCCATCCGCCTGGCTCTCGGGCCACTCGCGACGGCTTTTCACATCATGGTCCTCGTTTCGTCACGGTTGCTTGGGAGCACACCGTCGGTGCCCAGGCCTGCGGCAGCCGAACCTCTCAAGGCAAGGGTGTGTGTGCGGCAAGGAGGCCGGACCCAAGCCGACAGGGACGTCTTCACGGCGTCCCTTGCCCCAAGGGGCCGGCTGCCCCGAGGGCAAAGGTCATCAAACTGCCGAAACGATGACCAACGCCGTGTTTCACAACCTCTCAGTTATCCTTTGCGCCCTGGTCAACCCAGGCCTTCAGAGCAGTGATCTGTTCCTCGGTAAGCGGTTCTTTACCGTGGGGCATCTGGATAGACGGATCGGCCCGACCTTCAACCAACATGATCAGCGCACTGGTAAAGCTGTCTCCCGGTTTGATGACCGCGCCAAACTTTGTGCCCGTCATCAAATCCTCATAGCTTTCCATGCTAAATCCACTGCCTTCATACCCTGCGGCGCCCGCCACATGGCATTCCAAGCAACTGGCCTCCAAGATGGGGCGTATGTCTTGGCTGTAGCTGACTTCAGGTTCCTCGGCACGCTGACAGCCCCACAGGGAAACGAAGCAGAGTCCTGTCAACAATCCCCCCTTCAGTGTCATCTTCATGGCCTATTCCTTAACCGGTCGTATTAGTTAACCCGCGATTCATCAGTCTCCGGCTGATCCGATTCAGGCTAAGAGACTGTTTCAAGCATTTCTGCGCACGCCTTCGAAGCGGTTTCAAATATTGCTCTTGACCATAGCTGCGTGGCGCACCGACTCGCTATCGGCGTACACTCCCCCCAGTCGACTGCGCCGCATAGCGGTATCATAAGAAAGTCCTGCCCCCCCCTCAAGAGACTGAGAGGCTGTGAAAAAACCGTCGCGAGCGGCCCGATAGCCAGGCGGACGGAGCGAAGCCAAGAGACATATCAGATAGATAGGCGAGGAGCGAGCACCGCCCAACGCCGCTATCGGGTTGCGTAGCAGGTTTTTTCACAACCTCTGAGAGCCCGTTTGTAAGCCCCTTGCACTCGCCTGAGCGACGTTGAACCGGCCTCTCTCCTCACCTCGCTCGTCTCGTCGCCAGGTGCTGTCTGCGTCGCTACCGCACCGCTCGCCGCGGGATTGCACAAGCTCTTAGCCGACACACACATAGCTTCCAACGTCTCTGACGACGACCTAGGACAGTTGGGAGTTTACCCGCTCGCTTCCAGCGCGCAAGCTAACCCATCGAACCGAAGCGTTTATTGCACGTCTTGTGCGGGCTGCAACGACGCCGCAGGCTCCGGACTAACCTGGCCCCCTTCGTAGCGAGTCCCTGGGCCAAGTTCGTCGAAATGGAAGAGGGAAAAGGCCCGCTCGCCGCTATAATCCAGCACGCGCAGATCATCGCTCTCGTGCAGATCCTGTTGCACGGCAATGAAGTGCCCTCCGTAGCGCTGGCGGGCCAGATCCAGCGGGAGTTCGTAGGCGATAAACTTAGAAATGCCCTTGGCCTCCAGCTTTTTCAGTAGTCCGGGGGCAGTCGGGCTGTCGTACGAGGTCAGGATAACCATGGGACCACTTGCAGTCAGCAATAGGATCGCTTTCATCACGCCCTCCTTTTCCTTCGATGCGCTCGCCAGTATTTATTGTTGAAGCTTACCACACAGGGAGCCTGCTCATCGTTTCATCAAGCTCATTAATCGTCTGAGAAGTGGTTTCGAGCACGTCACGAGCGCCGTCGCCACACGGCGACACGCAACTTGAGAGTATACAAGGGAGACTCTGAGGATCGCGAGCCGGGCACGCAATGCCGCTCAAAAGCTGTTTGAAAAACGACTGCGCTTGCCTGAGAAGCTGTTTTAAAAATTACTGCGTTTGCCATAGCGGCGTTGCGCGGCAGCTCGAAATGCTCATGTACTCCTTTGTACACTGCGCTTTCTCGCTGCCGTGCGCCTTGCTCTGGCGGCGCTCGTGACATTTTTAAAACAGCTTCTGAGCCGCGTTGCCTGGTGTCGAAAAAAACGTCTTCCGAGCAGTCGTCGATCCGAGATCCAACGTTAGGCGGCTGCCACCCTGGGTACCCAGGGTGGGTTCGGCAAGGATATCAGGTTCTCGCAGACACGAAATGGTTTCCCGGTGTCTTGTGCGACAAGCGCCCGCCCCATGCTCCCTTCTGACTACACTCTGGGTGATCAACCGAAACCCACGGGGCTCAATTGACACGCCTAGTCACAGGGATGACGCCGAACAATGGTGTCACCTCGATCGGGTCCCGTTGAAATCACATCCACGGGCATGTCGGTGAATTCCTCGATACGGCGTAGATACTCCTGCGCATTCCTCGGCAGGGCCTCCCACCGGCGAATACCAAAGGTAGTGTCCCTCCAACCCGGCAAGTCCAGATAAACAGGTTCGCACTGCCCCATCGCCTCCGCACCAATCGGGGGTAGCCAGCACTCTGTGCCCTGATAGCGGTAGGCCACACATACCCGAATACTGTCCAGTTCATCCAACACATCGAGTTTAGTAACGCAGAGCCCGGTGGTGCCGTTGACCTGAACAGCACGGCGCAAAGCCACGAGATCCAGCCAGCCGCAGCGGCGCGCGCGCCCGGTGGTGGCGCCGAATTCCCGGCCGCGCTGCCCGAGATGTTGGCCAACGTCATCGAAAAGCTCCGTCGGAAACGGACCGCCGCCCACACGCGTGGTATAAGCCTTGGTCAAACCGAGGACATAATCGAACACACGCGGCCCCACGCCGCTGCCGCTCGCGGCCGCTCCCGCCGTGGTATTGGAGGAGGTCACGAAGGGGTAGGTCCCATGGTCGATATCGAGCAAGGTACCCTGGGCTCCCTCAAACAAAATCCCGCCGCCACTGTTGTGAATCTCGAGTAGCCGGATTGGCACATCATCGACCAATGGCTGCAGTCGTTCGGCAACCTCCGCCATATCCGCCCGTACACCCTCGTAATCCACTGGCTCCGTGTGATAGTAGTGGCGAAGCATAAAGTTGTGATAGTCAAGGACCTCCCGAAGTTTGTCAGCAAAGCGCTCGATGGCGAACAGATCGCCGACCCGCAGCCCTCGGCGCGCCACCTTGTCCTCGTAGGCTGGGCCGATGCCTCGGCCTGTGGTGCCGATAGCCGATGTACCCCGCAAACGCTCCCGGGCTTGGTCAAGCACGACGTGGTACGGCAGTACCAGCGGACACGCTTCACTTATCCGCAGACGCTCACCAACGGGAACCCCGCGCTGCTCCAGCATCGCCAGTTCGTCAAGTAAGGCCCGCGGCGAGACCACAACACCATTACCGATGAAACAGCGAACGTTCTCCCGCAAAACGCCTGACGGCAACAGATGAAGCACCAGTTGCTCACCCCCGACCACTAGCGTATGGCCAGCGTTGTGTCCGCCCTGAAAACGCACAACGCCCGCCACCCGGTCAGTCAGTAAGTCAACGACCTTACCTTTTCCCTCGTCCCCCCATTGGTTTCCGACGACAACGACATTTCTACCCATGACCTGCGCCCCATTGCAGACAATCCGGTGGCACGCTCACGGCTGCCATTCCGACGTTAACCCTCACTCGCATAGCCAACCGCTTTGACTACCCAGAGTCCACCTTCGCGCTGCAAAGCACGGTCGCATCCGAGTTCCCAAGCCTCTGCCGGTTGCCCGGGCAAAGCATAGATCACCCGCTCACCGGAGGCTCGCAGCAAACGCACCTGCTGGAGAAGCTCGGGCTCGTGAGCATAGGGCGCGATAATCCCCCCTCTCGCCCTGGCTGGCGCGTCCGCTTCGTTCGCCAACGTCACCAAGGTCTTGAGATCGGTACTGAACCCGGTAGCGGCACGTGCCCGTCCAAACACCTTGCCGATATCGTCATACCGCCCGCCGCGAGCGATCTCTTGACCATGTTCCGCCACGAAAGCGCTAAACACCACGCCGGTGTGGTATCCATACCCCCGGAGTTCGGCCAGGTCGAAATGCAACGGCACATCCGGAATCCACTGCGGCAGCTTTGCCGCCAATCGGTCCAGGCATTCAAGCTCCCCCAGTACCACCGCATTCGCCTCAACCAGGCGATTTCTCGCCACCGGTAAAACCTCTGCGCCACCGTTTAAATCGATAAGGCTGCCTATCATCCGCTCCAGCGGACCGGGAATACCCCATCCTCTCAGGAGTTCATCCACCTCGGTTCGTGCCTTTCGCTGTAGCGCATCGAACAAAAGCGTCTCATCCTCCGCGCTCAAGCCAGCCTGCCTCGCTAACCCACGATAAATACCGACATGCCCGATATCGAGATGCACCCCCCGCACACCGACTGTCGCTAGCGTCTCAAGCATCAGCGATAGTATCTCCACATCGCTCTCGATGCCCTTGTGACCATAAAGCTCAGCGCCCACTTGGAGAAAACTACGCGCGCCTGACAGCCCATCGGGACGCGTGTGGACCACGGTCCCTAAATAACACAACCGCACTGGAATATCGCGCTTGAGATGGTGCGCATCGACACGAGCCGCCTGCGGGGTCATATCGGCACGCACCCCCATGAGTCGGCCGCTGATCTGATCCGTCAGCTTGAAGGTCTGCAGATCGAGATCACTACCCGTGCCCGTCAGCAGAGAGGACAGGAACTCAATGATCGGTGGGACGATGAGGTCGTAGCCCCAGCTCGAAAAGAGATCGATGACCAAGCGCCGTGCCCGCTCCAAGCGGGCGGCTTCCTCCGGCAAAATCTCTTCGATACCGGCAGGCAGCAACCACGGTTCACTTCCGGACATGTCTAATGGATCAAGTACAACAATATCACACCCAACAACATGCTCGTCAGCCCGGTGAAACGAAGCGTGTTATCGTTCATTTGGGAAATCAGCAACAGTGTCTTGCGTAAGGCCTCCGGGCTCAGGAAGGGCAAGACCCCCTCGATGACCAATAATAATGCGATGGCTACCAGCAAATCCTGCCACATCAATTGCTTATTCCTGAGCCCAAAGCGCCCCCAAGAAACGAAAGGCAGCACCCATTAACGCCGACAGAACATTCTCGTTAGGATAACTGCCGCCCTCTTAGAGGATGTTTTAAAGCCTGCTGCGCTGGCCATAGTGGCGTTGCCCGCTGGCTCGAAATCCTCGTGTACTCCCCGTGTACACTCCGGTGGTGACTCGCCCCATCCCTGGGGCTCGCCCCTTCGGGGCCAGCTTAACGCTGTCCAAAATCGTCCCGGACGATTTTGTCGCCACCGTGCGCCTTGCTCTGCGGGCGCTCGCCGGGGTTTTAGAACACCTTCTTAGGAGAGTTTATGGTTCCTCCCCAACTCCAAGGCTCTTGAAGTACTTGAAGAAGGCCGAATCGGGCTGCATCACGATCAGGTCTGATTTGCTGTTGAAGGTCGACTTATACGCGTTGAGACTGCGATAGAGGGAGTAAAAATCAGGATCTTGCTTAAACGCCTGAGCAAAAATTTCCGCCGCTTGGGCGTCCGCCTCACCGCGCAGTCGTTGGGCGTCCCGTTCGGCCTCCGCTAACATTACCTCGCGCTCGCGATCGGCCCGGGCGCGGATAATCGTCGCTGCCTCCTCACCGCGGGAACGAAAGTCCTTCGCCACCTCTTCACGTTCCGCCGACATACGTTGGTAGACCGAATTACTCACTTCCTCCGGTAAATCGATGCGCTTGATACGGACATCGACGATATCAACACCCAGTGTCTCGGACGCCCCTCTCACCATCGACGTCAAGATGCCCATGACTTCAGTGCGCTGACCCGAGACCACTTGATTCAGGGTGCGCTTACCGAACTCATCCCGAAGCCGCTGGCGCACAAAGGCCGAGATACGATCCGAGGCGAGGATAGGACTACCGCCCGTGGCGGTGTAAAAGCGCTCTACATCACCGATGCGCCACTTCACGAAGGAATCGACGATCAGGTTCTTCTTCTCGCTCGTGAGGTACAGTTCAGGTGGTGCATCCATATTCTGGATACGCGCATCGAGCTTGCGTACGTTCTGAACGAACGGCACCTTGAAGTGCAGCCCAGGAGTGTAGTCGGCACGAACGATCCGCCCTAGCTGGAATTTGATGGCCCGTTCGCGTTCATCCACCGTGAACACCGAGAACAGGCCCACTATCAGCACCCCCACAATGAGAATTCCTAACGCCTTAGCTTGCAGCATTACCGAGTCCTCCCTTGAATGTTGAAGCGTTCTCGGCCGGTATCCTCTAGGCTACGGCGATCCCGCGTCGGTGCCGTGGATTCCGTTGTGCTCATAACGCGCTCGGGTTGCTCCTTCTCGCGTGCGCCCATCAGCTTGTCCAGCGGTAAATAAATGAGGCTATTTCCACCTTCCACATCGATCATCACCTTACTCGAATTGGACAGCACCGATTCCATAGCCTCCAGATAGAGGCGCTCACGGGTCACCGCGGGCGCCTTATTGTATTCACGCATGACGTCGAGAAATCGGTCGGTTTCACCTTCGGCCACCGCCACCACCCGCTGTTGGTAGGCCAACGCACGCTCACGCACCGCGTTGGCATCACCGCGCGCTCTCGGCAGCACGTCCGCAGCATAGGCTCTTGCCTGGTTCTTGGTCCGCTCCTCGTCTTCTCGCGCTTTCACCGCATCGAAGAAAGCATCCTGAACCTCCCTCGGGGGTTGAGCGCTTTGCATATTGACGCTGGTGACGGTAAGCCCGGCACCGTAGCTATCGGTGATGCTCTGAATCAATGTCAGGGCCTCGGATGCCACCGCATCTCGACCCTCGGTGAGCACGAAGTCCATCTTGCTCTTGCCAACAATCTCGCGCACCGCTGACTCGGTCGCCTGACGCAGCGTGGTCGTCGGATCCACTACGTTAAATAGAAAGGCCCCGGGATCGCTGACGCGATACTGTACCGTGAATTTCAGGTCCACGATGGCCTCATCCTCGGTCAGGATCAGAGATTCGTGGGATACGGAGCTCTGCCCAGCAGGTGTGCGGCGAAAACCGATATCTTCGCTGCGTACTTGCTGCACGTTGATCTTTTCCACGCTTTCGATGAAGTATGGCCTCCAATTGGGACCGGGGGTGGACGTGCGGTTGTACTGACCGAAGCGCAACACCACGCCTTGCTCGGGCGGATCCACGATGTAAATGCCAGCGATGATCCAGACGACGAACACGAGTAAAGCGATGAACGCGATGCCCTTCTTACCGGCGGCGAATAGCACTCCGCCACCGCCGCCGCTGGTACCGCCGCCGCCTGCCTTACCCGCGCCGAAGATCCGGCTCAGGCCCGCCTGCAGCTTGCGTAACACCTCATCAAGGTCGGGCGGTCCCTGCTGACCACTGCCACGGCCGCCACCCCAGGGATCTCTATCGCCACTGCCACCCGGCTGATTCCAAGCCATCCACCCACCTCATATCACACTGTCGCATTTATCCAAAGCACAGCCAGGCCATCCACCCGCTTGCCTCGCGTCCCCTGTGCCCAGACGTTTACCGAAGGCTCACCCGCTAGCGAACACGTCGAGCG
>CAZUZO010000033.1:0-27816 GCA_964624765.1 uncultured Thiotrichales bacterium
AGAACGATCCAAGACGTGACCCCGTTCGTGACCCCATTCGCACATTTGGAGCGTCGCGAGCAGCGGGACAGGGATTGAGGGATAATGGAATAGTGAGGTCCAACATGATAGGTCCGCGATGGCGAGAAACATCCTGTCCAATCCTCGTTTTCACCTCAATAGAAAGGTCAACCTCGGGTTCGGATTGACATTGGCGCTGTTAGTGGCGATCGGCATCATCTCCTATCGCAATATGAGCGCCCTGGTGCAGACCGTACATTGGGAGGTCCACACCCATGAGGTCCTCAATCAGCTCGACGATCTGCTGTTGCAGATACAGAACGCCGAGACTGGACAGCGTGGCTACATCATCACCGGCGAACAACGCTATCTGGAGCCCTATGACACGGCCCTGGTGAGAATCCATGAGGAGCTGGCGCAACTGCGGCGTCTGCGCCGATAATCCGCGCCAGCAACGGCGTCTCGACGCCCTCGAACCCTTGATTGCCAAGAAGCTCAACGAGCTTAAACAGACCATCGTATTGCGGAGTCAACAGGGGTTCGAGGCGGCGTGGCGAGTCATTCAGACCGACCGCGGCCAGCAGCTCATGGATGACATCCGGGGTTGGCTGGAGGCCATGGAAGCCGAGGAAAAGGAACTGCTGTACGGACGCGAAAGGAGCGCTGAAAGCAGCACTCGGAGGGCGATCGCCAGCATCACGTTCTTGACCCTCCTGAACTTCGCATTCGTCATCGCCGTGGTGGTTGCCATCCATCGCGACCTCGAGCGGCGCGAGCAAGCCGCAGTAGCCATCAGGAAGGCCTATGGCGTGTTGGAAGAACGTGTGAGGGAACGCACCGCGGAACTGGCACGGGCCAACCAGGACTTGCAGAGCAAGATCGGCGAGGCGCAACAGGCCGAACAGCGACTCAAGGAGAGCCGCGATCACATGTTGTCGGTGCTGGACCGGCTGCGCTTGGGGACGGTGAAGACCGACCACGCCGGTGTCATCATCTTTCTCAGCCGCGCCGCCAAGCGACTGCTGGGCAAGGCCAGCGAGGAGGCCCTGGGAACTCACTGGGAAAAGGCCCTGCCGTTGCGGGTTGAAGATAGGGCTCAACTCAAGGGCGAGCTCATGAAGCCATCGGCGCTGCGCAGCAAGCTGTCGGTACAGATGGAACTCCCCGAAGGGCGGCAATACTGGATGGAAATCGATGTCGAGGATGGCACTCCGGAATCCACAGGCAAGATCTTCTTCCTCTACGACGTATCCGAGATTTATGACCTGCGACGGTTCCTGGACGAACGAGCCGAGCTCCAGGACCTGGTGGGCACCAGCAAGGCGATGCGCCAGGTGTATCGGCGCATCCAACAGATCGCCCGGGTGGATTCCATCGTCTTGATCGAAGGAGAAACCGGCACCGGCAAGGAGCTGGTGGCGCGGGCCATCCATTTCTCCAGCGATCGCCGGCACAAACCCCTGATCGTCGTGAACTGTGCGGGACTGACCGAGTCGCTGGTGGCGAGCCAGTTGTTCGGGCATAAGCGGGGGGCTTTTACCGGGGCCGTGGCGGACCAGCGGGGTCTATTCGAAGAGGCCGATGGAGGGACTTTGTTTCTGGACGAGATCGGCGACATTCCCCCAGGCGTACAGACCAGTCTGCTGCGGGTACTGCAGGAGAAGGAAATCACGCGTCTGGGGGAGGCGAGACCCCGCAGAGTCGATGCGCGGGTGATCACGGCGACCCATCACGATCTCAAGCAGGATGTCGCCAAGGGTAGCTTTCGCGCCGACCTGTTGTATCGGATACGGGTGGCGCGAATTCACCTTCCTCCTTTACGAGAGCGCCAGGAAGATATCCCCCTGTTGGTGGCCTGGTTCCTCAAACAACAACGCGCGCGGACCACCGGCCAGGCAGTGCCGCGTATCAGCCAGGACGCCATGAAGGTGCTGATGGGATACGCCTGGCCCGGTAATGTACGTGAGTTGAGAAGCGCCATCGAATTTGCCCTGATACGTAGCGATGGCGTCATTCGAGCCGAGGATCTGCCCCCGGAGCTCATTGGCCCTGGCCGGGGCGGAGCGGCTCTCGCCGAACTGCCGGCGGACCAACAGCAGCAAGTGCTGGCGGCTCTGGAAAGGGCCGGTGACAACCGCACGCTGGCGGCGCGACTGCTGGGCATCAGCCGGGCCACCCTGTACCGACGCCTGGCGCAACTACACCGGGACGCCAGGGGTTAGGCTGTGTGGGCTGTCTCAGCTGAGACAGCGCCTGAGACAGCGAGACAGTGAGTGCTTGTCTCATGGCCCTAGTGGGCTGCCAACCCGGCCGCCCCTGGCGGCGCTTAAGGGATTGATAAAAATCATAAAATTTCTCCGTGGCATGGCGGTTGCCCTGAGAGGTTGTGAAAAAACCGTCGCGAGCGGCCCGAGAGCCAGGCGGACGGAGCGCAGCGACGAGACATAGATAGGCGAGGAGCGAGCACCGCCCAACGCCGCTATCGGGTCGTGTAGCAGGTTTTTTCACAACCTCTGAGGCTAGGTACCTGAACCGGTGGTTCAGGCCTGTCGTTAGTGGAACGGAGGACTGAAGATGAGCATGAAGAGTTCTATATGGCCGTTCACACTGGCTCTCTCCCTCGCCAGCGGAAGCGCCTACGCCGAGTTGCAATTGGTCGAGCGGGACAGCCAACAAGAGGGCGCGACCACCGTCACCTGGGATGCGAGCTTCGAGGATCTCGACTACACGCTCGGCGAATCCATCACGATGGTTGTCAACTGGGATGTCGATGCGGGGTATGCAAAGTACGGCGATTTTACCCTGCGCGGTCCCCAGTTCACCCCCAAGGGTCGGGATCCTGCTGCGGGCACACTCGATAGCGTCGAGTTAAAGATTGACTCGGGTGCCGCCCCTTCGAAGGGCAGCGTCGAAGTCACCTTCCCGTTCACCGATTTGCACTTCGACGAGGAGAGGCAGGTGGATATGGGCAACGCCCATTTTTCGCTGCAGCTCGATGTGGACACGGACGGTGAGGGCGCGCCCGACAGCCGGGTGGATTACGGTGTCAACGTGCACGTAGAGGATTGACCACGCCGGCCACGGACGGGGCGACGGTAGGGATCTCTCCGAGGGCCGCCCCTACCGGGATCAGGCGCCGGCCGGGAGCCATCCCGGCGGCGCCTTTTGCGTGTCGCCCGCCCCCTGCCAGTGCACCGTGAGCTGCTCGAAGGGGATGGTCCAGCCATAGCGGTTACAGGCCTCGACCGCGGTGCGCTGCAGGAAGCGGCGGATCGACCAATAATGCTCCGCCCCGTCGCCGTGAAATATCGCAACGATGAGGATATTGAGGGATGAGTTCGTGGCCTCGTTGAAATCGACGATGAGGTCTTTGAGGTGACCCTCAAACGCCTGGCCCACCAGGCGTTCTTCGATATGGGTCCGCAGTTGCCCGACGATGGGGGAGAGGATCTGGCCCTGGTGGCGGTAGTCGAGACCCACGGTGACCGGCACCGCAAAACCTTCCAGAGAGAGGTTACGTGGGCGTTGGGCCACATAGTCCTGAACCGGGTAGATCTTGGTCGCCCCCACAACCTGCAGTTCGACCACCTCGGGGGTCTGGAGTAACACCCGTCCGAATACCTCGCCTTCCAGCATGACGAAATCGTCCTCGCGACTCGGGAACCAAGGCTCCTCCTTGACATATTGGCGGGACTGGAGTTGTGCCATCTCGCTGACCGGGACCCGTATGATTCCCCCACGCAGCAGCGGATTGTGTAGGGTACAGAACAGGTTGAGGGACTTGATCCGCCAGGGGATGCCCTGGTAAACGACGCGCTCCCCCTCGCGTACCCCGCCCATGTTGAGGAGGATGCGCAGCTCCTGGATGTAACGTGGAAGCGAGGTGCGTAAGGCGAGGGCGGCACCGAACAGAAACAGGATCAGCAGGCCGAGGATCAGCCAGTCTCCCCGTACCGAGAGCACGAGCATGGCAGCGAGCAAGGCGAGCAGGCTGGAAAGAACTCGAAAGACAATCGCCCCGACCTTGGTGAGCCGGCGCGTCTTGGCAACATGACCATGCTGGCGCTGCCAGAGGCGTCCGCTGAGTCGGCCGACCCCGGCCAGCACGACATAGGTCAGAGAGAAGGCCCCCACTGCGAGCAGGATGTTGAGACCGCGGCCGGCGAGAAACCCCCGCACCAGGTCGGTGAGGCCGGGACCCTCTTCTTCCGGGTCGAGTAGGTGCTGCAGTTGGGTGTCGATGAGTTGTAACCGACTCTCGGCATCGGCACGATGGCTTTGCCACTCTTTATCGAGGGATTTCAACGCGTCCTGGATTCTGGTGGCATCGGTTTTGGCCAGATTCTCTCCGATCTTCGCGATGGCTCGGTCGGCCACCTCCAACCGTTCCTGGTAGAGCAGCTTCTCACTGCGCAGACGCTCGATGGTGCGTGGGCGCTCGGTCATCCGTTTGAGCTCTTCTAGCAGGGGTCGGATGACCTCCTCGAGCTCGGCTTGCAAGTCGAAAGCCTTCTGCTCGCGAGCCTGTTCCAGGGCCTCGACCGTGGCGCCACCCGCGGCGAGCTCGGCGAACGAGGCCCGCAGCTCAACTAACCGCCGCTCGACCCGCTTCAGATCGCCCTGGACCTCCGGCTCCGAGGCGTCCGTCTTCAGCCGCCTCCGCAGGGCGATCCGTTCCGAGTCGGCGGTCTTGATCTTATCGAGGATCCCAACGAGGCGCTCCTGCAGGGACGGCGCTGAGGATGGCAGGGTATCACCCGAACCCGGTGCAACGACGTCGGGCACTCGCGGCGGCTCGGCGCTCGATCCCTGGCCAAAGAGCGACAGGAAGGCAAACAGGGCGATGGCTCGCAAAGGCATGGCGATACTCACGCTTGATGGCTGGCACGAAGCGCCCTCGAGGGGGTTGTGACACGACCTGATACGCCACCCGATAGCCGCCTTGGGCGGTTGGCCTATCTATCTGACCGGCGAGTCTTGGCGACAGGCTCACGCGGCCTGGGTCTTTCGGCTACTTACCGTCCGCCTGGCTCTCAGGCTGCTCGACACGGCTTTTTCACAAGCCCTGAGCTTGAGGTGCCGCTCGGACCGAGATGCTGACGATGGCACACCAGAAGGCTCACGTTGCCCTCGTGGCGACCCAGTTATGCACAGGCTGGCCTGCGGCTTAGAGCGCCGACGACAGATTTTCGTCGACTCGCTCCTCATCACTAACTTATTGATTCATCGACGCATGAAGGATCGGTTAAACCGTCATCAAGGGTACAAACCCCCAATGGCGACGCGGCTTCGTAACGGGTTCATCGAAGTTATCCACAGAGTTATCCACAGGTTCTGTGGATAACTGGAATTTTTTTCGCAGATCTAGTTAGTTAGCTTCGGCACCCGAGTACCTCCGGGTGGAGGGGGACAATCGGTGTTGGAGAAACGCCCAACCGCCGGAGCCGTTAAAGACGAGATCGTGGCGCTCTGATGTGACACAAATGTCCTTTCGGGTGTCGTGTAGCGATTGGCGATGAGCGCCTCCGGTGTCGCTACCACCGGCTGTTTCCTATTCCTATAAGCAAAGGTGGGGCCAATAGCGGCGGCCCCACCTCGACCGATCGGTACACCGAGAAGCCGGATGCTCTAGGCTTTTTCTTGCGTGGTCATCTTCTTGGCGAGTAGTTTGATCTCCTCGACACTGTCCGCTATACGGGTCTTGACGACCTCAAATGCCTCCGTGTTGGACTTGGTGGACATTTCGGCCAGCTCACGCATGTTGGTCAGAGCCTTTTCCAAGGCTTTTCCTAACAGCTGGGCCTGCTTGGAAGCGGCCTCGGTGACGTTGCCAGAGGAGGTGAGACTTTTCAGTGCCGATACCGCTTCGTCCATGGTCTCGCGCAGGATTTCGCTTTGTCGCGTGGCGACGCTCTGCAATCCCTCGATGACTTGGCGGTTGGCGTTGGTCAACGCTTCAATGTTCTTGCGCTGGTGCTCGATGACCGCGCTCATGTCCAACCCCGGCACTTGGTACTCCGAGAAGGCCTTCGTGATTTGGCCCATCATCTTGCTTGGGTCGAATTCAGAGAGTACTTTGCTCATATCAAACGGGTTAAAGGACTGGGCTTTTTCAGACATGTCCATGCTCCGCAATAATCTGTGGTAAAATGTTGCACTGCAACAATGATTAATTAAGCATACCGGGAGGCTCCTGTCAAGTAGGGTATCCCTTGAAAAAAGCACGACGCCGCGCGAGGCGCGTTTCCCGAAGCCCAGCATCCACTGGTTAACATCCAGGTCCCCAGACACCACCGAGATGAACAAGGAACAACGAACAACCAACAACCAAGAATGGGTCGATAACGAAGAATGGGTTGAAAAAACCTACCGTGCCGGCGACATCGATATTCGGATCAACAAGCAGTATTCGGAACAGGACTTGACGCTGACTTTCGACATCCAGACCGACAAGCGCTGTCAGCTGCATTGGGGTTTGCGGCGTCATCGGGACCCCAGCTGGCACCTTCCGCCCGTTGCCGTTTGGCCACCCCAGACCGTTGCCTATGACCGGCATGCGGCGCAAACCCCCTTGCTGCCGAGTGCTCCAGGGCGGGCGACGTTGGCGTTGCGGTTCGACAGACCGCTTGGCTGGAGCGCTCTGCCTTTTGTCTTGTACATCCCCGAGGAACGGCGCTGGATAAAGCGCGGTAAACATGATTTCTGTATCGATCTTGCGGCCGAGGGGGAGGCTGTGAGCCCTCGGCTGGCGCTTGAGGCACGGATAAGAGGTACGGACTGGCGTTGGCAGACGTTTGAGCTGGGAACGGGCGATCGCTTGGCCGCTGCCACGCTTAACACCGACGCTGGCACCGAGGTCGTTATGGTGACGGATGTCGAGGCCCCTTTATGGTTACACTGGGGGCTTGCTGAGAACGCCGGCGGTGGCTGGCAGATGCCTCCCGACGGTGTTTGGCCCCCAGGCAGTCGAGGGTTTCAGAACACCGCGCTGCAGACGCCATTCGTAGACCGGGATGGGCTGCGCTGGCTGGAGATGGCCGTGGCCCAACCGGCCGGGATGTCCACCCTACGGTTTGTTCTGTACGCGCCGTCCCAGCCACGTTGGATCAAGGCGGATGGCGGGGACATGGCGTTGCGTTTGCAGCCGGTTTCGGAGCCTGCGTCGCCTGTTCCACGGCGGACCCGTGCGTCGGTTGCCGAGCGCATCATCAGCGCCGAGACGGGCCGCAAGTCCTGGACCCTCATGCACCGTTTCAATCTCTGTTACGAGGTTCTGGAGGGCGTGGAGCAGGACGCTAGGGCGTTGTGGCTCATCTATACGTGGCTGCGCTATTCGGCGATCCGTCAGTTGGACTGGCAACGCCGGTATAACACCAAACCGCGCGAATTAGCCCGCGCCCAGGACCGCTTGACCGCGCGGCTAGCGAGTCTCTACCAGGCTCACCCTCAGATCCGCCCGGTGATTCGTCTGATGCTCACCACCCTCGGTCCCGGTGGCGAAGGGCAACGTGTCAGGGATGAGATCCTCAACATCATGCATCGCCATCATATCAAAGAAGCCCATGGCACCTTCATGGAGGAATGGCATCAGAAACTGCACAACAACACGACCGCCGATGACGTAGTCCTCTGTGAGGCCTACCTGGCGTTTCTGCAGGCTGACGGCGCCTTGGATGTTTTTTATCGCACCCTGGAGCAAGGTGGCGTGACCCGCCAACGCCTGGCCAGCTTCGACCGACCGATCACCACCGACCCTCGTTTCTATCCCGACAAGAAGCAAGGTTTGATGGACGATTTCCAGGGCTTTTTGCGGCTGCTGCGCTCGGTGCATTCGGGAACCGATCTGGAGTCCGCGATCACCGCTGCCGGCCCTGGGTTGGATGGGCGGATGCAGAAGTTACTCGCTCGCGTCTCAAAGGGCGCCGCCGATGCGCAGGCTTTACCGAGGTGGGCGAAGCTCGTGACTGCGCTGCGCCAACGGCTGGCTCGGCATATCGATGGCACCGAGGCACCGCAGGCTTTGCGAGACCTGCTCTATCTGGATCTGGCGCTCGAGCAGGCGCTGCGCGTTACGATCGAGCGTCAGGCTTTGCGCCACCTCGATCAGCAGCCCCTGATTTCTCTGGCTGCGACGACCTCGCATAACCTGTCGCTGTCGTTGGCTGAACCGGAGTGGGCAGCGGGGGCCTGTCAACTGGATAGCCTCGCCAGTGCGCCCACCCGGGATGTAGATTGGGCCCTGCAGGCCAAGAGCGCAACCGATCGGGCGGCTCGTGCCGTCGGCGATTGGAGTGAGGCGCTGTATGGTCATCTGCAGCCGCAAGCCGAGTTTCTGGGGGAGGCGCTGGGGGTGGCCAAGTGGACCGTACCGCTTTTTAGCGAGGAAGTCATTCGCGGCAGCCTGCCGTTTGTGTTGTCGGCTTTGCTACGGCGCTTGGACCCCCTGCTGCGCACCCAGTGTGGCATGGGAGGCTGGCAGATCATCAGTCCAGCCAACGCGGTGGGGCGCGTATGCGTGGTCAACAGCCTGTTGAGCGCGCAGGGGCAGCGTTATCGGGAGCCCACCGTGCTCGTCACCGATCGGGTCGGTGGCGACGAAGAAATCCCGCAAGGCGTGACCTCCGTGATCACCACCGATACCCCTGACTTGGTGTCGCATGTGGCGGTGCGCGCTCGCAATGCTCACGTGCTGTTCGCCACCTGCTTCGACGCAAGCACCTATGAGCGGCTCAAAGCATTCGAGCATCGCCGCTTGAGGTTGGCCGTTAGCAGTGCAGGGGACGTGACCTTTGAGGATGCCGAACAGGCCGTGCCCGAGGATGTGGTGCGGCCATTGGGGCCGACCATTACGGTGCGCCGGCGAGATTTCGACGCCTGGGCGATCGGCTCAGCGGAATTCAACGACGAACGGGTGGGTGGCAAATCCAATCATCTCTTGGATCTGCAGGGGCGGTTATCGAGCTGGATCCGGTTTCCCCGATCCATTGCCGTGCCATTCGGAGTCTTTGAGCAGATCTTGCAGGGTGCCGAGAATGGGTTACGGGCAGAGCGCTACCAGCAGCTACTCGCGGCTGTGGCGTCCGATCCGGAGCAGGTCTTGCCGCGTCTGAGAGCGGCGGCTCTCGAGCTGCAGGCGCCGGCGGTGTTTCAGGAGGCTTTGCTCGACGTGTGGAAGCATGCGGGGTTGCCCGCCAGGGAATGGGCTTCTATCTGGCGTGGATTGTGTCGGGTTTGGGGCTCGAAGTGGAACAATCGCGCCTATTACTCGCGCGTGGCGCTCGGCATCGCCCATGACGAGTTGATGCTCGCGGTGCTCATCCAGCAAGTCGTGCAGGCCGATTACGCCTTCGTGATCCACACGGTGAATCCGCTGACCAGTCGCCGTGACGAGTTGTTTGCGGAGGTGGTGGTCGGCATGGGCGAGACCTTGGTGGGGAACTACCCTGGACGGGCGATGGGTTTTCTCTGTCGCAAGGACGATCTGGAGCTTGCCTTGATCTCGTACCCGAGCAAGAGCTTGGCCCTTGATGGGCGGGGGGTCATCTTTCGTTCCGACTCCAACGGCGAGGATCTCGAGGGGTTTGCCGGTGCCGGGCTGTATGACAGCTTTTTGGCCGAGGCACCGAGCAAGCGATTGGTCAATTACGCGCAAGAGCCGCTGGTCAGCGATGCGGTGTTTCGCCGCGATCTGCTCACCCAGATCGCCCGCCTCGGCTTGGAAGTCGAGCAAGCCCTTGGGGCGCCTCAGGACATTGAAGGTGCGGTTCAGCAGGGTGAGGTTTACTTGGTGCAAACCCGGCCGCAGGTGGGGCTCTATGGCTCCTAAGACATTCGTGGTAGCGATCCCAGCCAATGTTCAAGTCGGCCGGTCTGATTAGTCCACAAATCAGGTAGGTGCGCTATATAGGGCTGCTGAACGAGACGTTTCCGATAATGCGCCCCAGCCTGGCGAGCGCTCTTAAGAGCGCTCGCCAGCGGCATCATCTCCCGCTAGACACTCGTTGCTTCGGCTGTTCGGCGTTACAATCACCGGCGCAAACGTTCACTTCTGGATGGCTCCTATGACTCGGCGTATTCGCATCGGTAATCAAACGGCGTTTTCTGCCACCACACCGCTGGAACCCTTTGAGTTTGCGCTCGCCCATGGGTTCGACGCCTTCGAGTGGTTCGGAGACAAGAAGGTGTACGAGGATGGCACTGCCGCGGGCTGGGCTATCGCTGACATGGATGGCCCGACACGCCAAGCGATGAGAGAACTGGCTCAAGAGCGCGATATAGGTTATAGCGTCCATGCCCCTTATCAAGCGAATCCGCTGTGGCCCGATGGGCATCGGCTACTTTTCGAGAGCCTAGACTTTGCCCAGGCCATTGGCGCCGGCCTTGTCAACCTGCATCTGTATATGGACGAAGGGCCGCGGGGCTATGCGCAAGCATTGCTGCCGGTTGTGCGCCGTGCCAGGCAGCTGGGGGTGCGGATCAGCATCGAGAACACGCCTGAGACCACTCCCGACGATGTCAACCAAACGTTTGCCGAGTTACGGCAGCTGGATGGGGTTGGCGACCATGTGGGACTGTGCCTGGATCTGGGCCATGCCAATCTCTGCGCGCCCACGCGCAACGACTACATTCGCTATCTGGACCAGCTGGCCGCCGAGGTGCCGATCATCCACGTGCACTTGCATGAGAATTATGGCGATGCCGATAGCCACCTAACCCTCTTTAGCGGTCCGGCGGGGAGCAACGATGCGGGCATTCGTGCGTTCATCGAGCGTTTACGGGCACGGCGCTTCAGCGGGGCCTTGATTCTCGAACAGTGGCCGGAGCCTCGCGATCTACTGTTGCAGGCCGAACGGCGGCTGCGGCCGCTACTCGGGCGGGCGGGTGAGAGACGGCAGGCTGGCAAGCCACGCACAGCGGGTGGGCAAGCGCCGGCGCCGGTTTCGGCCGCTCAACAGACTAGCGGGACCGGGCCAGCGCCTGCCCGCCGACCCTCGGCTGCTCCGACGACGGTCGATCCCGCGACCATCAGCGATACGTTTATCCGCGAGCTGGTCGCTGCCCACCGGCGGCACTCCAGTTGGCGCCAGCGACTGGCCTGGGTGAGCGATCGGTTGACGGGCTCTCAGCCCCCGTTGTCCGTGGCCGAGCTCGCAACCATTGCGGCGTATCTGCGCTTCTTGGGGACCGGTGAGGTGCCCTGTGAGGAGGATGGACGCCACTTTCGGCCCAATCATCATGCGCGTGCCGCGCTGGCTATCGAAGAGTCCTTAGCGGCCCTAGCCTCCACCGATAACGCCTGGATGGTGCGCAAGATCTTGCCCTGGCTACCGTCCCACAGTGACCAATTCTGCCGGCGTGAGCCGCTGACCCGTATCCGCGACATCGCCCACCGCAACGATATCCCGAAGGATCTCAAGCGCGAGATCAAACACCGCTTGCAGAACAAGCTGCATCGATGCGCCGGTCCCGAAGATCTGAAGACCTCCGAGGAGATGTTGGCGCGGATTACCCAGCCTGGCAGTAGCTATGCGCCGGAGTTCGTTCATCAGTTCCAGATCTTTCATGAGGAACTGAAGGAGTTTTTTAACGCCACCGGTATGGAACAACGCCTGGACGAGCTGCAGCCCACCCTTGGCCGGGAGGATGCCGAGCGCATCCGTGAGTTCCTCAGTTTGAAGGCCAAAGGCCAGCACGGGCTGGAGGATCGGGTAGTTCTGCTGGGGAAACTGACCGAGCTGCGCCAACGTTTGACCCCCTACGGTGAGGTTGTCACCGGCGCCGACAGGCAGCGCCTGGGGCTTGCCGATATTGGTTTGGAGGATTACGCCTTTGTACTGACCAGCGAGCTCGCAAACGAGCTCGAGGGCTTCGGTGTCGGCCAAAGCTGGCCACAGGTGCTAGCCGCCCTGCGGGGTGTAGTGGCCAACGTTCGAGTCAGCCGGATTGAGCCGGACGAGTGCTTGGCCATCGAGTCGGAACTGGCCCGGTGGTCGGAAGCGTTCGATCCGAGCAGCGATTTTCAGCTACGGCGGTTGTTGGCGACCTTGGAGCGGGCGCACCGTTTGGGCGAAAGCTACAGCGACCGAGTCGTCGCCCTGTTTGCCGAGCGGGTGAACGTGCTGGGTGCGGCGCTCGGTGTGGCACAACATGCGATCGATATGTTCTGCGAAGGCGATATTCGCGGAAATCTTTTGTTTCAGCTTTCCAAGCTTGTGGACATGGCGCGCTCGGCGCTGCGCACGGCCTTGCGTCTGCCGCCGTGGGAGACATTGGTGGTGGGGGAGGCGCACGGACGGCTGGTGCGGGCGTTTAGGCTGGCGGAGGTCCCGTCGTCGCCCGCGCCGCTGGTCGTGCTGCTGGGGCAGGCCGAGGGGGACGAGGAGATCCCGCGCCATGTGGTGGGCGTGCTGCTCGCCCATCCCATTCCCCACCTCTCCCATCTGGGGGTGCGGGCACGCCAAGCCGGCGTGCCCTTTGTCACCGCGGATGTGCGCCACCAGCTCGATCAGTTCGCGTCTCTGGTAAACGGTTGGGTCAACGTGCGTGTGCAGGCCGAGGGGCTCTCGTTGGAGTCAGTGGAGACGAACGTGTCCCCAGCCGAGCAGGTGGTTGGCGTCGCCCCGCGGCTGTTGGCGGCGGCTCTTACCACCGAGCTTCGGTCCTTGCCGCTGTCTGCGGCCGAGAACACGACTTGCGGCGCCAAGGCGGCGGCCGCGGGGCGTTTGCTAAGCCTGGCCCAAGAGAGCGGCTTGTTCCGGGCACCCCAGGGGCGGGTGCTGCCCTTCGGCGTGATGGAACAGTGTTTGGCTTCCGATTCGGCTTTGGAACGTGAATATCGACGGCTTCAGCGGGCGTTCGGTGAGGCTTTGCCCGATGCACAGGAACGATACCTCACGAAGTTGCAATCGCTGCTCAAGGCTGTACCGATACCGGAGTTTCTGCTCGCTGATCTCGGGAGTGGCTTTACAGCGAGCCAGCCGCTGGCCGTGCGTTCCAGCGCCAACGGCGAGGATCTGCAAGATTTCGCCGGGGCTGGACTCTACGATTCGGTGATCGGGGTCGGTGCGGCGGATCTCGGCGAGGCCGTGAGATCGGTCTGGGCATCGCTTTGGACCCGGCGTGCGGCCCTGAGCCGTCGCGCCTGTCACATTGCGCACGAACAGGTGCGCATGGCGGTCTTGGTCCAGGAGATGGTGCATCCTGAGCTGTCCTTTATAATGCACACCTCAGATCCCCTCACCGGCAGTGGCGAACACGCTTCCGTGGAGTTAGCCATCGGGCTCGGTGAAACACTGGCATCGGCAGTCCAGCCTGGAAGTCCCTATCGGCTGCTTTGCCAGCGTCAGGCAGGGCAAGCGAGGTTCACCCGACTGGCCAGTTTTAGCTTCGCGTTGCGTCCAGGTCCACGGGCCCCGACCAGGGAACGCATCGATTACAGTGGGGTGCGTTGGTCGCTGGATGCGGCCGGTGGTGAGACGCTTGGGGTTCGCCTTATCGCGATCGCTGGGTTCCTGGAAGCACGCTTGGGTTCGCCTCAGGATGTCGAAGGCGTAGTGGCCGATGACATCGTTTACTTGGTGCAAAGCCGTCCTCAGCAAGGCCTAAGAGCTACCCCTGGAGGTGCTGAAGGCCCACGGCCTGAAGGCTCCGGCCATGGTTAACTCTCCTAAGCTATTGGCCATGCTGTCGATTCAACCGCCGCTTCGTGGCGATGAGGCGTTGCTGCGGCTGGCCCAGACGCGCCTGGCCGAGGCGGGTCTAGGAGGTGAGTTCTATCCTGGCAGCCCCGAACATCTGGTGACCCTCATGGCCTATAGGCCCCCTGGACAAGCTTGCACCGCCCATCTGCCGCGTGACATCGATCTGTCGAGCGAGGCGGGTCAAGCGCTCGTTGGCGATTATGCCGCCTGCGCTGCGGGAGCGCTTTACGGCATTTTGGTCCACGATCAGAAGGCCTTTGCGACCGATCCGCAGGCCGTGTTCTCGGCTTTCGAGGCAGTGGAACGGCGACTGGGGAGGATTCCGAATGCGCCCTTGTTGTTTGTGGAGTATGCCGCCGGGCTCCCATTGGAGCTTTTCGCCCATCTGTTCGAGCGAACGGCCGCTCTGCAGCGTGTTTGTGCCGCTGTCGATGTCTCCCATGTCGGGATTTACCTCTGTCGTCAGCTGTACGCGGCGCAGCACCGGGGCGATGACGTCTGTGCCTTGCGCCCCGATAGCCCAGAGCTCGGCGAACGCATCGGCGCGGTGCAAGCGGCGGTGCGTCAAGCCCAGCCGGCCGTGGTGGAACTGGTGCAGCGGCTGGCGCGGCTGCGCAAGCCGCTGCACCTACACTTGCACGACGGCCATCCGTTGTCGACGTTGAGCGCATTCGGGGTGTCGGACCACTTGAGTTTTCTGCAACACATTCGTATTCCCTTCGCCTACGGAGGACAGCACATACTGGGTGGGATTTTCGGTGTGGCCGGCCTGCGTGCCCTGATGGCGGCGGCGCTGGCGGAACTGGCCCCTGACCACCTATCCTGCATGCTCGAGATCCATCCTCAAGAGGGTCGTTCACCCCTCGGAGAGCACGGCCATCTGTTCCACCACTGGGAGGATACGTACTTTGCGGAGTGTATGAACTACTGGCTGGATAGGCTGATCGATAACGGCGTGTTGCTGAGAGATGCCTGTGCCCAGCCTTAGCGGCTTGGTCGATGCCAATGCCCATAGCCGATAGCGACCATACGACGATCAGAGTCCTATTTCCCCAGGGCAAGCGCAAAGCTCTGGTCCTGAGCTACGACGACGGTAGCGAACATGATCGCCGGCTGGTGGCGTTGCTGAACGAGTATGGACTGCGGGCTACCTTTCACCTCAATTCGGGGGTACTCGATTCAGTTCACCACATAGCGAGCCGTGAGCTTCCCACCCTTTATCGAGGCCATGAGGTGGCGGCCCATGGTGTCAACCATCTCGATCTCACCACCCTATCGAACGAGGCCATCGACCGTGAAGTCGGCGATGATCAGAAAGCCCTCGAGGATCGGGTCGGTGCGCCGGTGCGGGGTTTTGCCTATCCCTTTGGTGCCCATGATGAGCGCACGATCGAACGGTTGTCGGCGCTCGGTTTGGCCTACGGCCGAACGATCCATACCACGGCAGGGTTTGGGCTCCCGGAACGGCCACTGGCGTTAGGGACGTCGTGCCATCACAACCAAGCTTTAGCCCTGGGCCAACGGTTCCTCGAGCAGGACGGCGAGCAGCCGGCGCTTTTTTATGTGTGGGGGCACAGCTACGAGTTGGATGGCTTTATGAGTGCCGATCCACGCAAGGATTGGCGTTATCTAGAGGATTTTTGCCGCTTGATGCATGTTCGCCCCGAGATTTATTACGCTACCACCCTGGACGTACTGGATTACCTGACGGCAGTCAAGGCGCTCGGGGGCTGGTCGATGACGGGCCCAGTACACAACGACTCCAAGCGAACCATCTGGCTAAGTTGTGGTGGACAGTGGGTGGAGTTGGCGGCGGGTGAGACGTTTGGCCGCAGCGACGAGACATAGGTAGATAGGCGAGTAGCGAGCACCAGCCGCCGCCGTATGTACAAGCTGTGAGATGAACAAGAAACGATCGCGGTCCGATAGCGTCGAGGGTCGGGAACAAGTCGATGAGAGCGCGGCGCTGTTAAGGCGCGGGAGCGAGCGAGAGCTGGGCGCTTCGGTAGCAGGCGAAACGACCGTGTTTCGCCTCTTCGCCCCCCGTGCTTCGGTGGTCAAGGTGTTCTTCTTCAAACACCTGGATAGTCCGGAACCCACGGAGCGGCGGCTTCGCCGTCTGCCCGACGGGGTTTGGGAGGTGAGCTATCCGGCTAACCTGCACGGGTGGTATTACTACTATTGCCTGGATTCTTTGCAGCAGGGTGCGGGTACCCATTTCGACCCAAACTTCCGCATACTCGATCCCTATGCGTTAGCAACGGTGGGGCCCGGCGGACCGGGGATCATCTTGGACAAGCGGCACCTGAAGCGTCACCGCCCATTGTTTCAGCCGCCGTGGTGGCATGATCTCATCGTGCTCGAGGCCCACGTCCGGGATCTCATCCGCTACGCCCCGCTGCGGTTGGAGGATGAGGAGCGGCTCGGTTTTACCGGTCTGCAAAAATGGGTGGAGGCAGAGGGGTCTTACCTACGCAGCCTCGGTGTCAACGCCGTGGAACTGCAGCCGGTTCAGCAGTTTGGAGGCTACGATTCCAGGGATGACTACCACTGGGGTTACATGCCAACAAACTTCTTTGCGCCAGAGAGTAGTTATGCACTGGTGCCGGAGCTCGGATCACAGGTGGAGGAATTCCAGGCCCTGGTGGCCGCGTTTCACCGCCAAGGTATCGCGGTCATCATGGATGTGGTTTACAACCATATCGGCGAACCGAATCCCCTGCTGTTTATCGATAAGCACTATTATTTCCTCCTTGATGAAGCCGGCAGCCTGACCAACTGGAGCGGGTGTGGCAATGATTTCCGCTGCGATACGCCGATGGGGCGTCGACTCATCCTAGACAGCCTCATTCATTTCGTTGAAACCTACGATGTCGACGGCTTCCGCTTCGATTTGGCGGAGCTGATCGGGATCGAGATTCTCAAGGCCATCGAAGCTGCGTTGAAGCGCGTCAAGCCCTCTGTCATCCTTATCGCGGAGCCTTGGAGCTTTCGAGGCCACATCGCCTTGGCACTGAAAGAGACCGGTTTCGCCTCTTGGAACGACGGCTATCGGGAGTTTTTGCGCGACTATGTGATGGGGCAGGGGAATCAGGCCGGACTGCAATACTTCATGGCCGGAAGTCTCGCTCATCTGAGCGCTTGGCCGGCGCAGAGTGTCAATTACGTCGAATCCCACGACGATCACTGTTGGGTCGACAAGATCACCGAGAATCCCCATCATCGAGGCGATCATCCCACCGCCAACGACCGACGGCGTACTCACCTGATGCTGGCTGTTTTGATGTGCTCGCTCGGTATACCGATGTTGTCCGCTGGCCAAGATAGCTTGCGCACAAAGCGCGGCATACACAACAGTTATCGTGCTCCGGAAGAAAACGCCATCGATTATCACCGGCTACTCGTGTTCTCCGGCTCTCACGAATACTTTCGGCGCTGGATCCGATTTCGCTTGTCCGAACAAGGAAAGCTGTTTCGTCTGGATTCTCCACCCTCGGAGGGTTACTTACGTTATTTTGGCGCCGCCCAAGGTTCGGCGATGGCCGTGTTGTTCAATGCCGATTACAGTCGAGCCAAGCACAAGCTGTTGTTTGCCATTAATCCCCACCACGAGACGGTACACCTTACGCTCCAGGACCTCGACATCGCTCGCTGGCGGCAACTGGCGGATCATGAGCGCTTCGAGGTCAGCGGCCTGACCAGTGCCCGTTTCCCGTGCGCGGGCGGTCGCATCGAGTTGCCACCGCTCAGTTGCGCTCTCTGGCAGGGTTAGAAGCTGTTTTAAGAACGTCGCGAGCGCCGACAGAGCAAGGCGCACGGCGGCTCAGGCAAGCGCAGTCGTTTTTAAAACAGCTTCTTAGGCCCGTCAACCTTCACCTAAGGTACCCCAGGCGCGTTCCAGACAGGTGCAGGCTTCGTCCAGATCTTGATGGCAGCGCGGGACCCAGGCCTCTCCCCAGAAAAAGTGACAACTGGTTTCTGCTCTGAGAATTCGTCGGTGAGCCTCTTCTAGCTGGTGCCGAGTGTCGTCGTTGGCTGCTCCTATGCTGGCCACATTGGCTCTCGCGGTGTGGAAGGCCTGGCTGACTTGATCCAATCGAGTCAATGCTTCCCGCTGCCCGGCCGAGCCGGTCCATTGCACGAAGTCCTTGCCGTCATGCCAAGGCGTGTTCCAGGCACCAGGCCCCACATACACGCGGCCGTGGGTACCGTACCGATCGAGGTAATCGTGGATGAAAGTGGCCTTCAAGGCTGGAACCGTCTGCTCGCTCTTCGCTAGCAGCGGAACGTAGAAGCTGCTCCAGAAGTTGATGTGCGGATCGGCGCTTCGGAACCGCTCGCCATTATCGCCGTTAGCGCACAGCGTCACCAGGGCGGGTGCCGAGCACTCCTTGGTCCGCTCACGGACCGTGTCCTGGAACTGGCTGCAGTCCATACCGCTTAAGACAGCATTAGACAACGCTCGGTCGCGCACCACGATCACCAGCTCATCGCCACCAAACTCGGCGATGTGGGGCCGGTAGCCTAATTCCGCTGCGCTCATCGGGGTCCGGGGCTCGACGTGCTCGCTGTCCACCAGCGCGTAGCGGTAGCCCAGACGCTTCAGATGAGGAATGAGCTCCATGCAGAATCCCATTTCCGGGGGCCAAAATCCTGGAAAGCGTGTGCGGCCGAACAGATAACGTGCCCGATCCGCCCACCGAGCCAGATGGTCATCCCAATCGCTGGCGGGAATGATGGGCAGCACGGGATGGTAGTAGGCGGTACCGAGGATCTCAAAGATGCGCCGATTCTGGATCGCCCGCAGAAAACCGTGGCAGTCGAGATGCGGGGCGATCAGCGGCTGAAAATCCTCACTCGCCAGCGTGTCCAGAAGGGTACCGGACAGGCTCACATGAACCCGGGCGCGATCATCATAGGACGCCAGCGCTTGCGTCAGCCGATGGAGAGCCTGCAGGATCTCGATGGCCTCCGGTTGGTTTTGTTCCCAAAGGGCCTCGAGGTTGCCCTCGGGTTGGTGAAGATTCAGGGCTAGGGCATGAAAGATCTCAGCCATGACACGTGTCCTAAGCAGCTTTTGGCTCCACAACAGCAGAGCATATCACCAGTGAGTCTCGAGATCTCCACACCGGGAAGGTTTCCCGGGAGAGAACCCAGACTGCCTATGAGGTTGTGAAAAAACGAGTCCTACGTCGCACGGATGTGATCGTAGATGTTCAGGTAGTCTTGCCCGGGACGGTTCCAGGAATAGTCGTAGCGCATACCTTGGACGAGAAGCTTGCGGAATTCATCGGGGTAGCCGTACCAAAGACCGATGGCTCGATGCATGGCCGATTCTAAAGACGCGAAGTCCGCCTCGTGGAAAACGTAGCCGTTGCGCTCCTCGGGTGGTTTCCACGAGTAGTCTCGATCGAATACCGTGTCCACCAGCCCGCCTACCGCTCGCACGATCGGCACGGTCCCGTATTTGAGCGCGATCATTTGGGTGAGACCGCAGGGCTCGAACAGGCTGGGCACCACGATCATGTCGGCGCCGGCATAGATGAGGTGGGACAGTTCCTCGTTGAAACCCAGTTCCAGATGACAGTCTGGGCTGTCGTTCAGGTGGTGCTTGAGGTGCCAGAAGTCGCGATTGATCGCCTCGTCAGGGCTGGAACCGAGGAGCACGAATTGGGCGCCGGCATGCAGAGCGTGAAAGATCGCGTGGCGGATGAGATGGACGCCTTTCTGGCTATCCAGGCGGCCGATGTAGGCGATGATCGGTTTGAAGCCCTTCTGCAACCACAACCGATCGCGCAGCGCGTCTTTGTTGCCGTATTTGGCGTCGGCATCGTCCGGTCCATACCGCGCCGGAATGAGGGCATCGATCTCGGGATTCCACACGTCGTAATCCACCCCGTTCACTACCCCGCCGAATTTCCCCTGGTGGACCTCCAAGATATGTCCGAGGCCATAACCTTGATCGGTAAACCGCGCTTCATGGGCGTGTTGTCGCGAGACGGTGGTGACGAAGTTCGCGTAAACGATGCCGCCTTTCATGAGGTTAAGGGCGAAGGGATTAAAATTATCCCGCAGTCGATCGTAGTGAAAGAAATACTCTGGGTGTGCCAATCCGGTGGCGTGCAAAATGTGTTCACCGGTGGTGCCCTGGTGCTTGAAGTTATGGATCGTGTAGCACACCCGCTGGTTATGCATCCCGAGGTGCTGGTAAACCTCGAAGAGGAGTACTGGCACCAGTCCGGTCTGCCAGTCGTGGCAATGAATGATGTCGGGACGACGGCCATCTTGGAGCAGGAATTCCATGGCGGCCTTACTGAAGAAAGTGAAGCGGGTGGTGTCGTCCCAAGAACCGTACAGGTGCCCGCGGTTGAAAAAATTGTCCTCGGAATGAGGCTCAATGAAGTAGCATTTGCGGCCGTGTACGAAACCAAACCACACGGTGCAATGAATACTGCCGCCGTACCAAGGAACCCAAAGATCGGCGAAGCTAATGTTGAGCCCCCAAATGTGGTCATACCGCATGCAGTCATACTTGGGGAGTATGATGTGAACCTCGTTTCCCCGAATCTCGAGTTCGCGGCTTAGTCCAAACACCACATCGGCTAAGCCGCCCACCTTCGCGACGGGGGCACATTCAGGCGAAATCATCGCAACGTACATAGAACTTCCCTAAGCGAAACACATTCCGAATGGCTCCGAGGCGTGGTGCTATCGCTAGACGACCCGCCTGGAGTCCTGTTTATTCCCGGGTAGTCACCAATACCCGCCCTTCGCCTGGTCTTAGCTCATAGGAGAAGGGTACGGGGACGTAGTCCATGGGATCGTCGGGCGAGACATCCATCAACGGTGCGCCCCCTTGAATGAATGCCCCCAGGCTCTCGGCATGGAAATGCTGCCGATTCCAGGGATCTTTGTTCAAAATGATCAAGGCCTCTTCAGGGGTCTTCACCGATGCCTTCCACATGAGCAAGACGGCGGGATTATCGTAGCGCAGTACCTGGGTCGGACACTCCTCCTGGAAAACGCGGAAGCGAGTCTTGAGGTCGTTGACCCGGCTCACGAAATCCGTCAAGTCGATACCCGTCTCTTCCCAGTCCTCCGGTCGGGTGTTGACCACATGGAGCCGCTTGCGGAATCCGAACTCGTACCCGATGGGCATCATGACTCCGCTGGAGAAGACACCAGCGAACAAGTAGCGCTGTTTCAGTGCCTCGATATTGCCGTGCATCTCCTCCATCAGCCGCGCGGTATCGTGACTTTCCGGAAAGCTGATGGAGGGGGCGCGTTCCCGAATCAGGTCGTATTGCTCCAATAGCCAGGGCTGAGAGAAGTCCCACCACTTGGAACTGTTAAAGACATAATTGAAGCCGGCATCGGCGGTCTTCTTGGTTTCATCCGCGGTACACCCCAAGGTCTCCGCGAGAAAGAGTACGTCCGGATGATGGCTGTTTATTTCCCCTATCAGGCGTCGCCATAGCTTAGATGGAATCTGGTAGGCTGCGTCACAGCGGAACCCTTTGAAACCCAACCGGATCAGGTACTCCACGATCTGGTAACAATAGCGGTACAGGCCGTTGGGGTCACGGCTATGCTGATGGTCGAAACGCGCCAGATCCCCCCAGACCGTCTTGTGGCCATTTTCGATACAGAACGGATGGGCAACGCTGCCGTCGTCGTTATGCATGAACCATTCAGGGTGTTGGGACACGAGGGGTGAGTCCGACGCACAGTGGTTGATGACCAAATCGACCATCAGTCGCAATCCTCGTCGCTCGGCCCTACGGATGACCTCCTTGATCTGTGCTTCAGCAGCTTTGCTCGATTCGGCATCCACAAATTTGGCATTGAGCTCGAAATAGTCTGCTACCGAATAGAGGCTTCCTGAACCCCCCGGTTTGTGGATCGGATTCACGAAGATCCAGTCGAATCCCATCTTAGCCGCCCGATCCAGGTGGGGCGTCCAATCGGCGAATTTGCCGGCAAGTGGAGGAAAGAGGTTATATATCTTCATGAACCATACTCCAGGTTTCCTGATGCCATCGAAGGGATCTGTCCCCTAGGCGCGAGAGGCCGCTAGGGTGCAGACGGGCAGAGTTTGTTGTTGGTTTAATCGTCAGCTCAAGCAGGCGTTTTGCCTCGGTTCTTGTTTTTCCAAGCTGTGCCAGACACGGTCGTGCTTATCACTCGATCACCGACAAGCTAGCTTACTGAACGGCTGCGCTTGCCGTCGCTCGTGACACCTCTAGAATAGCGTCTCGGTGACCTCGCTGGCGGGGACGTTCGTCGTCACTGGGCGTCTTATGAAGCTGCTTTAAAAATGTCACGAGCGCCGGAGTCGCAAGGCGCACGGTGGCGAGCAACCGGAGTGTACAGGGGAGTACATAAGGATTGCGAGCCGCTGTGCAACGCGCTCAGGCAAGCGCAGTCGTTTTTAAAACGGCTTCTTGAATTCTGCAGGCGCCGGTAACCTTGTTACAATACCCTCTAGATGGGAAGGTGGGTTGGACCGAGAATGCGCCAAGTCGGCGTGGCCGATTGTCAACTCGCCAACAGGGTGCAACGCGAGGTACCCCCGATACAGTGATTGCGGTGCCCCATCATACCGAATAAAATACTGTTAATTCAATATCATGTGTTGATTTCGCGCAACAGGGACGGTCTCTGGCGAGTAGTGGAGTGAGAAGTTGTGAAAAAACCGTCGTGAGCGGACCGAGAGCCAGGCAGACGGCGCGAAGCCGAGAGACATATCAAGTCGATAGGCGAGGAGCGAGCACCGTCCAACGCCGCTATCGGGTCGTGTAGCAGGTTTTTTCACAACCTCTGATGGGACCGGCCTCAACGGGGGGGGTGAGCGCGCGAGTTTGGACTCGGCTTACGATCACGGAGGGGGGTAACCCACGTCATCGCTATCCCGGGCCCGAAGAACGGTTTTTATCGGGCGTCACGGATCCGGGAGCCGTGTGCGGCCGCAGGGGTCCATCGGCTTGGGCAGGCGGCGGTGCCGGGGGTGCCGGCGCCAAAGAGAGGGTGTTCTTGTTCGCCACGTGAGGCGATTGCCTGAAGGGATAATGGAGTTGTTTCCGGCCCTGCTATGGATGTGTTATAAGCATTACTGCGCTTGCGATAGCTGCGTTGGGCAGCGGCTCACCATCTTCATGGACTCCCTTGTATACTCCGACGGTGACTCGCCCCGGTCCTGGGGCTCGCTCCTTCGAGGCCAGCTTTCTGCCGTTCAAAATCGTTCCGGACGATTTTGTCGCCGCTGCGCGCCTGGCGACGGCGGCGCTCGGACAGCTTCTTAGAACAGTTTCTCAAGGCATCTGCACAGGGAGCAGAGCGAGAACATAAATGAGATCCAACAATGAACATTCCCAACCTCACAGAAGACTTACGGCGAATCGCAGAAGCGAGGCACCACGACCCGTTTAAGGTGCTCGGTCGGCATCAGGAACAAGACGGCGTCGTGATCCGGGCCAATATCCCAAACTGCATCGATGTGACTATCGCTGAGGGGATGTTATCGATGGAACGCATCCCTAATACCGACATTTTCGAGTGGCGCGGTGATCCCGATGGACTCCCGGACCACTACCGCTTCATTTGGCGCGATTCCGGACATCATGAGCACATCGTTCATGATCCCTATACCTTTCTGCCCCAGGTGAGCGATTTCGATTTACACCTTTTCAATGAAGGGCGACATTGGCATGCCTATCGGTTTCTGGGGGCGCATGCGCGCCTGGTGGACGGTATAGCGGGGGTGTTGTTTGCCGTGTGGGCCCCCAGTGCCGAACGTGTCAGCGTGGTCGGGGAGTTCAATCGCTGGGACGGTCGCGCTCATCCTCTGCGAGTGCGGGGAGGCAGCGGTGTGTGGGAGCTGTTTATTCCGGAGCTTAAACCGGGTCTTCTTTACAAATTCGAGATTCGCAACCGTAATACCGGCATGGTGTTCCTCAAGTCGGATCCCTACGGTCAGCGGTTTGAGGTTCGCCCGAGCACCGCCTCTATCGTGGTCGACGAAACGCCTTTCCCGTGGACCGATGAGGCGTGGATGGAAAAGCGCGCGTCCCGCGATTGGCTGCATGCGCCCATGTCGGTCTATGAAGTGCACTTGGGATCGTGGCAACGTGGGCCAGAGGGTGAGTTCTTAACCTACCGGGAGCTTGCCGAAAATCTGGTCAGCCATGTCAAGGAAATGGGATTTAGCCATATCGAGTTATTACCGATCACCGAGCACCCCTTCGATGCCTCCTGGGGCTATCAGACCACCGGCTATTTCGCCCCCACGAGCCGATTCGGTAAACCGAACGATTTTCGTTACTTCGTGAATTACTGTCATCAGCATGACATCGGTGTGTTTCTCGATTGGGTGCCCGCCCATTTTCCGAAGGACGCCCATGGCCTGGCGCGTTTCGACGGCGAGCCGGTATATGAGCATGCGGATCCGCGCCAAGGCGAGCATCTCGATTGGTCGACCCTGATCTACAACTATGGACGCCAGGAGGTGTGCGGTTTCCTGCTTTCCAGCGCCGTATTCTGGGTGGAGGAATTGCACCTGGACGGGTTGCGGGTGGATGCTGTGGCATCCATGTTGTATCTGGACTATTCCCGTGAGGAGTGGATCCCAAATAAATACGGTGGTCGGGAGAATCTCGAGGCGATGGATTTTCTGCGCGAGCTCAACACCGTCATCCATGGCCAGTATCCTGGCGTACTGGTGATGGCCGAAGAGTCGACGTCCTGGCCCCAAGTGACGCGTCCCACCTACGTGGGCGGTCTGGGCTTCAGCATGAAGTGGAATATGGGGTGGATGAATGACACGCTACGCTATATGGCTAACGACCCCATCTATCGGCAGTATCATCATGACCTGCTGACGTTTAGCATGCTGTATGCGTTTTCGGAGAATTTCCTGCTTCCCTTTTCCCACGATGAGGTGGTGCACGGCAAGGGATCCATGCTCAACAAGATGCCGGGTGATGAGTGGCGCCGCTTTGCGAACTTGCGTTTGCTCTATACCTATATGTTCACCCATCCCGGAAAGAAGCTTCTGTTCATGGGGACAGAGTTTGGGCAGGGGGGCGAGTGGGATAGCTCACGCGTGCTGGATTGGTACGTGCTGCAGTACCCATTCCATAGCGGCCTGCAGCGGTTGGTGAAGGATTTGAATGCACTTTATCATCATTCGAGGGCGCTTTATTACTATGAGTTCGAGTGGCAGGGATTTGATTGGATCGATTGTCACGATGCCCAGCAGTCGACTCTGAGTTACCTGCGCAAGTGCGATGACGAATTCTTGGTGGTGGTCGTGAATTTCACACCGGTACCCCGCTACGGCTATCGCATCGGCGTGCCGAGCCCAGGGGGGTATCGGGAAATTTTCAACTCCGATTCCGAGTTTTATGGCGGTAGCAATGTCGGAAACGGTGGGCTTCCCCTCATTGCCGAGGAGATGCCATGGATGGATCGGCCGTATTCGCTCTCGATCACCTTGCCACCCCTGGCCGGCATCGTTTTGGAACTGGAGCCTGAGGCGCGCCCGGTCGGGCAAAAGCAGGTGCCGGAGGCCGAGGTCCAAGCCCTGCGGTCTGAGCTGGCGGCATTGCGCTCGCAGTTAACAGTGGGTCGCGCCAGCGAAGCGAACCAGGGGGAGCCCGAGGCAAAGCAAATGCCGCAACAGAGCTGGTGGGCCAGTGTTCAGACGGCGCCGGTATCGACGACCGGGCGTGAGAAGTTGTGAATAATCCGTCGCGAGCGGCCCGAGAGTCAGGCGGACGGAGCGCAGCGACGAGACATATCAGATAGATAGGCGAGGAGCGAGTACCGCCCAACGCCGCTATCGGGTAGCGCAGCAGGTTTTTTCACAACCTCTCAGTCCAACCTGGGCGTTTTATCGCTCCCGTACTGTTGGGCATAGTAGTGGACATAATCGCCTCGGCGCACCCGTTTCCACCAGTCGTCATGGTCCAGGTACCAGCGTACGGTTTGCTCCAGGCCGTCGGTAAAGGCATAGCGTGGTTGCCAGCCGAGCTGGCGGCGGATTTTTCCCGCATCGATGGCGTAGCGCCGATCATGGCCGGGTCGATCGGTGACGAAGGCGATGAGGTTTCGGCGTGCTTGGGCGGTGGGCACCAGGCGGTCAAGGCAATCGCAGATTTGCTGGACGATATCCAAATTTTCCCGTTCGTTAGTCGCACCGATGCTGTAAGTTTGGCCGGTTTCGCCGGCCATCAGTACGGCTTCGATGCCCCGGCAGTGATCTTCGACGTGCAGCCAATCGCGCACGTTGCGGCCATCACCGTACACAGGAATGGGCTGGCTCTCGAGAGCGTTGATGATGGTCAGCGGTATGAGCTTCTCGGGGAACTGGTAGGGACCATAGTTATTGGAACAGTTGGTGGTCAGTACCGGCAGTCCGTAGGTGTGGAAGTAGGCTCGCACCAGATGGTCGGCAGCGGCCTTGGAGGCGGCGTAGGGACTGTTGGGTCGATAGGGGCTCGCCTCACTGAAAGGCGGTTCGTCGCGTTCCAGGCTTCCAAACACCTCATCGGTGGACACATGGAGGAAACGTTGTCCGCGCCGGCTGTCTCCCCACGTTTTTCTGGCCGCCTCGAGCAGCACGAAAGTTCCGTGGACGTTGGTGTGGATGAATGCCTCGGGTCCGAGGATGGAGCGATCGACGTGGGATTCCGCGGCAAAGTGGACGACGGTGTCGATACCGTTCTCACGGAAGATCTTTTCGACCCGCTCGGCGTGGCAAATATCACCCTGGATAAACCGATAATTGGGTAGCGATTCCAGCCCAGCGAGACTTTCTAGGTTACCGGCGTAGGTGAGGGCATCGAGGATGACCAGGCTATCGTCCGCGTGCTGGGCGAGCCAGTAGCGCACGAAGTTGCTGCCGATGAACCCGGCTCCACCCGTGACTAGCAGCTGTCGCATTGTTTACCTCGCCTCTGCATAATGTTCAGCCTTCTTACGTTCGGTTTGGCACTCTGGGGCTGTGGCTTTCCCACCCTGGGTTGGCACACGGGTGAGCCGCAGCCGACGCTCAAACGGCTTCCTCCAAGATTTCAAGGAGATATTGGCCGTATCCGTTTTGCATGAGTTCAGTGGCGAGGTGCTGGAGTTGGTCGCGTGAGATGTAGCCCATGCGATAGGCGATCTCTTCCAGACAAGCGATCTTCAGCCCCTGTCGGGCCTCGATGGCCGCGATATAGTTTGAAGCTTGTTGCAGCGATTCGTGGGTGCCGGTATCCAGCCAGGCGATGCCGCGCCCCAGTTTTTCCACCTGGAGCTCACCTCGGTCGAGATAGATCTGATTGAGATCGGTGATCTCCAACTCGCCGCGCGCCGAGGGCCGAAGTGACCGGGCGAAATCGACGACCTGCTGGTCGTAGAAGTATATTCCCGTCACGGCATAGTGAGACGGCGGAACCGCCGGTTTTTCCTGAATCCGCACAGGATTGCCCGCCCCGTCGAACTCGAGCACGCCGTAGCGTTCCGGGGTGTTGACGCGGTAGGCAAACACGGTCGCTCCCTGGGTACGCCTCGCAACCTGTTGCAGCGTTTCGCTAAGGCCATGGCCGTAGAAGATATTGTCACCCAGAATCAAGCAGGTTGGCTGGCCGGCGATAAATTCTTGGCCGATGAGAAAGGCCTCCGCAAGGCCCCGTGGCTGCGGTTGCTCGGCATAATGCAGCTCGAGTCCCCACTGTTCGCCGCTCCCGAGTAAGCGCCGGAAGTTGGGCAGATCCCAAGGCGTGGAGATGAGCAATATCTCCCGCACCCCCCCCAACATGAGGGTCGAAAGGGGATAGTAGATCATGGGCTTATCGTAGACGGGGAGTAACTGCTTGCTCACACAGCGGGTGATGGGATAGAGCCGGGTTCCCGCTCCGCCGGCCAGCACGATGCCCTTCATGCTTTTCTCCTAAACATATTCGGCGTTGGTCATCGTTTCGGCGGTTTTATTACCTTTGCCCTGGGGCCAGCCGACCCTCTGGGCGCAGGGGACGCCGTGAAGACGTCCCTGTCGGCTTGGGTCCGGCCGCCTCCGCAACACACCCTTGCGCCCAGAGGATCGGCTGCCGGAGGAGTGGTGCGATGGTGTGCT
>CAZUZO010000034.1:0-27082 GCA_964624765.1 uncultured Thiotrichales bacterium
AGGCGGACGGCGCCAAGCCGAGAGACATATCAGATAGATAGGCGAGGAGCGAGCATCGCCCAACGCCGCTATCGGGTAGCGCAGCAGGTTTTTTCACAACCTATGAGAAGGCTCGCAGCACCGCCACCCCTCTGTCAGATGGTCGACCGAGCCAACTCCAGGCACCATCGGGGTTTCGCTCTCCGAAACGGCTGTCTTCGCCGTCAGCGCGGGCTATCCGATGCGCTCCCGCTTTCCTGCTTCCAGTTTGGCGCCAACCAGATAGCCTGCGACCAGTGCCAGGAGGACCACAATGGGAAGGTAAAGCCCAATGGCCTCACCTAGCGCCGAATCGCGATTGAAGACATGATAGCTCTTACCGATGATATCGACGCTGATCATCGAAGCGCCCGGCACCATCAGCCGCAGGCCCGCCGCAACACCACTGAGCAACAAATACGCGTAGTACGGTAGCAGGCTCCAAAGGAATAAGCCAAATGCCAGACGATGGCCCGCATCGAAATGGGGTACCACCGAGATTGCCGCAGCTAACAAAGCGCCCAAAATAGTCACGCCATACGCAATCGTCTTATCATTTTCCATGGGCCTTTCCAATCAACTGACAGTTAGCGAAACATCATCGTTTCGGCACGTTATTATCCATTACCCTAGGGGTGCCCCTTTGACGCTCCGAACCACGACCTTGAAGAAACGATAAAACCATGGTCATCGTTTCAGGCATTTAATGCCCTTTCGCTTCAGAGGTTGTGAAAAAACCGTCGCGAGCGGCCCGAGAGCGGCGTTGGGCGGTGCTCGCTCCTCGCCTATCTATCTAATAGGTCTCGCGGCTTGGCGCCACCCGCTTGGCTCTACCGGCGCTCGCGACATTTTCAAAACAGCTTATAAGGTATACAAGCTTCTCACACGCTAACCACTACCTTTTGGTACAGACCCCCAAAAAAGGTCTCCTTGCGCACGTTCTTGGCCCGAAACGGTCCGCTTATCCAGCTAACGATATCCTTGCGCCACATATCCAAAGCGAACGGCTCTAAGAACGTTAAGATGGGAATCATGACATAGCGAAACGGATTGGACCAGTTCGGGCGATGGTAATCGACGAAAATGACCTTGCCGCCCGGTTTCGCCACCCGAAGCGCCTGCTGGATAGTACGGATTCGTGCACTCTCCGGTTGCTCATGGAGAAGAAAAAACACCACCACGCTATCAAAGCTCGCGTCGGCAAAGTTGAGGTCGGTCGAATCCTGATGGTGCAACGAGACGTTAGCGTAGTTCTTTACCTTGCTGGTGAGATTGTCGAGTTGCACGGGAGCCACGTCCACTACATCCAAGTGCGCATTCGGATCCAGGCGGCGCGCCAACTGCTCAGAGAAATCCCCGTAAACACAGGCAACCTGCAGCACATTGCCGCTGATCGAGGGGCCCAGCTCTTGCAAGGCGGCATCGCGTAGCACCGCGAAATTGCCCCACAGGATTAAATTCACCAACCACTGGCGTTCGAAAACACGTACCCCGTTCGGATGCAGGTATGCCCACCAATACGTCTGCTCCAGATACTTCGGTAGCGGTATTTCCGTCGCAGGTTCGCGGTAGGGCCTGGACGCACGGGTCTTGCGTCCCTCAATGGCTATCGTTTTTTCCATACCGATGCTCCCAAGTAGTAGTCTAGGCCGTCACAGCTCTTCTCAGAGGTTGTGAAAAAACCTGCTACGCAACCCGATAGCGGCGTTGGGCGATGCTCGCTCCTCGCCTATCTATCTGATATGCCTCTCGGCTTGGCTCCGTCCGCCTAGCGCTCGGGCCGCTCGCGACGGTTTTTTCACAACCTCTCAGTCGAACGACCCGTTATAGTCAGTCGGGCAACCGTGTGCATTCCGCCATCGTGTTGTTATAGTCCGCCCCAGACCTGAGCGGAGCCAATACCCGCTCGACGCGCGTCGGAGTTTTAAAACGCCCTCTAAAGGTTTTGTAATGACGGCTGTACTTGTTCTAGCGGTGGGCGCCTAGCCCGCACAAGTATCCATGGATACCTTGCAGGCCACACGACACTATAGCGCACCTACCTGATTTGTGGACTAACCAGACCTGCCGACTTAAACATTGGCTGGGATCGCTACCACGAATGTCTTAGGAGCGCTATAGCTGGGATCGATCGCCTCTCCTATTAGATGCGCAATAAATAGACGATCGCAGCAATGGTGCCGATGGCTGCGACCAAATAAGCTGCGCTGGCAGCAAGCGTATCACTGCGTAGACCGAAGTCATGCAAGGTAATACGTAAGCGATGAGCCGCATGCCAGAGGGACAAAAAGACAATGGCAAACAGTATTAGCTTACCGAACCAGTGGGCCGCAAAGGCTTGCATGTTTTCGTAAGCTAGCAGATCGGGCACATAGCCCAGGGCAGCCAACAACGTCAGGATGATGAGCGCCGGGAGAAAGAACGCAGTAAAGGTGCCACCGGCGGCGAATAGTCCCCAGACGATAGGTTTATTCGATTTTGCCATCTAGAATACCCCCGCCAAAAACAGAATAACCAGCGACACCACTACCCAGCCCGCGTAGTGCACGCCAACAATGACACCTCCGGGCAGGAACTCTTCCCCTATCTGAATAGGCATAGCCTTTGGCGTCAAATTAAACCAAGAGGTCGAATGATAAAGGACAAAAACCAAGGTAACCACCTGAAACAAAATTCCCGCAGGGCTCTTCAAACCCTCGAGGAAAGCTTCGTAAGACGCTTGACCTTCCGATAAGCGCTTGATGGCGATCAGTAAAAACAGCGCGTAGGCGCCCACGAAAATACAGGTTACCTCACGCCCCATGTATCGCATGTAGCGTGACTGCCGGAGATACCAGCTAGCCTTCGGAACCTCTCGCATATATGGTTTACGGCTCATGACTTCCCCCACGGCATTAAGTGCTCTTTATACCAGTCCACAGTGCTTGCAATCTTCATCTGTTGCAATGCGCCTGCAGGGTCGACGTGTTTCGGACAAACCTCAGAGCATGCGCCCACAAATGAACATTCCCACACACCTTCATTGGTTGCGATCACCTGCTGACGCTGCTCTCGGCCACCGTCGCGCGAATCGCTGTTATAACGATGCGCCAAAGCGATCGCTGCTGGCCCAATGAAATCGGGTATCAATCCGTATTCCGGACACGCGGCATAACAGAGCATACAGTTGATACACAGCGTGTACTGTTTAAACCGCTTAAGCTCCGCGGGAGACTGCCGGTATTCACCCTCAGCGATAGATCGTTCCTCCTTGGGGATCAGATAGGGTTTGACGCGACTGAGTTTTTCCATGAAATCATCGATCACGGTGACCAGATCCCGCTCAATGGGGAAGTGCACCAGTGGTTCCACACGAATATGGTCTGGATAATCTCGCAGAAACGCCTTACAGGAAAGGGTTGGCTCACCGTTGATCATCATGCCACAGCTGCCACACACGGCCATATGGCAGGACCAACGATAACTCACCGTGGTGTCCAGATTGTCCTTGACATAGTTCAACGCATCGAGAACCACCCATTCCGTCTCACAGGGCACCGAATAAGTCTGGAAATGCGGTTCGCTGTCGGTCTCAGGGTTATAGCGCAAGACTTCTAGCTGGATCTGCCGTTGGCTCATTTCTTCGCTCCTGAATAATCGCGCACGCTTGGCTGAGACTTAGTTATCACCACCTCGAGATATTCCATACGTGGGGGTTCTTTGGAGTGATAATGAGCCAACGTGTGTTTCAGGAACTTCTTGTCATCCCGATCCTCAAAATCCAACCGCTGATGGGCACCCCGCGACTCCTTTCGCTCCAACGCGCCGACCGCTACCGCTTCGGCACAATCGAGCATGGCGCCAAGCTCCAGGGCTTGCAACAGGTCTGTATTGTAGACGTTCGTCTTATCGTGCAGCTCGATGCCAGGATAGCGAAGCCGCAGCTCGCCAATCTTCGCGCAGGCGGCTTCCAGACCCTCCGCGGTTCTATAGATACCGACATGCTCCTCCATGGCATCCGTCATTTCCTTGCGCAGCCCGGAAATGGACTCCGTTCCGCTGCTCTTCTCGAAAAGCGCACGGATTCGGCCCTGGGCTGCTTGCGCCTGTTTGGTAATCGCCGCGTCGTTAACCGCAACCTGTCCAGACTGAATGTACTCGACCGCACTCAAGGCGGCCCGCTTACCGAAAACCAGCAGCTCGGTCAAAGAATTCGAGCCCAGCCGATTGGCCCCATTGATACTGACACAGGCACATTCGCCGGCGGCGAACAGCCCCGGCAGGACGGTCGCTGCATTGATGTCGGTATGGATGCCTCCCATCATGTAATGCACAACCGGGCGGATGGGTACCGGCTCATGAACGGGATCCTTTTGTAGATAGCTGGTGGCTAACTCCCTCACGAACGGCAATCGCTCATTGATTTTCTTTTCCCCTAGGTGACGCATGTCCAACAGCACGCAGTCACCCCAGGGAGTCGATATGGTATTACCTTTTTTCTGCTCGTGCCAAAATGCCTGGCTCAAGCGATCCCGCGGACCGAGCTCCATGGTCTTGAGCACCGGCTGACCAAGTGGGGTTTCCGGCCCCATGCCATAATCCTGAAGGTAGCGGTAGCCGTGTTTATTGACCAATATACCGCCCTCACCGCGGCAACCTTCGGTCAACAAAATACCCGTATTGGGCAGACCTGTGGGGTGATACTGGACAAACTCCATGTCCTTTAGCGGCACACCCGCCCGATAAGCCATCGCCATACCGTCCCCGGTCTTAATGGCGCCATTGGTGGTAAATGGGAAAATCCGGCCCGCCCCGCCTGCGGTGATGATGACCGCCTTGGCTTGGAATTGTCGCATCTGACCGCTGCGCATCTCGATGGCTGTCAAGCCCTGACAACGCCCGTCGTCCACCAGCAGATCGGTGGCATAGTATTCGTCGAAGCGCTGAATGGTGGGATACTTGAGGGACGTTTGAAACAGGGTATGCAGCAGATGAAAACCGGTCTTGTCAGCGGCAAACCAGGTGCGCTTTATTTTCATCCCTCCGAACGGCCGCACGGCCACCGAACCGTCGGGTTCCCGACTCCAAGGACAACCCCAGTGCTCAAGCTGGGTCAGCTCCTTAGGGGCCTCACCGATAAAAAACTCAACGGCATCCTGATCGCACAGCCAATCCGCCCCACCCACGGTATCGTTAAAATGAAGGTCCATGCTGTCATCAGGTTTTATGACGCCGGCAGCACCACCCTCCGCGGCGCAAGTGTGACTGCGCATCGGATAGACCTTGGAGATTAGCGCAATGCGCAACTTGGGGTCCGCCTCGGCCAGTGCAATGGCAGCCCGAAGACCTGCACCACCCGCACCGACGATAGCGACGTCTGTCTGGATTTTTTCCATCATTCCAACTCCGGAGCTCACGTGCCCGCTAGCTTTCTCTCACCTGCTGGGCTCTTATTGTATGTTCGCAAGACTTGTTATTGGTTTGAAAAGGGCGCCTGCGGCCGAGCGCGCGCCAAGCCCGCTGGATCGGCTCTGATGACACTACGCATCGTGGAACCTCGCGCGTTGGCTTCGAGCTTCGGTCCCCTCGTGCACGGCACGGGACCGGCGACCCTAAGGCCGTGCGTTCAGCCAAACGCATGCCGCAACCCGAGCCGGGGTCGACATCCTGGAGCGCTATGCAACGATAGGCGCTCCGTCGCTTACATCCCTTTGCAAGGCTTCGGTTAGACGGTTAGCGCTGACGAAGCGTTAAGACCCTTTCCGAGGGCTGAGTATACAGAAATTATTGCCGACCGCCAGCGCTGCACCGACCGAGCTAGCGATGGTCATCTCACGGAGGGGCAGCGAGGGGCACGTCCCAGCGCGGATCCCAGCCTCCCCAAAGCGATGCTGACGAATCGATGATCCGAGTCGGAGCCAGTCATGCGTTATCATTGCAGTTCGACATCGAACAGGTGATCCGCTTGCCCAAACAACCCCCGGTCACGCCGCACACGCGCCAACACCCGCTCTCCTGGAAGTTTGTCCCACAGGGCGATCTTGACGTCGGCCAGCGTCCCAATCGATCGCCCGCCAAGCTCCACGAGAATATCTCCGGATCGCACACCCGCCGCCGCAGCGGCGCTGCCGGCGTCGAGGGCCTTGATACGCACCGTATCCGAAGCCGCATCCAGAAGCACCCCTAACCTACCGGCGGGAGGCAGGGCCCGACTTTCCGGCAACACCACATAATCGGCGATGCCCGGCTCAATACCGCTATCCGCACCGTTTAGGACCACCGCGTCGTCGACTTCGATACGACGCTGCAAGCGATCGGGAATACCGGATCGGTAAGCCAGATGGCCGTTACCCGCCAATACCACCAGGGAGCGTTTGGCGTGGCGCTGTAAGTACTTCGCTACGGTCTCCGCCATCGCCTCATCCCAGAGCAGCTGAACCTCCACGAAACGACCAAATTCCTTACGCTCGCCGGTCGGATGCAGATCGAACACCGAACGCAGCCGGGCACGATAGTGCGCATCGGCAGGCGCCATGTCAGCAGGCAGTTGGGCTCGATCGCTTGGCGCCAGCCCGGCGATACCGCCCTCGGAAACCTTTTTGACGAGCTCGTTGGAGGCATTGAGGGCGACAACGGGAAGGCCGTGTGTCTTCGCGAACTGCAGGATAGGTTGATACAGGCGATAGTCATACCCCCACCGATCGAAATACTCTGTTGCCTCGAGTAGGCCGCTGTCGTCCAGGCGGCCCGCCACATACTCATCGAGATACCGCTGAAACGGTATCTGAAAAAATTCCATACCGACGGCGAGGGCCGGTCTGCGTTGATACAGGCGCGACAGGATAGCCAACTGCACCAGATGGTGCTCCAAACGATCGTGGTTTTCGCCGATGAAGATCACACGCTTGCCGGCCAGCTGGGCCACCATCCCATCGAGGGTGGATAGCGTCCCGGGTTCCAGCACCGGGGCGCTATCCGCGACTTCGGCCACTGTGCTTTGATCAAACGTTACCACGGTAGGAGGCAAACCCCGACCATGAACGATTGAGCGCCCCCCAGTATCCAACGAGGCGCCTTGGCATCCGGCGGACACCGCTACGTTGAGGCCGACCACGAGCAACAGAGCACGGTACCGGATCATAAAATCTCCCATCCTCAGACACCCACTCAAGGGCCTCCTGTTCGTCGACCGGCGTTGCATATGATTCCGGGCGTTGGTCATCGTTTCCGCAGTCTAATGACCTTTGCCCTTGAGGCAGCCGAACCCCTTGCGGCAAGGGTGTGTGCGGCAGGGATGCCGGATCCAAGCCGACAGGGACGTCTTCACGGCGTCCCTTGCGCCAAGGGGTCGGCTGCCAAAGGCTTCGGCACCCACGGTGTGCTCCAGAGCAACTCTGACGAAACGATGACCATGGCCTGATTCCGTATCCACCGCTCAGAGGTTGTGAAAAAACCTGCTACACCACCCGATGGCGGCGTTGGGCGGTGCTCGCTCCTCGCCTATCTATCTGATATGTCTCTCGGTTTGGCCCCGTCCGCCTTGCTCTCGGGTCGCTCTCGACGGTTTTTTCACAACCTCTCAGTCGACAGACGATAATCCATCCATCTCACCTGCCCGACGCATCGCTATCGGTCCTGACCAAACGCCCCAAACCCGCGTCTCGCAGCGCCGCGGTGATCAGGCGACGCACGGCACGCGGATCGTTCAGGGTACGCGCCTCCTCAAGCACTTCTCGGGCCTGGCGGCGAGTAAAACTGCGAACCAGCCATTTAATACGGGGCAAATTCGAAGCCGTCATGCTGAGCTTCTCGATCCCCAAGCCCAGCAGCAACACAACGGCGGCGGGATTGCCTGCCATTTCCCCACACACACTGATGGGCTTGCCGAATTGGCGTGCACCGGCGCTGGCATCACCGATGGCTTGGATAACCGCCGGGTGAAAACTGTCATACAGACTCGCAACCCGGGCGTTGTTGCGATCCACGGCGAGCAGATACTGGGTGAGATCGTTGGTACCGATACACAAGAAATCTGCACGTTGAGCCAGCTCTGCCGCTTGATACACGGCCGAAGGCACCTCGATCATGACCCCAATCTTGGGCCGACAAGCCGGCCGCCCCTCTTCCTGCAGCTCCGCATAGGCCCGCTCGATGAGGCTCTTGGCCTCGTCTAGCTCTTGCAACCGACTCACCATGGGAAGCAGTAAATGCAGATTACCCAACCCCGCATTGGCCCGCAGCATCGCCCGGAGCTGGGTGACAAAAATATCCGGATGGTCCAGCGTCAACCGGATACCGCGCCATCCCATGATCGGATTCGCCTCCTCAACGGGAAGATAAGGCAACGCCTTATCGCCTCCGACATCCAGCGTGCGCATAGTCACCGACTTGGGGGCAAAAGACTCCAAAACTTGTCGATAGGTCAGATACTGTTCATCCTCCCCTGGAAACGATTCACGCACCAGAAAAGCGAACTCGGTGCGGTACAACCCCACTCCCTCGGCGCCGCATTGCCTTGCTGGCACCAGATCGGACAGTAGTCCGGTGTTCACGTATAGGCAAATACGTTCCCCGTCCAGGGTCTCGGCCGGCAGATCCCGCAGTTCTTGCAGCTCGGCCGAGATCGCGGCATCCTCGCGCAGCAGGTGCTCGAATTCCTCCCGCACCGCGGAAGAAGGGTTGACATACACTCGGCCTTGGTAACCATCGACGATGATGTCGGTCCCATCCAGCACGCCGATGGGCAAGTCGCCTAGCCCCATCACCGCGGGAATCCCCAGGGCGCGCGCGAGTATCGCCGTGTGCGAAAGACGCGACCCACGAACCGAGACAATGCCGGCCAAACGTTCGCCGGGAACCTCGGCGATGTGGGCGATGCTCACCTCATCGTCTACCAACACACAACGCTCGGGATACTCACTCGGGCGCCTCCCCTGGGGCTGCAATTGGGCCAGAATGCGACTGCCAAGCGCTCGTATATCCTCTCCCCTCGCTCGCAGATAAGTATCCTCGAGCTGGTCGAAAGCGCGTACGTGCTCGGCCACGGTCTGGCGCAGCGCGCCGGGCGCCCAATTGCCTGCGCGAATGTGCTTCAGCGTATCCGCAATCAGACCGTTACTCCCGAGCAACATGATGTACACATCGAATAGGGCGCGCGCCTCTCGCGGCAGCCGAGACGCCATGCGCGATCGGCAAGCCCGCAATTCCTGCTGTACCCGGCCCACCGCTCGCTTGAAAGCGATGATTTCGCTTCGGAGATCCTCGGGGTATCGATCGGGAATCGCCTCCAGCCGCGCCAGCGGGTGACGCACCACTGCCTTACCGATAGCCACCCCAGCGGACCCCTGTACTCCCTGAATAAAACAGGAGGCCGCCTTCTGCCCGCTCAGCATGCGCCGAATATCTCCGCTCGCGGCAGCCTGATCGATGGCACCCGCAAGCTGCGCCGCTGCGGTCACGAAAAAGGCCACTTCGGCATCATCGAAGGCGCGTGGTCGGCCATGCTGAACCACCAGCACCCCAAGCAACTTCCGATAGTGGATGATCGGCACACCGAGGAAGTCGTGATACTGCTCTTCGCCTGATCCTGGGAAGTAGCGGTGACGCGGGTGAATCGATACGTTCTCGATATTGACCGGCTCTTGACGCTCTGCCACCAGCCCCACCAAGCCTTCCGTGGCGGCCAAGCGCACGTGGCCGACGGCACTGGCATTCAAGCCATCGGTGGCCATCAGCACAAAATGGCCGTTCTTGCCATCATTGAGATAGATGGAACAGGCGTCCACTGCCATGGTCTCTTTGACTCGACGCACGATCACAGCCAAAGCTTCATCCAGACTCGCAGCCGCGCTGACCTCTTGCACGATGCGCTGCAACACTTTGATCATTTGTATCTTGACTAAAGAAACCCTATCCCGCGTCGATACTGACGGACAGACGAACTCCCCGATATTGCATGGATTTTCCAACACTTACCCACCGATCACAAGGATCTGTGCAGATCGGCGGGTCCCTGCAGAAGGCCCCTATCCCATGATGCCTCGGTTGACTGGCCTCACCTTTGCCTTGGCCCTGACAGCGACCATCAACGCCGCCGCCCTCGCCGAGGTCGTCTTGCTACGTCAAGCCATGGAGGAAACTCCGGCAAACAGTGTCTCAGGGCTGCAGCGGCCAACCCCCGGCATGTCCATGCCTGCGGTCACCGCACGCTTTGGCCAGCCGCTGGAGCACCGCCAACCCGTCGGTAATCCTCCCATCACGCGCTGGGTCTATGATCGATACACGGTATACTTTGAGCACGATCGCGTGCTCAATACAGTCGTTCGCAGACCCCTGGCCCCATCCATCGAGACTCCCCCGAGCGATTGATCCCCCGGTCAGCCGGCCATGCCAGGCTGACAGAGGATCTTCCGCCCTCGGAGTTCGTGAAGAAACCTCTCAGAGCTTGTGAAGTAACTGTCGCGAGCGGCCCGAGAGGCAGGCGGACGGCGCGAAGCCGAGAGACATGTCCGATCGATAGGCGAGGAGCGGGCACCGCCCAACGCCGCTATCGGGTCGTGTAGCAGGTTTTTCACAACCTCTGAGGCTTCTCAACCGCTATCGGTCGTGGTTGACGAGGCTGGCGCGATGCCGGTCAGCACCGCCAGGTGCGCACCCACGCAGCGCGGCAAGGCCTCCAGGCTGTAACCGCCCTCCAGCATAGCGATCAGCCGACCCTCGGCGTAGCGGTCAGCGATTTCCATCATGCGCACCGTCATCCAGCCAAAGAACCCTGTGCTCAAGTCGATCTGGGCAAGGGGATCCGCCCGATGGGCGTCAAAACCGGCAGAGATCAGCACCGCCTGCGGTTGAAAGCCGTGCAACTTCGGCAAGATGCGATCCACAAAGGCTTCTCGGTAGTCCTCATCCCCGGCGCCCGCCGACATAGGACAGTTCAGCGTGGCACCGCTCCCCCTGCCTTTGCCAGTCTCCGAATGGCTACCCGTTCCCGGGTAGAAGGGATACTGGTGCAGACTGATGTACAGTACCGAAGGGTCCTCTTCGAAGCTGTGTTGGGTGCCGTTACCGTGGTGGACATCCCAATCCAGGATGGCAATCTTTTCCAATCCATGGCGGCGTTGCAGGTAACGGGCCGCGATAGCGACGTTGTTAAATAGGCAAAAGCCCAATGCCAGATCCTGCTCGGCGTGATGTCCTGGTGGGCGCACCAACGCAAAACCGTTGTCGACCGTGCGATCGACGACCTTATCTGCGAGCGTCAGTACCCCACCCACGGCCAACTGAGCCACTTCACAGGATTCGGGGCAAATGCCGACATCAAACACATCGACGTAGGTGAGCCCCCGCCGGCAAGCCTCTTGCACTCGGTCAACATAGCGCGGAGCGTGGATCGATTCTATCCACTCCCGTGCTGCCGGATAGGGCGTCAGCTGCTCAAGGCTACTAAACCAGGGCTGTCGTTTGATGAGCTCCATGACGGCGGTGAGCCGATCGCTGCGTTCTGGGTGCCCCAGACCGGTGTCATGATCGAGGTAGGCGGGATGGTAGACAAAGCCAGTGGCCATCGGTGCCTCTACATGTTGGGATAGTTAGGGCCGGCCCCACCTTCCGGCGTGACCCATCGGATATTCTGCACGGGATCTTTGATATCGCAGGTCTTGCAATGCACACAGTTGGCGGCATTGATCTGCAACCGAGGCTCACCGGTCGCTTCCTCGGTGACGATCTCGTAAACGCCCGCCGGACAATAGCGCTGCTCCGGGGCATCGTACTCCCTTAGATTCACCCGAATCGGCACTTGCGGATCCCGCAGCCGCAAATGCACCGGCTGGTCCTCATCGTGCGTCGTGTTGGCGAGATACACAGAGGAAAGTCGATCGAAGGTGATCTGGCCATCGGGCTTCGGATAGGTGATTTTCTGAGCATCCTTGGTCTTTCGCAGGCGGGTATGGTCCGCATGGTGATGCAGCGTCCATGGCGAGCGCCCCCGCAGCAGGTAAGCCTCGAGCCCTGACAGGGCAAGCCCTGGCCATAGCCCAAAGCGAAATGCCGGTCGGATATTTCGCTCCCGGCGCAGCTCGGCCCACAACCAACTCTGCTGCAAGCGCCGCGGGTAAGCCGTGACCTCCCTGTGCATCCCGCCGTCGGCCAGCGCCTCGAAGACCGACTCGGCGGCGGTCATACCCGACTTCATCGCGGTGTGAATACCCTTGATCTTGGGGACGTTCAAGAAGCCAGCGGTATCGCCGATCAGCATACCTCCTGGGAAAGTCAGCTTCGGGATCGACTGAAAGCCTCCTTCGCTCAGTGCTCGCGCCCCGTAAGCGATGCGTTTGCCCCCTAGCAACGTGTCGCGAAACCGAGGGTGAGTCTTGAAGCGCTGAAATTCCTCGAACGGATTGAGGTAGGGATTCTGGTAATCGAGGCCGATCACAAAACCCACCGCCACTTGCTGGTTCTCCAGATGGTAGACAAAGGAGCCGCCATAGGTCTTGGTATCCAGCGGCCAGCCGATGGTGTGCACCACCAAGCCCGGTTGATGGCGTTCGGGCTTCACCTCCCACAATTCCTTGATACCGATACCGTAGGTTTGGGGGTCAGCTTGGTCGCGAAGCTTAAACCGCTCGCAAAGGGTCTGGGTCAACGAGCCCCGACATCCCTCGGCAAACAGAGTCTGCTTAGCAATGAGATCCACTCCAGGCGTATAGGTCGGCTTAGGTTGGCCCTCGCGGTCAACCCCCATATCGCCGGTGGCCACCCCGTGAACCGCCCCGCTGTCATCGTAGAGCACCTCTGCCGCAGCAAACCCCGGGAACAGCTCCACCCCCAACCCCTCGGCGTACTCCGCCAACCAGCGACACAGGTTGCCGAGGCTGATGATATAGTTACCCGCCCCATGCATCTGCGGCGGCGTCGGCAATCGAATCCCGCGCTTTTCAGTGAGAAAGAAAAACTGGTCCTCTGATACCGGGGTATTGAGGGGAGCCCCTTTGGCGTGCCAGTCCGGGATCAGCTCATTGAGCGCACACGGTTCGATGACCGCCCCCGAGAGAATATGGGCGCCCACCTCTGAACCCTTTTCGACGACGCAGATAGACAGCGTCCCGCCGCGCTCAGCGTTGAGTTGCCCAAGCCGGATGGCCGCGGCAAGACCCGATGGGCCCGCGCCAACGATCACCACATCAAACTCCATCGACTCCCGTGCCAAGTGCCTCCTCCGCGTTGTTATGACTCAATACTCCCCACCAACACTTCTAACCGGTGCCACGCTCGATTTCAGTCCTATTGACGTTTACGCAAACGGCAGTATAGTGGCATAAGTTTGAGATGGCCCGATGAACAGCCCCGCAGCCAACACTAGGATCACCGGACCCTCTTCTCCCAATGACTCGTACAGCCTACCCTTTCCCCGCACTTCCAGCAAATAGACCGATGGAATGAGTCCATGAAGATCCTGGTCGCAGTCAAACGTGTTGTCGACTACAACATCAAGATACGTGTCAAAGCAGATCAAACCGACGTGGAAACCGCCAACGTCAAGATGTCCATGAACCCCTTCGACGAGATCGCGGTGGAAGAGGCCTTGCGCATCCGCGAGGCCGGGAGCGCCAGCGAGGTGGTCGTCGTTTCCCTCGGTACAGCGAAGTGTCAGGAGACCCTGCGTACCGCGCTGGCCATGGGAGCCGACCGTGGGATCCTGGTGCAGACCACCAGCGAGTTGCAGCCCCTGGCAGTGAGCAAAGTTCTGGCGGCATTGGTGGCCCGAGAAAAACCCAACATGGTCATCCTCGGCAAACAGGCGATCGACGACGACAGCAATCAAACTGGGCAGATGCTGGCCGCCTTGCTCGGCTGGCCCCAAGGGACCTTTGCCTCGAAGGTGGCGTTCAAAGACGGCAACGTAGAGGTCACCCGCGAGATCGATGGGGGACTCGAAACCGTCTCACTCACTCTACCCTGCGTCATTACGACCGACCTTAGACTCAACGAGCCGCGCTATGCGACGCTGCCCAATATCATGAAGGCAAAGAAAAAGCCCATCGACACCACCACCCCCGATGCCCTGGAGGTCGACGTGAAACCGCGCCTTACCGTGCTACGCGTGACCGAGCCGGCACCACGCAAGGCGGGCATCAGGGTTTCCAGCGTCGCTGAGCTCGTCAGTAAATTGCGCAATGAAGCGAAGGTCATTCAATGAGCACTCTGGTCCTTGCCGAGCACGACAATCGCCAGCTCAAGCGGGCGACCCGAAATACCGTGACAGCGGCGACCCAGCTCGCCGGCGATGTGCATGTTTTGGTCGCCGGTAGCGGCTGTCGGGCCGTAGCCGAGGCGGCGGCACGCGTGAAAGGCGTATGCCAAGTGAAGGTCGTTGACGACCCGAGATATGAGCACCCTTTGGCAGAACCACTGACCGCGCTGTTGGCAAACATCGCCGCTGGCTACGACTATATCCTCGCACCGGCCACCACCTTTGGTAAAAACGTGTTGCCCCGCGTGGCTGCGGTGTTAGACGTTGCCCCCCTCTCGGAAATCGTCGCTATCGAGTCCGGTGACACCTTCGACCGACCGATCTACGCCGGCAACGCGATCGCCACCGTTCAATCGCACGACAGGGTCAAGGTGATCACCGTGCGTGGCACCGCATTCGACGCGGCACCCGATGGGGATAACGAGGCACCCCTCGAAATCGTAGCGCCGGTCGAACACACCGACATCTCGCGCTTCGTGGGTCAATCCCTCACACATTCGGAACGCCCCGAGCTCACAGCCGCGCGCGTGATCATCTCCGGGGGGCGGGGCCTACAGAACGGCGAGAACTTCAAGATGCTTGAGCGCATCGCCGACCAGCTAGGTGGAGCGGTCGGGGCCTCCCGAGCAGCAGTCGACGCCGGTTTCGTCCCCAACGATTACCAGGTTGGACAGACCGGCAAGGTGGTGGCTCCCGATCTCTACATCGCTGTTGGTATCTCGGGAGCGATTCAACACTTGGCCGGCATGAAAGAGAGTAAGGTCATCGTCGCCATCAACAAAGACGAGGAGGCACCGATCTTTCAGGTGGCAGACTACGGCCTGGTGGGCGATCTGTTCAAGATCTTGCCAGAGCTGGAGGCTGCGCTAAAAAGGTAACTCCCCGGCTACACCCGTGGTTCCGATGATCCCTCGAAACCGAGGAGGGAGAGCCCCTGCATTCCCCACCGCCCTCAGAAGCTGTTTTAAAAACTACTGCGCTTGCCATAGCAGCGTTGCACAGCCGGCGCTCGCGACATTTTTAAAACAGCTTCTCACGGCGCTCCTCGCCGATGCGCGCGAGGACTCCGAGTTGGCCGCCACCTCGCCAACGCCTAGCTAGACTCGATGCCGACTTTCCCCGAGTACGATACCGCCCGCGATCAGATGCGCCGTGCGCAACGGTTCGGGAAGGGCGCTATTGACCGCCAGACGCTGAAACACCGCCGCGACGTCCTCAAGGGAAACGCCGACGCGTTGTACGAAAACCCCCGCCACTGGCTCCATGGGACCCAGGCGCTCGATGAGCCGCCATTTACGCACGCCTCCGGGCACCTGAGTCAGCAGCGCCCGTCGTATCGCTTGCCAATTCGGTGGCTTACGGGCAACGGCCACGATCGGGATCCGAAGCTGCTGATGGAGCCGATGCAGATCGACGACGTTGAAGCCAGCAAAGGCGATCCCCTGCAGCAACACCCCCTGCACCTGGCTGGCAAATCGGGAACTCTGAACCAGCCGCGCCAGCTTTGCCGTTGCGTTAACGCCATCGCGGCGCACCGTCGTGCTCAGCACGCCCTCTAGGCGCAGCCCGGCGTACACGGCACCGACCAGCAGAACATTCCCCCGGTGGCCACGGGCAAAGGGAGCATCGTCAAAGCCGATGAGATGGGAAAGCCTGCGCACGTGGCGACGCCCATCGCCGTCTGCTGCTAGCGTGACCGTTGGTAGGTGCCGATCAGCTCGGTGGTACCGAGGACATGCCCGACCACCGCCTTCTCGAGCTCGGCCTTGGTCGGCTCGTGACGTGGCGTCAGCACCGTATCGAGGGCGTAAAGCTTGTGGAAATAGCGATGACGCCCAATGGGCGGACAGGGGCCACCGTATCCCGTTCGCCGCCAGTCATTTAGCCCTTCTTGGGTGCCTGCCGGCAACTCCTCGGATGCCACCCCCTCGGCAAGGCCGGTCACCGTCGGTGGGATATTGTAGAGAACCCAATGCACCCAGGTCATCTTTGGCGCTGCGGGATCCGGGGCATCCGGATCGTCGACGATGAGCAATAAACTTTGGGTGCCCTCGGGAATACCCCGCCAGGTCAAAGGCGGCGAGAGATCCTCGCCATCACAGGTGTACTGCGAAGGGATCTGCCCTTGATGTTGGAATGCAGACGACATCATCACGAACGTCATAGCCTCGCCTCCTGTTCCAGATACTACCCCATCCTTCGCCCCGTCGCTTGTCGGCTCTCCACCAGCAGCCAAGCTCAGGCTGAGTGCCTCAGCACAATACCCCCCGCGAGCAGATCATGCCGACAGCTCGGAGCTTGCGAATAAACCTGCTACCCGACCCGATAGCGGCGTTGGGCAGTACTGGCTCCTCGCCTATCGACTCGGTATGTCTCTCGGCTGCACCGTACGCCTGGCTCTCGAGCTGCTCGCGACGGTTTTCTCACAACCTCTTAGCTCAGATACCGAAGCTCTAGCTCATGAAGATTTTACATCCTCATCCCTGGAACGTCTCCGTGGCCGAGGCCAAAGTGATCCAACAGCAGCTGCGCCGTTATGTCGTCGCCGAAGATCGCCTCGCTGTGATCCACTCAGTAGCCGGCATCGACGTTGGCTTCGATGGCGCAGGACAACAAGCCCGTGCAGCCGTCGTGATCCTCGGTTGGCCCAAGCTCGAGATCAAAGAGCAGCTCGTCGCCGTCACACCTACACCATTCCCCTATGTGCCGGGACTGCTCTCGTTTCGCGAAATCCCTCCGGTGCTGGCTGCGCTGGAGAAGCTCACCGAGATGCCCGACTTGTTACTCTGCGATGGCCAGGGCATCGCCCACCCGCGCCGCTTCGGTATAGCCACTCACCTCGGAGTGTTGCTTGACATGCCGAGCATCGGGGTGGCCAAGAAGCGGCTGGTGGGCACCCATGGCCCGGTTCCGGTTGAACGCGGTCGCTGGGTGGCCCTGGAGCACGAAGGTGAACAAGTGGGGGCGGTGCTACGCACTCGCGTCGGCGTCAAACCCGTCTATGTTTCGCTCGGCCATCGTATCAGTCTGCCCACGGCCATCGACTTCGTGCTTCGGTGCACGAGACGGTTTCGCCTGCCCGAGACCACACGCGCAGCCCACCGCCTCGCTTCCCGCAAAGCATGACTCCGGACCCGCTGCCCCACCAAGGCGGCGCGCCGGAGAAAGGCCGCACAGCGCCCAAGACTGCCCCCTCGATCCTGGATCTGCAAGCAGAGCTGCTGGCTGCACCGGCCCCATGCATCGGGAGAACCTCTGGGCAGGTTGGAGCTCGGTAGTTCGCCGCGGTGGCCAGCACCGGACGCTTCTGATCCAGGCATCTGTCCTCCGAAGAAAAAAACCCTGACCGTGCAAGACAGCGATCAGGCGTTTCCATCGACTAGTTCAAAGAAGTTCAAAGAAATTTTCATTACCTGTAAATTTGTTCGATTCTCGGTTTTATTTCTCATTTTCCAAAAATCATCTTCAATTGTTGTGATTCGGTTCCCTGTGCTCCGTAATTTTTCCCAATCGCTTTTGCGACCAGCGTCGCAGACTGCTTTTATTGCAATCCGTAAAGTTCGCATCCCATGAGCATGGAGGTATCTACATCTTATAAACGCTTCGATATTTAGATGCCATTAAGATGTCATAAAGGCGAGATATTTACATGCTCGTCGACCTCGCTGCCGGGAAAGCAGTGGCGATTAAATCTATGCGCGGGGTAGTCGGGTCATGGGCATGCATTCATCGAAGATCGTGTTTGCACTTTTTTTTTGTATGTTGGTTCTTCCACAAAGCGATGCCAAGGAGGCCGATTGGCTTCACGTTGGGGTGCGCTCAGGAGCGGGCGAAACCGGCAACGGTTTCCAGATGAAACAGTACGAGGTCTATGGCTTATACCAGCTGCCTTGGGGATATCGCTTTTCCCCGAGCACCGCATTGACGACGCGGCTCGACGGCACGGTGGGCGGGCTTGAGCATCAGAACAAAACGGGGTTGATTTCCACATTAAGCCCTACGATAGCATTGGGATTGGCCCATGACCGAATATCATTAAACGGAGGAGTCGGTGGGGCGTTATTAAGTAACACCCAATTCGAAAAGATAAACTTTGGCGGCCATTTTCAATTCCGGCTGCATGGTGGCGCTAATGTTAATATCACCCGGCACCTGTCTACCGGCTATCGCTTCCAGCATATGTCAAACGCAAATACGTTCGATACAAATCCAGGATTGGATCTACATATGTTGGAATTAGCTTACCGATTCTGAGAAAAGAAGACTGGAAGGCCCATCCTCTCGGCCGTCGACCTTTTGCCTGCAAAGGGTCGACGGCCCCACGGGCGAAGGCAGTCAAACTGGCGAAACGATGACCGACGCCGGACCGGTCAATTTCCTCTCAACCCGCCGAGTAACCGGCCACCACCACCCCCATATCCCGCAGCAGCACGCCTAACAGTGCGGCAGCCCAGTGCCAAATGCGGCGTCCTCCCTGCCGAGCTTCCAGATCCCTTAGCACCAGACCGAGGAGCCGAACTTGAAAACGAAAGCTCCGCGGGTCCTCAACCCTTCGCAGAAGGCGTCCGTTTTCCCGGACTAGGATCAACACGGTTCGAAATGGCATCGTTCGCTTTGCCCCACCATGTAAGCGAAGGCTTTCCATCGAGACACCCAGCAAGCATTTGCAAGAGGGATGCCTACATGCTGTCCCGCTCCGCAAAGCCAGGCCGCAAGCAACCACCGGGTATCATCTGACTGAACTCACCGCTGTGTTTCGCAATCTCAAGACAGAGTGTCCCGGTAATCTGTACACTGGCCGCCAGCAGCTCCATGGCAAGAGACCAAGGGGGCCGCGGCCCCATGACCGATGAAGTTTTCGAATTGGACGGCCCTAATGGAACTCTTGGCATTCGAGCAGGCATCGTTTCGGAATGACGCATGACAATTTTGGGTAATATCCTGATCCGCTTCGCCAAACTCGCCCATCACCAGAGAGCCTCGGCACGCCGGCGACCGATGCAATCCTGGCTAGCTTGGCTTGCCGCATCGCTGCTGGCGATGGGTGGCGGCGCGATCGCCGGTAAGGCAACCGCGGAGCAAGCTCCCAGCACCGAGGCGCAAGCACTCGTTGAAAAAACCACGGTTGCGCTCCTGACAGCTTTCGAGCGTGAGCGCGCCTCGATTCGCCAAGACCCTACCCACGCCTATGCCATCGTCGATGAGATCCTCTCGCCTCATGTCGACTATGAACGCGTCACACGGCTCATCCTCGGCCGCTATTGGCGCCAAACCAGCCCGCAACAAAGGCAACGGTTCATGGATGAGTTTCGCGCGCTGCAAATCCGCACCTACGCCACGGCACTCCTCGACTACACCGACACCCGCGTCCGCTACCTGCCCACGCGGCAACCCGAACAGGCCGATCGAGCTCGGGTGCGAACGCAGATCCCAGGGCGTCAGGGCCCACCCGTCGCTGTAGATTATCGATTGCACCGTGTGGATGGCCGTTGGAAGGTTTACGATATCCTGGTGGAAGGAGTGAGTCTGCTCATCAGTCACCGAGCCTCCATCGGGGCGCAGATCGCTCAGGTGGGGATCGACGGAGTCATCGAGCAACTCGGTGCCCAAAACCGGGAGCCCCTTCCCCTAGATCGCTAGACACCGCTAACGCGACTCGAACAACGCAACAGCCTCGGCATGATCGGTGTGGGGAAACATGTCCACGACCCCAACCCGCGCGAGCCGAAACCCCTTCTGGCTCACCAGCAGCTGGGCGTCCCGAGCGAGGGTTGCAAAGTTACAAGACACATAGAGGATACGCGTCAGGTGCTCGATTCCGGGTGCTTGCAACACGGATAGACAACCGCTTCGAGGTGGATCGAGCAACAGTTTGTTCCATCGCCGTTGCAACCATGCCCGGCACTCGTCCGCCAAACCCAGGTCGACCTGCTGGAATCGGGCATTGGGAATCCCGTTCCGGCGGGCATTTTCCTGGGCACGTTGCACCAAAGGGGCGCTACCCTCCAAGCCGATGATCTCGTCCACCAAACCGGCCAACGGCAATGTGAAATTGCCAAGGCCGCAGTACATATCCAGCAGGCGCTCGTGCTTTTGGGGTTCCAGCAGCGTCACCGCCAACGAGATCAGGCTTTGGTTGACCGCCCCATTGACCTGCACGAAGTCGCCCGGCATGAATTGAAGCTCCAACCCCCAATCGGTTAACCGGTAATTCAGCGGTTTGGCCTCCGCCGGCCAGAGTGGGGTGAGGGTATCGGGGCCGCCAGGTTGCAGGTAGAGCTGCAGCGACTGTAGCTCGGCAAAGTCGAGCAGACGCGCCTTGTCTCCATCGCTTAAGGGTACGAGGTGGCGCACCACTATAGCGGCATCCGCGTCCCCCACGGCCACCTCGATCTGCGGTATCTGCCGTCGAGCTTCCAGCTGACCGAGAACATCACCCAGCCGATCGATCCGCTCGCCGATCGAGGGATGCAGGGTCAAGCACTGGCGGAGATCGGCCACGAATTGGCCGCCGACCTCGCGATATCCAACCAGCACGCGGTGCTTTTTCTCAACATATCTCACACTCAGGCGCGCGCGGCGACGATAACCCCATGGATCCAGGGCAAGGGGAGGCAGCCACGATTGCGGTTGTAGGCACCCATACTGCCAGAGCAAAGCGCACAAGCGGCGCTCCTTGAGGTCGAGCTGGGCCGCCCTCGTCATGTGCTGCAGCGTGCAACCGCTGCAGAGGTCGAAATGTGGGCAACGAGGTTCAGTGCGCCGCGGAGCGGGTGTCAAGATCTCAACGAGTTCGCCTACCTGGCACCTGCGCCTACCACCGCGTAGACGTACTTTGACTCTCTCCCCCGGCAGCGTGCCCGGCACCATCAGTTGCCGACCATTGACGACCGCCACCCCCAGCCCCTGTGGATTGAGCTCCTCCACGGTGACGATCAGCACTGGCTCTGACATCGCTACACGTTACGTTTGAGACTCCTCGGCCTGAAGTACACTGGCAGCTGCTGGGAAAGGTATCACTCGCCCTGGCGTTCGTGGTCCACCCAGCCAGCCAAGAAAGCTTCAAAGTGTGGCTTGCCCTCTCGTGCTAACAAATCGCGCACACGCTGACATTCCAGCGCGTATCCAGGCGCCGTCAACCGCCCCCGCATGAGCTCGAAACGCAGATAGAGGACATACGTGTTCAGTACATCCACCTCACAGTAATGGCGAATCGCCGCTCTATCGCCGAGGAGATAGTATTCCCAGACCTGAGAACCGTCCATCCCCAATTTGCCCGGCAAACCGACCAGCATCGCCATCTCCTGTAACCCCACGACGGCTCGGCCTTGGTAGCCGGACAAGACATCCATCAGATCGGTGTGGCGGTAGTGGAAACGGTTTAGGTAGTTATTCCAGCGAAAGCTCGCATCCGATTCTCCCGCTTCCCAATAACGCGGTGCCGCAACGCCATGCAGCATCGTTCGATAGTGCAACACCGGCAGGTCGAAACGACCACCGTTCCAGGACACCAGAACCGGACTGTAACGATCCAACCCCTCAAAGAAACGCTCCAGCAGCTCTCGTTCCGGCGAATCCGGGTGACCGAGGGACCAAACCTTTAGCCGATCGCCGGAACGCAACACCGCGGAGATGGCGACGATCCGGTGTAGATGATGCGGCAGAAACTCACCACCCATGGACTGCCGGCGCTGCTGAAACATGATCTCGGCGACGTGCCGATCACTGAGCCCCTGCAACCCATAAAGCCGGCGACCGCTCTGCACATCCGGGACTGTCTCGATATCGAAGACAAACACGTTCATCCCATTGTCCATGCTTCGACCCAGCTCCTACACGCCACTACCGCCAGAACGGCACCCTCAAGCGGCGGGGAAAACCCCGGTAGAAAGATAGCGATCGCCTCGGTCGCAGATGATGACCGCCATAACCGCGTGTTGCACTTCTCGACCCAGCCGCAACGCCGCAGCCACGGCCCCCCCCGAAGAAATACCTGCGAAGATCCCTTCTTGCGCCGCCAGCGCGCGGGTAGTGGCTTCCGCTTCCTCCTGGGTCACCTCGATGAGCCGATCCACGCGCGTCGGATCGTAAATCCTTGGTAGATACTCGGTTGGCCAGCGACGAATCCCAGGGATATTGGCCCCCTCCGCCGGTTGCACGCCAATGATCTGCACCGAGGGATTGACTTCCTTAAGGTAGCGCGACGTACCCATGATGGTTCCCGTGGTGCCCATCGAGCTGACGAAGTGGGTGATCTCACCTTGGGTCTCTTGCCAGAGCTCAGGACCGGTGCCACGATAATGTGCAAGCGGATTGTCCGGATTAGCGAACTGATCCAACACCCGTCCCTTGGCTTTGGCCTGCATCTGTAACGCCAGATCGCGCGCCGCTTCCATCCCACCCGCCTGCGAAACCAAAATGATTTCAGCACCATAAGCGCGCATCGCGGCTCGCCGCTCGGCGCTCATGTGCTCTGGCATAATCAGTACCATGTGGTAGCCTTTGACCGCGGCCACCATGGCCAACGCTATGCCGGTGTTACCGCTAGTGGCTTCAATCAGCGTATCACCGGGCTTGATCTCTCCGCGCCGCTCCGCACCCGTGATCATGCTCAGAGCCGGCCGGTCCTTGACCGAGCCCGCGGGGTTGTTCCCCTCAAGTTTCGCCAGTACCACGTTGCGGCCGTCTCCCGGTAACCGTCTCAGTCGAACCAGCGGGGTGTGACCTACCAAACGCTCGACGGTAGGTAAGCGCATACTAGTCATTCAACGATCCCGTTGCTCAAAGGTTGTGAAAAAACCTGCTACACAACCCGATAGCGGCGTTGCGCGGTGCTCGCTCCTCGCCTCGCTATCTGATGTATCTCTCCGCTTAGCCCGGTCCACCTGGCTTTCGGTTCGGGTCGCTCGGACCCAGTTTCTTCACAGTTTGTCCACCGCTTAGCGCCGTTCACCAACGATGGCGGTATGGGCTATCTGGCAGGCGAGCACCAGCGCATCCTCACGGCGGTGAAGCGCAGGATAGTAACCACGGCGAATCCCGGTCGTGTTGAAACCCATCCTCTCGTAAAGCTGCAGAGCCGGGAGATTCGAGGGACGTACCTCTAGGAACATGATGTCGGCACCCTGCAGAGCCGCGAGCTCCATCAAATGCCTTAGCACCCCCCTGCCCAGGCCCATGCGCTGGGATGACTTGCGTACACAGAGATTCAGAAGGTGCGCCTCACCGGCTGCCACAGACATGATGCCATAGACCTCGATACGGCCATACCGCTCCACGACCCGGCAACAATAGCCCACCCGTAGGCAATCGCGAAAGATACCTATCGGCCAGGGGAAGCTGTAGGCATCGCGTTCGATCTCCAGCACCTGCGCCAGGTCATCCAACGTCATCGGTCGCAGGGGAAAGGGAGCCTTAGGCAATAGCGCGCCTCACCCGCGACCCACCATGACCCCGCGCGCCAAACACAGATCTTCCCAGGCTCGACGCTTTTGCTGAGGCGAACGCAGCAGGTAGGCGGGATGATAAGTCACGACTACGGGGATCTGGCAGCCAGGCAAGCGGTGGACGTGTCCGCGCAGCCGTCCGATGGGGGTCACCGTGTTGAGCAAACTCTGCGCGGCAATTCTTCCCACAGCGAGGATGACGCGCGGCTCGATGAGCTGGATCTGCCGCTGAAGAAAGGGCCCACAGCAGTCGATCTCTTCGGGCCGCGGATCGCGATTCTCCGGCGGACGGCATTTTAGGATGTTGGCGATGTACACCTGCTGGCGCTGCAAACCGATAGCCTGCAGCATAGCGTTCAGCAACCGCCCGGCGCGACCGACAAAGGGTTCGCCTTGACGGTCCTCATCGGCACCGGGTGCCTCCCCGATGACCATCCACTGAGCCTCTCGGTCGCCGGTTCCAAACACCGTCTGGGTCCGGGTGCGATGGAGCTCGCAGGCCGTGCAGCCAGCCACGGCCGTTGCCAGAGTATCCCAGTCCATATCCGCGATCGGCCCCTGCGGCTGGGGGGAGCGCGCCGCCGGTTGCATCCGCTGCCGAACGTTCCAAACTGAGATCCCCATCGCCTCCAGGTACTGCTGTTTCCGTTCCTCCATCATGCCCCTAAGACCCAACATCTGCGCCGCACCACTGCAACGGTCACACCGGCCATGGCCATCGTTTCGTCAGCGTTGCTGTTCGGAGCGTACCCGCGGCGCCCCAAGCCGTCGGCAGCCCCGAACCCCTGGCGGCAAGGGTGTTGTGCGTGGAGGCGGCCGGACCCAAGCCGACAGGAACACCTTCACGGCGTCGCTATGCGGCTCGGGGTCGGCGGCCCCACGGGCGAAGGTCATCACACACTGCCGAAGCTATGACCCAACGCCGCGACGCCTACCGAGCGAGCATATAGTCCGGCTAATTCTGATCCGGCCATTGACAATAGCTATCTTGCTTTTAGTGATTTAAAATCAATGGGTTGAAATCAGGTACGTGCCCTGATCTCAATTAGCGGCACTATATCATGGGCACCCGCTGGAAGTAATCATACTCTTTTTATTTTTTCGGCCATGGTCATCGTTTCGTCTGGGTGGCAGCCGGTTGCCTTGCCTCAAGGGACGTCGTGAATACATCCTTGTAGACTTGAGTCCGGCATCCCTGCCGGACACACCCTTGTGGCAAGGCAACCGGCTGCCGACACATTATGGGTGCGGTTGTAACCTCTGAATGGTGACTCAGACGAAACGATGGCCATGGCCATTTTTTCAAACCTGGGGATGGGTACGCTCCACCGGCAAGGCGAGCTTGTTCAGGGCGTGCACGTACGCCTTGGCAGAGGCGATGACGATGTCGGTATCGGCCCCCTGTCCGTTCACAATCCGCCCATTTTTCCGCAAGCGGACTGTGACCTCACCCTGCGCATCCGTGCCGCTGGTGATATTGCTCACCGAATACAGCTGCAGTTCACAGCCGCTGGCCACAATCGATTCGATAGCCCGATAAGCCGCATCCACCGGCCCACTACCTTTGGCAACCCCTGTCCTCTCCACACCGTCGGTACTCAAAACGACGCTGGCGGTCGGTGTCTCCCCGGTCTCGGAGCACACTCTCAGCGACACTAAGCGGTAACGTTCATTTTCAGTTGCCGCGTTGGTTTCCGTGACTAACGCCTGCAAATCCTCATCGTAGATATCGCGCTTCTTATCTGCTAGCGTCTTAAAGCGGCGGAAAGCTTCATTGAGAGCCTCCTCCGAGTAGAAAGCCACACCGAGCTCATTGAGCCGAGTACGAAACGCGTTACGTCCCGAAAGTTTCCCTAGCACCATCCGGTTGGCACCCCATCCCACATCTTCGGCACGCATGATCTCGTAGGTCTGACGGCTCTTCAGTACCCCATCCTGATGAATGCCCGATTCATGGGCGAAGGCGTTCGCCCCCACAATGGCCTTGTTCGGTTGCACGGGGAATCCAGTAATGCTGGACACCAGGCGAGAGCAGGGCACGATCTGAGTGGTATCGACGGTCACGTCGCAGGGAAAAACATCCTGGCGCGTACGTACGGCCATCACCACCTCCTCCAACGCAGCATTCCCGGCTCGCTCCCCGAGGCCGTTTAGGGTGCACTCGACCTGCCGGGCACCGTGCAGCACCGCGGCCAGGGAGTTAGCCACCGCCAGCCCGAGATCATTGTGGCAGTGCACGGAAAACACCGCCTGATCCGAGTTCGGAACGCGCTCGCGCAAGTCCTGGATCAGGGCACCGAAACGGTCCGGCAGGCTATAGCCGACGGTATCGGCGATGTTAACCGTACGGGCACCGGCTCCGATCACCTTTTCCAGCACTCGACACAAAAATTCGATGTCCGAACGCCCGGCATCCTCGGGCGAGAATTCCACATCGTCGGTGTACCGACGGGCCCGCTTAACCGCCCGTACGGCCGCCTCCAGTACCTGCTCCGGTGACATATGCAGTTTCTCCTGCATATGGATAGGGGAAGTCGCAATAAACGTATGGATCCGCGCCGCGGCTGCCCCTCGCAGCGCTTCAGCCGCAAGATCGATGTCCCGATCCAGTGCCCGAGCCAAACCGCATACGGTGCTACCTTTGACCGCCTCGGCAACCGCTTTCACGGCCTCGAAGTCACCGTCGCTCGCAATGGGAAAGCCTGCCTCGATGACATCGACACGAAGACGTTCCAGCGCTCTGGCTATGCGTAATTTCTCTTTCCGAGTCATCGACGCGCCTGGACTCTGCTCACCATCGCGCAGCGTCGTATCGAAAATGATCAACTTGTCGCCCATTCTGTCGCTCCACACAGCGTGTATCTAAGATACTCATTCAAGAATCCGTTTAGGGGAGGGCCGATAGCAGGTGCCTAACGCCCGCAGCAGCACACGTTGCCATGTACTGCGCTCGGTCAGCATCCGACTCGGGATTGGTATGAGAGGGAGGGTTAGCTGCTGCCTAGCGGCAGCAGTCGCAGGGTAGTCAGGAGGAGGGACAGGCCAACCGGTGAGCGACACGAAAGGCTCACACACCCTACAAACAAATGCGGTTTATGGTGTCTTTTCACGGTGCGCAACTTAAAACCCATTTCAAGCAAAACTATAATGCGCTTTGCGCCATTTTCCAAGCTTCTTGTCGCACAGCTTCTTGTCCCACACTGCACCCACTGCTTCGCTAGTCATGTCGGTACCTCTCGCAGAGCCTGTGAAACACCCGCTCAATCGGGGATGTGCGGTCGCGGCGCGCCGTCCGCTTAGCTCTCAGAGGTTGTGAAAAACCCTTCTACACAACCCGATAGCGGCGTTGGGCGGTGCTCGCTCCTCGCCTATCTATCTGATATGTCTC
>CAZUZO010000035.1:0-24478 GCA_964624765.1 uncultured Thiotrichales bacterium
GGTGGTTACTCGCCCCATCCCTGGGGCTCGCCCCTTCGGGGCCAGCTTAATGCTGTTCAAAATCGTTCCGGACGATTTTGTCGCCGTTGTGCGCCTTGCTCTGCCGGCGCTCGCGACATTTTTAACACAGCTTTTGAGGGTTGCTCATCGAGAACGCCACCCTATCTCACTCGCATGCCTGGTTGAGCGCCCTCGTCCGTGCCCAGGAGCCAAAGATCTTTACCTCCCGGTCCCGCTGCCAATAACATCCCTTCGGAGACACCGAAACGCATCTTGCGCGGTGCGAGATTCGCCACCATCACCGTCAGTCGCCCGACCAAAGTCTCCGGATCGTATGCGGTTCTAAGACCCGCTAAAACGGTTCGCGACGCCCCCCCAACATCCAACACCAGGCGCAGTAACTTATCCGCACCCTCCACGTACTCGGCTGCGGTGATGCGCGCCACGCGCAGATCCACCTTCGCAAAATCCTCGTAGGCAATGCTGGGTAAGAAGGGTTCCACTTCCGACGCCTCATCAACCGCTGGGGATGGCACAGCCTGAGCCGTTTCTGGCTCGCTCATCGCTCCTGCGCTCGTCACCAGAGCCACAACACTATCGAGCTCCACGCGTCTGGCAAGCGGCTCGAAGGGGTTGATGCGTTGGCCGAGAAGGGGATGTTTGAGATCCTTCCAAGCAAGGCTCGGCACCCGCAAAAACGCTTCTACCCGGCTTGCCAGGATGGGCAAAACGGGTTTGAGATAAATGATAAGGATGCGAAACAGGTTCAAGCCCTGCGTGCAAACCGCTTGCACCTGCGGCGCTGCAGCCGGTTGCTTGATCCTGACCCACGGTTTAGCTTGATCGATATACTGGTTGGCCCGGTCGGCGAGCGCCATCACCTCGCGTGCGGCTTTGGCAAACTCGCGCCGTTCGTAGTGTTCGGCAATCGTCTCGCCCACCGCTACAAAGTCGTCAAACAGCTCAGTCTGGGGCAACTCTGAAGCTAAGTGGCCATCGAACTTGCGCGAGATAAAGCCCGCACAGCGAGAAGCGATGTTGACCACCTTGCCAACCAAGTCGGCGTTGACTCGAGCGACAAAATCATCGAGTTTCAGATCGATGTCTTCGATGCCTGGCCCAAGCTTGGCGGCAAAATAGTAGCGTAGGTATTCCGGCTCAAGGTGCTCAAGGTAGGTCCGAGCCTTGATGAACGTACCTCGCGATTTCGACATCTTCTCGCCGTTGACAGTGAGAAAACCATGGCAAAATACCGCGGTGGGAACACGAAACCCGCTTCCGTACAGAAGTGCGGGCCAAAACAGGGTGTGAAAATAGGCAATGTCCTTGCCGACGAAATGGTAAAGCTCGGCTTCGCTTTGAGGGCCCCAAAAGGCGTCGAAATCAAGATCGGAACGCTCGCCGCAGAGATTCTTGAAGCTCGCCATGTAGCCGATAGGCGCATCCAGCCAAACGTAGAAGTATTTGCCGGGGGCGTCTGGGATCTCAAACCCGAAGTAAGGGGCATCTCGTGAGATGTCCCAATCCTGCAGCCCTGCTCGAAACCACTCCTCGAGCTTGTGAGCGATCTCCGGTTGCACGGCGGGATGTCTGTTGCGCAACGGCGATGAAGCCGACTGGAGAGCAGAACGCTCTGGGAAATCTCCCCATCGCAACCACCGTCTTAAGGGTTCGGTAAAATCCTCCAGCCGCATGAAATAATGTTCCGACTCCCGCTCGATGGGTGGCTGACCCGAAAGCACGGAAATGGGATTCTTAAGGTCTGTTGGGCTATAGGTTGCACCACACACCTCGCAGCTGTCCCCATACTGGTCGCTGGCACCACACCGCGGACACTCGCCGCGTATAAAGCGGTCAGGCAAGAATAGATTTTTGACCGGATCGAATGCTTGGCGGATGGTGCGCACTGCAATGTGACCATCGGCGCGCAACCGCCGGTAGATGAGTTCCGCGAGGGTACGGTTTTCTTCGGAGTGGGTGGAATGGTAGTTGTCGAAGCTGATGGCGAAATCGCGGAAATCAGCGCGGTGCTCCTCCCCCATACGGGCCACCAGCGACTCAGGTGAGATGCCCTCCTGCTCCGCCTTGAGCATGACCGGCGTGCCGTGCGCATCATCGGCGCAGACATAGTAACAGCGGTGCCCGCGTAGCCTTTGAAAGCGCACCCAGATATCCGTCTGGATGTATTCGACCAAATGCCCGATATGGATCGGGCCGTTAGAATACGGAAGGGCACTGGTCACCAGGATGGTGCGTCGTTGGTTGTCGTCTGACATGGCTTCGGTAGTGGATTCGGGGGAACGCGGAATAACTTAGCATCTATGCGTCAGCAGAACCAGGTAATGCTCCGACTAGATGAATCTATGTCGTGCGCCGGGACGGGCACTGGAATATCGGGTAGAATCGTGCCCAGACAGAGAGCGTTGTGTTAGGAGGGCTGCATGTCCGATCTTTCCAAGTTACAAGTTGAAAGCGCCTTAAAGGAATACATCGATCCCTATCTGCAACGGGATCTGGTGTCCGCCAAAGCCGTGAAAAGCATCGATATCGCCGATTCGAAAGTGTCCGTCAAGGTGGTGCTAGGGTTTCCTGCCAAAGGATACGAAAACGACCTCAAACAGGCCCTCGCCAAGCGCCTCGCAAGCATCGACGGTGTGCGAGACACCGATATCGCCGTAGAGTACAAGATTGCCGCCCATGCCGTGCAGCAAGGAGTCGATGCGTTCAAGAACGTAAAAAACATCATCGCCGTCGCCTCGGGGAAGGGGGGCGTTGGCAAGTCCACGGTGGCGGTCAATTTAGCGCTGGCGTTGTCGGCCGAAGGCGCCAACGTCGGTATCCTCGATGCTGACATCTACGGCCCTAGCCAACCGCGCATGCTAGGAGTGAACGCTAAACCGGAATCTCTCGATGGGCGTTCCCTCGAGCCGATCGTGAGCTACCATATTCAGTCCATGTCCATCGGTTACCTGATCGACGAAGAAACACCCATGATATGGCGAGGACCGATGGTCACGCAGGCGCTGGAGCAGCTGCTGAAAGACACCAACTGGCAGCAGCTCGATTATCTGGTGGTGGATCTACCGCCGGGTACCGGCGATACCCAGTTGACGCTGGCCCAGAAAATCCCTGTCAGCGGCGCCATCATCGTCACGACGCCCCAGGATATCGCCCTACTCGACGCCCGCAAAGGCCTCAAAATGTTCGAGAAGGTCAATATACCGATCCTCGGCGTGGTGGAAAACATGAGCATCCACATCTGCAGCCAATGCGGGCATGAAGAGCACATCTTCGGCGAGGGTGGTGGCTTGCGCATGGCAGAACAATATAATGTACCGTTCCTCGGGGGCCTACCACTGGAAATGAGCATCCGGGCCGATACCGACGCCGGGCAACCTCCCGTGGTCAAAGATCCGGAAGGCCGGGTAGCAACGCTGTTTCGCGAGATCGCGCGGCGTGCGGCCGCCAAGCTATCCTTGCAAAGTAAGGACTTTCGCCAGGCGTTTCCCAGCATCGTTATCCAAAATAACTGATAGATATGGTGCGTCCCCCGTGACTGTTGGTTGTTACATGCCAACCATCCCACATTTGACATCGACAGCTCCCGCCGAGCATGAGCATCAAATCTGACAGGTGGATCCGTTACATGGCGAGGACCCAAGGGCTGATCGAGCCTTTTCAGCCCTATCAGGTGCGCCGCAACGAGGCGGGCAGCGTCATCTCCTTCGGCACATCGAGCTATGGCTACGACATTCGCTGCGCGGACGAGTTTAAGATCTTCACTAACATCAATTCAGCCGTCGTTGATCCCAAACAGTTCGATGCCAACAGCTTCGTCGATATCCGAGCAGGGGTCTGCATCATTCCCCCCAACTCATTCGCCCTAGCCCGCACGGTGGAGTATTTTCGCATCCCCCGCGATATCCTAACGATATGCCTGGGCAAGTCTACCTATGCCAGGTGTGGCATTATCGTTAATGTCACACCCCTTGAGCCCGAGTGGGAAGGCCACATCACGTTAGAGATCTCCAATACCACAACCTTACCAGCCAAGATCTATGCCTTCGAGGGCATCGCTCAGGTGGTGTTCTTCGGGGCTGACGAAGCCTGTGAAATCTCCTATAAGGACCGGTCGGGAAAATACCAGGGGCAAACCGGGGTCACCCTACCTAGGGCCTAGCAGTACGGCCAGTTGCATGGCTCCCCGCAACATAGGACTCCACTAGGCGGTGTGGCAACGGAGTGCCCAGCCAGTGGCCTCTAACCGCCGAAGGGCTGGCTTCCTGAGGCGGATGGCGGCACTCTTCTACGATGGCCTGCTGCTGTTCGCGGTGATCTTTTTTGCGACCCTGGCGCTGCTGCCGTTCACGGGCGGTCGCGCGATACCGCCCAACGAGCTTCTGTATACCGGTTATCTCGTAGCCGTGAGTTTCCTCTACTTCGGATGGTTCTGGACCCATGGTGGACAAACACTGGGCATGCGGGCATGGCGAATTCGGGTTCAGCGTGACGACGGCGGAACGGTCACTTGGCAACTCGCCTTTGTGCGTTTCTGTTCCGCGATACTGTCGTGGCTCCCCTTGGGCGCAGGCTATCTCTGGATGCTCGTGGATCGCCGGGGTTTGGCCTGGCACGATCGCTGGTCGGGCACCGTCGTTGTGCTGGTCCCCCCATCGGATTTCTAACCCGGTCCCGCATCCGGCCGTGGTCATGGTTTCGTCAGGGTTACTCTTAACGCACACGGCGCATCAGCCAGACGGCAAAAACAAAAAACAATACGGTCGGTGCCATGGCGCTGAGTAGGGGGCTGATGCCATATACAACGCCGGCTCGGCCCGCCACCTGTTGCAGTACGTGAAAACCAATCCCGGCAAGCACCCCCACGACAAGGCGCAGCCCGATGCCTGCAGCGCCTAGCTTCCCGAGCACGATCGGGATCGCGAGGAAGATCATCACGCCCGTGGCGAGCGGATAGGCGAATTTCTGCCAGAGCGCATACTCGTAATAAGCGGTATCCAAGCCATTGGCTCTCAGATACTCGAGGTATTTGTACAGGCCCAGGGCAGAGAGACGCTCTGGCTTGACGATCACCACATCAACCAGATCGGGCGCGAACGAGGATTCCCATTGCAGTTGCTCATACCAATGTCGCTTAACCCCCTCCGGGCTAAACTCGCTTTGCCTCACATTCTCCAGTATCCACATGCCATCCGAGTAGGTGGCGGCACTGGCGTGGGTGGCGGTGCGTAACCGACGGGTGGCATCGAAGTCGTAGATATAAATGTCTTGCATCCGATTCCCCGGCAGTACCTGACCCACATTGGCAAAGCGTTGGCCATCTCGGATCCATAGGCCATAGCCTGTTTTCAGCGACAGGCGTTGGTCGATAGCCAGCGAGCGACGCTCCTCGGCAAGGCGCTCACCTGCTGGAGCCACCCACTCGCCGATCACCAAGGCAACTACCATCAGCACAACGCCCGTCTTCATCACAGCCAAGGTAATGCGTGCCGGCGATACACCGGAAGCCCGCAACACCGTCAGTTCCGAGTGAGCTGCCAGGGTGCCAAGCCCGACCAAACTGCCGATAAGCGTCGCCACGGGAAAAGCCGTGAACGCTAGTCGTGGCACGATGAGTATTTCATAGGTGACGGCGTGCCATATCGTATAGTCGCCCTTGCCGACATTATCGAGATCATCGACGAACGTCACGAACACGAATAAGCCGACCAGCACGAACAGGGCTAGTCCGGTGGCCCGCAGCACATGGAGGCCGATGTACCAATCCAGCAGCCTCACGTGGCTACCTTTAGCTTTCTCGATACCCGCCACAACCACCGACTCGCCGAGGATCGATACACCAGCAACGCGACCGCCACCAAGGTCACCATCCCATGCACCACCCAAACACCGATACTCACGGGTAGCCGACCGTGGAGAACGAGATTCTCGACGATACTCAGCAAGTTGAAATAGATGAAGTAGATCAGCGTCGCGGGCAGCAGTTTGGCAAACCGCCCGCGCCGCGGTGTCGTGTGCGCCAGGGGCACAGCCAAAGCGCCGAGCACCAATACCGAAACGGGTAAGGACAAGCGACGGGCAAGTTCCAAGATCTGGTTCACATCGTGAAATTCCAGCAAAGCTTGGGAGGGTAGCGCTTGCACTCTCGGATGGCCTTGCTCTTCGTGTGACGGGTCGATACGTACCCCATAGCGCCCGAATCGCGTCACTACGTAGTTGCCCTCCCCCGGTGTGCCTTGATAGCGGTGGCCATTGACCAAGACAATGAACGCATTGCCCGTGACTTCATCCACATGCTGATACGCCCTCTCGGCCACGACGATATCTTCGCCTGCCTCCCACCGTAGCCGTGCGAACACGCCGCGCACGTCCTGGCTGCGATGGGTAGCCTCCTGAACGTACAATACCTGCGCACCGTAGTTGAACTCCTTGAACCGTCCCGGATGAATCAGCGCAGCACCCGACTGGCCCTTGGTTTGCTCCCGCAGTTGGTGCAATTGGCTCTCCGCCTGAGGGGCGACGTAGAGAGACACCACAGTCGCTATGACCGCCACCGCTGCAGCCACCCCCAGCACCGTCTGCAATAGCGTTAAAGGACCGACACCGCTGGCCAGCATGGCCACCATCTCACTGTCACGGTACAAGCGACCGAAGGCGAGCAAGGTCGCCAAGTAGAACGCTAACGGCAGAAGCAGGGCAACTTGGGTGGCGAGCTTGAGGGCGATGAATTGGGCGATCAGCTCTGCCGCAATCCGGCCGGCAGCCGCTTCTCCAAGAAAGCGGACGAACTGGTCGCTGACGTAGATCAAGATCAGGATCACAAGCACAGCACCGAACGCCTGGGCTATTTCGCGGACAAGGTAACGTCGGAGTATCAAGTTCCCACCTGATAACGAGGCCGCTAAGATGCCTTTTGCACCGCGGTAGCCAAAGAACTAAACTTTCGCTGCTGAGGCAGACTTGAAAGGTATGGCGAGTGGCTGCCGCTCGCCGGCACCCCGACCCACGTCGCGGCGCCGCGCGCCCAGCGGCACGTCCAACGCATGCTCTAAAGCGGGCAACAGAATCAAGACTGCAAGGATCTTAGAAGCTGTTATAAAAATGTCACGAGCGCTGGCAGAGCAAGGCGCACGGTGGCGACAAAATCGTCGGGAACGATTTTGAACAGCTGCAAGCTGGCCCCGAAGGGGCGAGCCCCAAGGATGGGGCGAGTAACAACCGGAGTGTACAAGGGAGTACATGAGGATTGCGAGCCACCGTGCAACGCAGCTCAGGCAAACGCAGTAGTTTTTGAAACAGCTTCTTAGCAAAGCTGGGGCATTCCGGCATGGAGCCCCATAACCCTCAATGAAGTGCCGCCATGGATTTCACGTTTACCACCGCTGGAGTTGACACTCACCGAACCGCCTGCGTGGTCGTCGGTGTACCCCAAGACGCCCCGCTGCCGCCGTCGGCAGCGCACATCGATAGCCTGTCCCAGGGCACGCTGTCAAAGCTCATCAAGAGTGGAGACGTCCTGGGCACGCTCGGTAAGACGCAACTGTTACACGGCATTCCAGGGGTGCCGGCTGAGCGTATACTCGTTGTAGGATGCGGCACCGAAGCTGATCTCGATGAAGGAGGCTACGCGAAGGTCCTCACCGCCGCCACTGCCGCCCTGCGCCAGACAGGTGCGCGTGACACCACCTTCTATCTCACCGAATTACATGTTGCGGGCCGCGACTTACGGTGGCAGGTTAGACACATCGTACAGAAAACCTGTGAGGCCACCTACCAGTTTGATCAGCTCAAGACCGATCGTGCCGACAAGAAGAAACCCAAGCTGCGCAAGGTGATGCTTTGGTTACCCCCCGAAGCCGATCGAGAGCACGCTCAACGTGCGATGCAAGAAGGGATGGCTATCGCCAACGGTATGGCGCTGGCCAAGGATCTTGGCAACCTGCCACCCAATATCTGCACGCCACGCTATCTTGCCGATGCCGCCCGCGCGCTGGAGAAAGGCGACCAGTCGGTGGTGGTCACGGTCCTAAAAGAAGCCGAAATGAAAAAGCTTGGCATGGGCGCCTTGCTCTGTGTCGCCCGCGGTAGTCGCGAGCCGCCACGCCTGATCGTCATCGAATATCGTGGCGGGAACAAATCCGCACGCCCGATCGTGTTGGTGGGTAAGGGTGTGACCTTTGATTCGGGGGGGATATCCATCAAGCCTGCGGATAAGCTCGATGAGATGAAATTCGACATGTGCGGAGCAGCGAGCGTGCTCGGCACTCTGAAAGCCGCGCTTGAGCTGTCCCTGCCGCTGAACGTGGTCGGCATCGTTCCCGCTTGTGAGAATCTGCCAAGTGGTACCGCCACCAAGCCGGGGGATATTATCACCAGCCTGTCCAAGCAGACGGTGGAGATACTCAATACCGATGCCGAAGGCAGGCTGCTCCTCTGCGACGCACTGACTTACGCCGAACGCTATAAACCCGAGGCGGTGATCGACATTGCGACGCTCACGGGCGCCTGCGTGATCGCTTTGGGTGGACATGCCTCGGGCCTGTTCACCGAGGACGAAGCGCTTTCCGAGGCTTTGCTGGCAGCCGGGTCCTACGCCGTCGATCAAGCTTGGCGCTTACCTCTCTGGAAAGACTACGACGAGCAACTCAAGAGCAATTTTGCCGACGTAGCCAACATCGGCGGCCGCGAGGGCGGAGCGATTGTCGCGGCCCGTTTCCTGGCCCGATTCACCAAAGCCTACCGCTGGGCCCACCTCGACATCGCTGGCACCGCCTGGAGCACTGGCGATAACAAAGGGGCTAGCGGTCGACCTGTGCCCTTGCTCACTCAGTATCTATTGGATCGGGTCTGAGCTTGTGAAAAAACCTGCTGCGCTAGCCGATAGCGGCGTTGGGCGGTGCTCGCTACGGCTTTTTCGGCCATGATCATCTCGCTTCGTCAGAGTTGCTTGAGCACACCGTGGGTGCCCAAGCCTTCGGCAGCCGCACCCCTTGCGGCAAGGGTGTGTGCGGCAGGGATGCCGGACCCAAGCCGACAGGGACGTCTTCACGGCGTCCCTTGCGTCAAGGGGTCGGCTGCCTCAAGGGCAAAGGTCATCACACTGCTGAAACGATGACCAAAGGGGTCATCCTGCTTCATCCATGTGCACGCCCACGCCACCTACAAGATGTTGGACACGTTGACTCAGGTCGACTTCTACATCCTCACCGCTGCCGCAGATCCCCTGGGACGCGCGCGGTTCGCGTGCCGGCTGACCGAAAAAGCCTGGCAGAAGGGCTATCGCGTCTTCATCCACACGCACTCAGATTTCGCGGCTCGACAACTCGATGACCTGCTGTGGACTTTTCGTGCCGAGAGCTTTGTGCCCCACGCCATCGCCACCGATGGCAATGGCACGGAGCTGCCGGTGCTCGTCGGTACCGGTCCTGAGCCAGCCGGAACCTTCGATCTCCTGATCAATTTAAGCGATACCGTGCCGGTATATTTCCAACGGTTTCCTCGACTCGCCGAGATCGTCCAAACCAATGACAAGGAGCGCGAGAGCGCCCGAAACCGGTATCGCTTTTACCGCGACCAAGGTTGCCCCATGCGGTCCCATAACCTATGAACGATACACCACTCGCTGCCCCGCCTGCCGATACCTTGTACCGGGAAGCGGACCAAACATCACACCCTCGTGCTGACCATGGCCTGCCACCCAGCACCGTTCCCCTCCTCTCTGAGGTGGTGATTCCCGGTGCGGCGTTAGCGGCGGCCGTGCAAGCGGCTTCAACCGATGCGCGGTCGCTGGCATTAGAAGACCCCTCTTGCACCGAGGGGCAGCGCTTAGGACACTCTCTGCCAGAGGTGGCGGAATCGATCGAAACAAGCGTCAGAGAAACGCTGGCGCAAGCCGGCCAAGCGATCGTGCAGGCCGTCATGGCGCAAATTCACCCGCATTCGGCGATATCGGCGCACGCTAAGGCAACACCGGCCCCGCCTCCCCCTCCAGAGGGGTCGTAAAGAAACGGCCTGCGGCCTGGGGTTGGCTGCCCCCAGGGCCGGAGCACTTATCGCCATTGTCGAGCTGCGCAGCCGGTTTTTTCGCCACCTCAGAGTCCTAGCCTGGCACCGCTCGGTAACACCTGCTCACCATTCAAGGCGTGTCAGCAATAGACCCGTTACAATGGCGTCTTCGGTTCGAGCCACGTGCGTCATTCGCTATCTGTACATAACATCATGGATAAGACTTACCATCCCCAAGCCATCGAACAGCGCTGGTACGCGCTGTGGGAACAGAAAGGCTATTTCGTCCCGGCCGGCCCGAAGCAGGGAGCCGCTGCCACCGCAGCGTATTGCATCATGATCCCACCGCCCAATGTCACCGGCAGCCTGCACATGGGACATGCCTTTCAGCACACGATCATGGATGTGCTGATCCGCTATCACCGCATGCTCGGTGAAGAAACCCTGTGGCAAGCCGGCACCGATCACGCCGGCATAGCCACTCAGATGGTGGTCGAGCGGCAACTGAATGCCGAAGGGTTGACACGACACGACATCGGCCGCGACGCGTTCATAGTGCGCATTTGGCAGTGGAAGAGCGAGTCTGGCGACACCATCACCCGTCAGCTGCGTCGTATGGGGGCATCGCTGGACTGGCAAACGGAACGCTTTACCATGGATGAAGGCTTGTCGGAGGCCGTGTTGGAAACCTTCGTCCGCCTTTACCGCGAAGGGCTCATTTACCGAGGCCAGCGGCTGGTGAACTGGGATCCGGTACTGCACACTGCGGTCTCCGACCTGGAGGTCGAAGCAACCGAGGAGGATGGTTATCTGTGGCATCTGCGTTATCCCTTGGTAGATGGTCAGGGCTATTTGGTGGTCGCCACCACACGCCCAGAAACCATGCTGGGCGATGCGGCGGTCGCCGTGCACCCTGCAGACGAGCGTTACCGAGCACTGGTGGGGAAGCAGGTGGAGTTACCCCTCACCGGACGGCGTCTACCGATCATCGCCGATGAGTACGTGGATCCGGCCTTCGGTAGTGGCTGTGTCAAGATCACCCCGGCCCACGATTTCAACGACTACGCCGTCGGGGCACGCCATGATCTCCCTTTGCTAAACGTTTTTACGGTCGATGCGCGGATCGGTTCTCAAGCCCCCAAGGCCTATCAAGGATTGGATCGCTACGAAGCGCGGCAACGCATCGTCGCCGACCTGGAGAAGCTCGGACTGGTGGACCACATACAACCGCACCGCCTGCCCGTTCCCCGAGGCGACCGATCGCATGCCGTCATCGAACCCTATCTCACCGACCAGTGGTTCGTGCGCGTTGGACCGCTGGCCGAGGCCGCTATCCAAGCGGTAGAAGCAGGGCGCATCCGCTTCGTGCCCGTCACCTGGACCAAGACCTATTTCGAATGGATGCGCAATATTCAGGACTGGTGCATCAGTCGCCAGATCTGGTGGGGACACCGCATACCTGCCTGGTATGACGAGGCGGGCAACGTCTATGTGGGACGCAGCGAGCAGGCGGTTCGGCAGCACTACGAGCTGCCGGCAACCATCGCCCTGCGGCAGGATCCCGATGTGCTAGACACCTGGTTCTCTTCGGCGCTGTGGCCATTCTCAACCCTAGGATGGCCCAAGCCAACGCAACGCCTGGCCCGCTTCTATCCCACCAGTGTGCTGGTCACCGGGTTTGACATTATTTTCTTTTGGGTCGCCCGGATGATCATGATGGGCTTGAAATTCGCCGGTGACGTGCCCTTCCGAGAGGTCTACGTGCACGGTCTGGTGCGCGATGCCGATGGACAGAAAATGTCCAAGTCCAAGGGGAATATCCTCGATCCCTTGGATCTGATGGACGGCATCGAGCTGGAAAACCTGGTTGCCAAACGCACCACAGGGCTCATGCAGCCGCAGCTCGCCCCGGCCATTGAAGCGGCAACCCGCAAACAGTTTCCCAACGGTATCCCCGCTTTTGGCACCGACGCGCTGCGTTACACCTTCTGCTCGTTAGCCACGACCGGTCGCGATATTCGCTTCGACCTGGGGCGCATCGAAGGCTACCGCAATTTCTGTAACAAGCTGTGGAATGCAGCGCGCTTCGTGCTGATGCATACGGAAGGTCAGGACTGTGGCCAGACCGATGGCAACCTGGCGCGCAGCCTCATCGATCGATGGATCCTTTCCTTACTACAACGCACCATCGAACAGGTTCGCGGCGCAGTGGATCAGTACCGGTTCGATCAGGCCGCTCAAACCCTCTATGAGTTTATCTGGAATGAGTTCTGCGACTGGTACTTAGAACTCGCTAAACCCACCCTGCAAATGCCAGGTACCGACGACGCGGAACAGCGTGCCACGCGGCGCACGCTGCTGGAAGTCCTGGAAACCAGCCTGCGACTCAGCCACCCTTTTATGCCTTTCATCACCGAAGAGATCTGGCAACGGGTGGCACCTTTGGCGGGTCGCCCCGGAGAGACCATCATGCTAGCGCCCTATCCGACCGTGCAAGCCACCTATATCGACCCGAGTGCAGTCCAAGAGATCGATTGGGTCAAGGATTTCGTTCTCGCTATCCGACATGTGCGCGGTGAGATCGGGATCGCCCCCAGCAAGCCGGTGCCTGTTCTGCTCCGTCGTGGATCGGCCCGCGACCGCGTTCGGGTCGCGGATCACGTTCGCTACTTGAGGCCGCTAGCCCGCATCGAATCCATGCTGTGGCTGGACCAAACAGCACCCGCACCCGAATCGGCCACCGCCCTGCTAGGCGCCCTCGAGTTGTTCCTGCCGCTGTCGGGGCTAATCGATCGCCAGGCCGAGAGCAAACGGCTGGTGCGCGTCATCGAGCAACGGCGGCAAGAACTTCGGCGAGCCGAGGGTAAGCTCGCCACAGCCAGCTTCATCGAAAAAGCACCGGCCGCGGTGGTGGCCAAGGAGCGCACCAAGGTCGAGGAGCTGCGGGGGGCCATCGCTAAACTCGAGGCGCAACAGGCCCAACTGGACGGATTGCCGTGAGCTGTGAAGGGACTGTCGCTTGCCCACCGAGTACGGTGTGTGCAGCCTCCTGCCGGCCCTTTCCGAGTCGGTACCTGCGCACGCGATGAGCAAGGCCGTGGGCGAAGGTGGGGTCATGTATCCGATCCGCCCCGTAACCGCCGTCGGAGCGCTGGTCATTTGGCAAGGCAAGGTATTGCTGGTGCGCCGCCGGCAGCCGCCCAACGCGGGATTATGGGCTATCCCCGGCGGCGCCGTGCAGCTCGGCGAAACACTCCAAAGCGCTGCCGAGCGGGAGCTTCGCGAGGAAACCAGTATCACGATTCGCGCCGGCAAACCCATTTACACCTTCGAACACATCGACCGTGATAGCGACGGCCAGGTCCGATATCATTACGTCATCGTCGACCTATTGGGACACTACTTAGCAGGAGAACCGAAGGCCAACAGCGACGCCCTCGAAGCACGCTGGATTTCGGCACCGGAACTCACCACCCTGCGGGTCAGCGAAGATACTTTGCGATTCCTTCGCCAGCAATTCCCATTCGCAACAGCCGCAAACGGTGGGGCAACTTGAGCAGCTGCGCTTGAAAATGCAGCACGCCAAATGTGTTCTGCTCGGCTGAATCTCTGCGGGCAACTCGACTTGCCACTCACCGACGAGGTTAGACCAACCTGATGCTCAGAGCCCTGCGTGAAGACATTCGTTGCATCTTTGAGCGGGATCCCGCGGCCCGAAACACTTTCGAGGTACTGACCACCTATCCCGGCCTGCATGCGGTCATCTTGCACCGCGCGAGTCACCGGTTGTGGCACTGGCGACTCAAATGGTTTGCACGCTTTGTTGCCATGTTCAACCGCTGGCTAACCGGCATCGAGATTCATCCGGCGGCCACCATCGGGCGACGCTTCTTTATCGACCACGGCATGGGGGTCGTCATCGGCGAAACCGCTCTCATCGGTGACGACTGTACCATCTACCATGGAGTGACCCTCGGTGGCACGAGTTGGGGCAAGGGAAAGCGGCATCCCACCCTGTGCAACAATGTGGTAATCGGGGCGGGAGCGAAGGTGCTCGGTCCCATCACAGTGGGGGAAGGTGCCCGCATCGGCTCCAATGCGGTAGCGGTTCGCGACGTCCCCGCAGGCTGCACGGTGGTGGGCATTCCCGGTCACGTGGTTCCTAAGGGTGACGAAACCCAGCGCGATCGGCAGGCGATGGCAGAGAAGATCGGTTTTGACGCCTATGGTCTCACCCAAGGGCTATCCGACCCCATCGCGGATGCTATCAATCGCATGCTGGATCACATCCATGCCATGGACACGAAGATGGAACGGATGTGCGAAGCCATCAACCTTCTCGGAGGCCAGGTCGAGACCTTAACCCTGCCCGATCTAAAGCCTTGCCAGATCGACCCCAACCTGCCTTCCACCAAGGCCGAACAACAGGTCACCAACGGCGCTAAATATAGCGCACCTACCTGATTTGTGGACTAACCAGACCTGCCGACTTGAACATTGGCTGGGATCGCTACCACGAATGTCTTAGGAGCGCTATAGTTGACGTAAATACTGAGATATGCCAGCCTGTAGGGGGGTAACAAAGTAAGCTAGCGAAACGAGACCATGCGTCTGACAACCAAAGGCCGATATGCCGTCACGGCAATGTTGGATCTGGCTATTCATCACGACCAAGGGCCGGTAGCACTGGCCGATATCGCCAGGCGTCAAGGGATTTCCCTGTCCTATCTGGAACAATTGTTCGCGCAATTGCGAAAACAGGGATTGGTGCGCAGTACGCGGGGTCCCGGGGGCGGATATCGGTTAGGCCGCGGAGTAGCCGCCATCGCCGTGGCAGATGTCATCCGCGCCGTCGATGAGTCGGTGGATGCCACCCGCTGTGGAGGCAAGGAAAATTGTCAAGGTGAAGAGCGATGCCTGACGCACGATCTGTGGACTGATCTCAGTCAGCAGATCTATGAATTTCTAAGCGGAATCGACCTCGCTCAGCTGGTCGCCCGCAGGCGGGTGAAGGAGGTGGCATGCCGTCAGGCCCAAGGCCATGAAGGACATCAGGTGTCGGCAGCCATCAAGCCCACCATCATCAAGACCGGTACCTGACCGTTCCCGGTGCTGGCCTTCGAATGCAAGACTGAGGTTGCTCGATGCTGGGTAAGCACGAGTGTGATAAGTGTTATGACGTGTACGGAGGAACCAATGGCGATCACGTTGACTGTCAACGCCGCTCGGCAGGTCAAGCGATTTATCAGCGAGAGTGACACGAGTATCGGTCTTCGCTTTGGCGTGAAGCGCACCGGGTGCTCGGGTATGGCCTATGTCGTGGATCTAGCCCGATCCATTGAACCCGACGATGAAGTTTATGAAAGCCAGGATGTCAAGATCGTGGTCAACCGCGACAGTCTGCCGTTCGTAGATGGCACCGAGATCGACTTCTCCGGAGACCCGATGTCGGCAAGCTTTCGCTTTCACAATCCTCGGCAAAAGTCCCAGTGTGGATGCGGCGAAAGCTTCGGCGTTTGACCACGTCAAGCTCCAAGCCGGTGCCAAAATACCGGTCCGAGTTCCCTTTTGGCACCGAATAATCCCCCTGCAGGTAGCGCTAGCAGACCGCTCAAGGCGTCCCTTTGGTGCCCTCGCGGCGCGGCGCGGGGGTGCCGCCATGACCGAGAGGCAACTCGAATAGCCCCCTGGCAAGCCTCGGCTAAGTTCGGTTCCTTCTGCCGGAGCCGGCGCATATAATAGGCTCTTTACCCACGGGCAATGGAGACAACAAAAAATGGCCATCGAACGCACGCTTTCGATCATAAAACCTGACGCGGTCGCGAAAAACGTTATCGGCGACATCTATTCCCGCTTTGAGAAGGGCGGGCTGCAAATCATCGCCGCTAAGATGCTACACCTGACCCGTCAACAAGCTGAGAGCTTCTACGATGTCCATAAGGAACGCCCGTTTTATGGAGAACTCGTCGACTTCATGACGAGCGGCCCCGTGGTCGTGCAGGTGCTCGAGGGTGAAAATGCGATCGCGAGGAATCGCGAGCTGATGGGCGACACCAATCCAGCAAAGGCCGCTCCTGGCACGATCCGTGCTGACTTTGCTACCACCATCGATGAGAACGCCGTGCACGGTTCCGATGGACCGGAAACCGCCAAACGCGAGATCAGTTTTTTCTTCCCAGAGGGCGAGATCTGCCCGCGTACAAGATAGCCTCTGGTGGACATGGCATGTGACAACCTGCTAGGGCTGCCCCGGCAGCGCCTGGGAGCGCTGATGGCCGAGCTCGGCGAGAAGCCTTTTCACGCCATCCAACTCATGCGCTGGGTGCATCAGCGCGGCGTGCTTGACTTCGACAGCATGACCAACCTCAGCAAGAAGCTCAGGTCACATCTCAAGGCGCACGCAAACCTCAGACTGCCAGAGGTAGTGGGTTGTCATACATCCGTCGATGGCACTCGGCGCTGGACACTACGGGTTGACGCAGCTAACTGTATCGAAATGGTGTTCATCCCGGAGGATGGGCGCGGCACCCTGTGCATCTCGTCGCAGGTGGGGTGTGCTTTACGTTGTTCCTTTTGTGCCACCGGTGCCCAGGGATTCAATCGCAACCTCACAGCCGCCGAGATCATTGGGCAGGTTTTGCTGGCCCGATCGATGCTCCAGCCCCTCTCGAGTGGCGAACGTCCAGTGACCAACGTCGTATTCATGGGCATGGGTGAGCCTCTGCTCAATTTCGACAACGTCGTCTCAGCCCTTCAGCTGTTGATGGATGACAACGCCTATGGGCTTTCGCGGCGCCGGATTACCCTTAGTACCGCCGGCGTCGTGCCCCAAATCGATGAGCTGGGCAAGACCTGCCCGGTCAGCCTAGCGGTATCGCTGCATGCGCCCGACGACACGTTGCGAAGCGAGCTCGTCCCCCTCAATCGCAAGTACCCCATCGCAACCCTTCTCGCTGCTTGCCGGCGATACGCGAGACTGAACCCGAAGCGCCAGATCACCTTCGAGTACGTGCTGCTCGAGGGGGTTAATGACCAACCAGTCCATGCCCATCGCCTTGCGCGGCTATTGCATGACCTGCCGTCCAAGGTCAATTTAATCCCCTTTAACCCCTTCCCCGATAGCGGCTATCGACGCTCGGAGCCCGATACTGTCGATCATTTCCGCCATATCCTGTTGGACGAAGGGCTCATGACCATCACCCGCAAGACCCGGGGCGAGGACATTACCGCCGCTTGCGGTCAGCTCGCAGGCCAAGTTCAGCAGCGCTCCGGGCGCCGTCATCGACAACCAACGAATAGGGCTCCGCAACAGCCTTTACAAGAGCAAGACGCCAGACCTTGGCCCGCCATCTCCCTGGCAGGATAGGGACATTCTGCTCAGTCGGTCTTGCAAAAAGGAGCGTCTCCTTGCACTCAGACGTTGTGAAGAAACCTGCTACACGACCCGATAGCGGCGTTGGGCGGTGCTCGCTTCTCGCCTATCTACCCGTCAGGTCTCGCGGCTTCGCGCCATCCAGCGGGCTCTCGAGCCGCTCGCGACGGTTTTTCCCCAAACTCTCAGGTGTTGGCCTACCCGCCCTCGATGGCCGCTTCGTCATCGTGGCGCTCGTCGTGACCAGTCTTGCCGTGTTTGGATGCGCGACGACCACAACCGACGACCAGCCTGTACCACAGCAAAAGGTGGATCGCTTGGCCGAACTGCATACGCAGCTCGGCTTGGGGTATTTGCGCGAAGGGCGCTATGAGACGGCATGGAAACGCTTGAACCGGGCGTTGGAGGTCGAGCCCAACTATGCAGCTGCCCACAACGCCATGGCGCTCTTGCATGAGCAATTGGGTAAGCCCGAGGAAGCCGAAGCCCATTACCGCCGCGCCATTGCGGCCAGTCCCTCCGATTCCGCGTCCCGCAACAACTTTGGGCGCTTTCTCTGTGCCCACGGACGACCGGCAGAGGCTGAAGCGGAGTTCCTCAAGGCGGTGGCGAATCCTCTCTACCGATCACCGGAGATCGCTTACACCAACGCCGGGCTCTGCCTTACCAGCGCTGACCCAGCCAAAGCAGAGGATTATCTGCGCCGTGCGCTGCAGATCAACCCTCAGATGCCGGTCGCCTTACTGAGGATGGCCTCCCTGTCACTGCAACATGGCCAACCCCGCGTGGCACGTGCTTACCTGCAACGCTACCTTGCTCTAGAACGCCAAACCCCCGAGTCATTATGGATCGGCGTTCAAATCGAGCGCCTACTGGGTGATCGAGACACCGCCGCCAGCTACGCCATGTTCCTCAAGAACAATTTTCCTGATTCCAATGAGACCCGATGGCTGCTCGAGTCAGAGTCAAACCAGCGGCCAAGCTCACCATGACCCGCTGGCCGACAGAAAACAGCATTCACCCCGATGCGCCGGACACCGCCTGCGGCCACGGGCAAGCGCTGCGCGAAGCACGAATCCGGGCTGGCCTTAGCCAACAGGACGTCGCTCAGCAACTGCGCCTCGATGTTGCCACCATCAGAGACCTTGAGGAAGAAGACTACCGGCGCCTGCCGGCTCCTGCCTTCGTACGGGGCTATCTGAGAAACTATGCTGCTTTCCTAGGTATCTCACCGCAACCCCTGATCGAAAACTTCAACCGCTGCGGCCTACAAGCCCCATCCCTAAAGGCGGGCATCGCGCGAGACTCCTCGCCGACGGCAACAAGCCGCGTGCCCCTGCGCATCGCGACCTTAGGTGGGCTCCTCGGCGCTTTCGTCTTGCTCATGGTGCAGGTCTACGACCAGCATTCAACGGCTGCACAGACTCCCCATGTGACTTCGTTGGATGCAGCGCAGCGCCCCCTCTCCGACAAGACATTCCTCAACGAGGCAAGCCTTGTACCGCCGCAGGCCGCAGCAGCGCCGCTAGCGAGCACCGACATCGCACCGCCCTTTGCAAAGCCAACGGTCCCAAGCAGCCCACCCCTGCCCACCGGCATCGACTCCGCCCCCGAGCAAACTGAGGAACCTTCCCTACCTCCCACGCTGACGAAACCCGCTCCCGCAAGCAAACCCACCACCGCGTCGCCCACTCCGGAGCGGCACGAAACGAAACCCTCCTCGACCCCCCTAGCGTCAGCCAGCCCAGCCAGGATAATGAAGCCTCCCACCCCTGAGGCATCCTTTCCAACCGTTGAAGAAAACGTCGTACCGAATCCCGACTCCACAACGCCGGATCGACTCGCTATGCGGTTCGCGCGTGATTCCTGGGTGGAAGTCTATGATGGCCACGGCACGCGGCTTTATTATAGTCTCGTGAAAGCAGGCGAAGCGGTGGCGATCACGGGCTCGGCACCGTTTCGAGTGCTGCTAGGAGATGCCAAAGGCGTGGCAATCGAGCATAACGGTGAACCCTTTGACCATGAATCCTTCATCCACCCCCAAGGGCTCGCCCGCTTCACCCTGGGCCAACCGGCGCAACCCGGCCCCTCGGACCAGAGCGGTGGCGTTCCGACCACGCCCGCCCCGCAGCCGGACCGCACCCCTGGTCCATTCTCAGCCGAATCCACACCCACCTCACTTCCCCCCGTGCGGGATGAGGCAAACTAGAGTCCGCCATTGACCAAACTCATTCAAGCCGTGCGAGGCATGGGAGATATCCTTCCCGCTGACACCGCCCTATGGCGACAACTGGAGGACATCCTCGGTAGCCTAGTAGCGGGCTATGGCTACCAAGAGATTCGGTTGCCGCTGATCGAACAGACCGAGCTCTTTTCCCGTTCCATCGGTGAAGTTACCGATATCGTGGAAAAGGAGATGTATACCTTCGCCGACCGCAACCTCACCAGCCTGACGCTGCGTCCAGAGGGCACCGTAGGCTGTGTCCGCGCCGCCATCGAGCACAGCCTTCTACGAGGAGCCCCGCAGCGCTTGTGGTATATGGGGCCGATGTTCCGCCATGAGCGTCCCCAAAAGGGTCGGCATCGGCAGTTCTATCAAGTCGGGGTCGAAGCGTTCGGCATGGCAGGCCCCGTGATAGACGCCGAACAGGTCTTCATGGGTGCCCGCCTGTGGCGCAGATTGGGGCTGCATGAGGAAATCACTCTGGAGCTGAACTCCCTCGGCTCTGTGGAGTCGAGAGCCGCCTACCGCCAGCAACTGGTGGAATATTTCAGCGCCCACCACGACGATTTGGATGAGGATAGCCGCCGACGCCTCACCACCAATCCGTTACGCATCCTGGACAGCAAGACCCCGGAAATGCAGCCGCTCATCAGAGCAGCGCCCAGTCTTCTCGATCATCTCGATGACGAATCGGCGCTCCACTTCCAAGAGTTAACAGCCATCCTCGAGAGTGCCGGGATCGCCTTTCGCATCAACCCGCGCTTGGTGCGCGGCCTTGATTACTACACCAAGACCGTATTCGAGTGGGTCACCGATCGTCTGGGTTCCCAAGGCACGATCTGCGCCGGCGGGCGCTACGACGGCTTAGTGGCTCAGATCGGCGGGGCATCCACACCGGCGATAGGTTTTGCCGTCGGCTTGGATCGTTTGATCGCCCTCCTGAAAGCGGCTACATTTGAGGTTCACGATCGTCGTCCCCACGCTTATCTTGTGGCCGTAGGCAAAGCTGCCATGCGGCCCGCCGCGATTCTTGCGGAAACCCTGCGGGAACGGCTGCTGCACCTTCGCCTCCTGGTGGACGCCGACGAGGGAAGCTTTAAGGGTAAGCTTCGCCGTGCTGACCGTAGCGGTGCACGCCTGGCCCTGATCTTGGGGGAGTCCGAGGCCCAAACGAATGAAGTTTCGATCAAGGATCTGCGTCACCCTGCACCGCAGTACTTGTTTTCGCAAGCCGAATTAGCGCGTCATTTGCAGGACAGGCTCTTTAGTGCAACCTGAAAAACTGTGCAGAGCCCCCTGGCGACCGGACCGCGAGCGAGGCAGGCAGACGGACGGAGCGCAGCGACGAGACCTATCCGGTCGATAGGCGAGGAACGAGCACCGCCCAGCGCGGCAATCGGCAGGCGCAATCGGTTTATTGACAACTTCTGAGGACGCAGGGTGCCAGGGCGAGGTGGTCGGTGAGCAGTTACGACTCAGATACAGAACAACTAGAGACGTTAAAGCGCTGGTGGAAAGCCAACGGCCGGGCAGTCTTGGCAGGCCTCGCGTTAGGGATTGCCGGGGTCGTCGGCTGGAGCTATTGGCGTAGTTACACGGCCATGCAGGCCGAACAGGCATCCCAGCGTTACGACCAACTGATGGCCCTGTTGGAGGCGCAGGATTATGCCCAGACCGAGCACCACGGACGCCGATTGGTCGAGGACTTCCCAAACAGCGGCTACGCTGGACTTGCTACCCTCGTTCTAGCGGAGGCGGCATTCCAGGCGAGCAATGCAGAGCTGGCCAAGACTCACCTGCGCTGGGCCATCGAGCAGCATGCTGACGGTTTGCAGACGGCGCGGATCGCCCGTTTGCGGCTGGCCCGCTTGCTGCTGCACGAGCAGGCCTATGGAGAAGCGCTAGCCTTGCTAGACGGTATCGATCCCGGCGGCTTCATGGCTGCCTATGAAGAGGTCAAGGGAGATATCCGAGCCGCGCAAGGTGATCGCCAGAATGCCCGCGTGGCCTATGAGAAAGCCCTGGCCGGCCTGCCTCCCTTCGGTAGCAATCGCGATCGTGTGCAGATGAAGCTCGACGACCTCGGCACATTACGTTACCCATCCGCGCAGGCGCCCAGCGCCGACCCGCCAGATGATGGGCCTGCGCAGGAGTCACCATCATGATGCTCACAACCCTAGCCAGGGCCATGACGCTGGTGGCGCTGGCGGGGGTGATGACCAGCGGCTGCGGTACCCTTTCCAACCTGATCTCGAGGGAAGACAACACGCTATCGCCCGCCCCACTGCCACGCCTAGAGAACGCCCGTCCCATCAAGACGCTATGGAATCGAGATGCCGGGGCCGGCGTCGGAAAGCAACACATCATGCTAACACCGGCTACCGACGGTGAGCGCATCTTCGTCAGCGACCACAAGGGCCAGGTGCAAGCACTCTCAGCGAAAACCGGTAAGACCCTTTGGAAGACCCGAACCCGAGCCCCCATTTCTGCAGGCATTGGGCTCGGAGATGGACACGCGTTGGTGGGAGGTCTCGACGGACAGGTGCTCGCCCTGTCGGTCGAGGATGGGACGCTAGCCTGGCAAGCCGCGGTGTCCAGTGAGGTTCTGTCAGTTCCCAGCGCGGCAGATGGAAAGACCATCGTGCGCACCGTGGACGGTAAGCTTTTTGCCTTGGACTCCTTGACGGGTGCTCAGCTATGGGTCTACGAGCGCCCGGTCCCGGCCTTGACCCTGCGCGGCACCAGTTCCCCCTTAGTGGTTGCCAACGCTGCCATCGTCGGTCTGGACAGTGGTCGGCTCGCCGCAATTTCCCTCACCGACGGACAACCTATCTGGGAAACGCCGATCTCCGTGCCCCGGGGACGCTCCGAGCTGGAGCGAATGGTGGACCTTGACGCTCAGCCCATCGTGGTCGATGACATCCTATACGTCGCGTCTTTCCAGGGCGCGGTCGCGGCTGTCGATCGCTTTTCCGGCGACCTGCTCTGGCGTCGCGATCTGTCCTCCTATGCAGGGTTGGGAGCCGATGGGCAACGGCTCTATGTCACCGACGAACGCAGCCATATCTGGGCCTTCGATCGTCATAGCCACGCGTCGGTGTGGCGCCAAGATGCCCTGCAGGGACGCCGCCTCACGGCGCCCGTGAGTTTTCTCGATTACGTCGTGGTAGGCGACTTCGAAGGTTACGTGCACTGGCTTCAGCGCACCGACGGAAAACTCGTCGCCCGCACGCGGGTAGACAGCAAAGGCATCACCGCCCCGCCTCTCCTCGGCATCGACACCCTATACGTGTACGGCCAGGGAGGAAAACTCGCTGCATTGCAGATGGGCGGCTAGTGGCTAGCATGAGTTGGGTAAGCCAAGGAGCGCGACCGAGACTCGGCCCCAATACCCAGCCACCCTCCTCCATTGACCCCCGAGGGACACCGGTGACAAGGGCTAGGAGTCGCCCCCTATCCTGTTCAGAAACGATCGGCTAACCCCTGCCATGCTGCCTGTGATCGCCATCATTGGGCGCCCGAATGTGGGCAAGTCCACCTTGTTCAACTGTCTCACCCGTTCGCGAAATGCCCTCGTTGCCGATCAACCCGGCCTCACCCGGGATCGCCAGTACGGCCACGGAAAGATAGGCGATCGCCCCTACCTGGTGGTGGATACCGGGGGGCTCAGCGTGGACCGGGATGAGATGCTGCAACTGACACGGGCGCAGGCGCTACGGGCCGTACAGGAGTCCGACTTGACCTTGTTCGTGGTCGATGCCCGCCAGGGATTGACCACTTCGGATGCCGAGATCGCAGCGGATCTACGCCGTTTCGGCAAGCCCCTGCGACTGACCGTCAACAAGATCGACGGTCTGGACCCGATGGTGGTGGTCCACGAATTTCACGCCTTGGGCCTCGGAGATCCCTGGCCCGTCGCCGCCGTCCACGGTCGTGGGGTCCAGGCCCTCATGCGATCCGTACTGGCTTCCCTGCCCTCGGCGGCTCCTAACGAGGCAACGAATCAGGAAGCGGACGGCGTCAAGGTGGCCATCGTCGGGCGGCCCAATGTCGGTAAGTCCACGCTGGTCAATCGCCTCCTGGGGGAAGACCGAGTGCTGGCGCACCCCCGTGCCGGCACCACCCGCGACAGCATCTACATACCGTTTCAGCACGCCCACCAACCCTATCAACTCATCGACACCGCCGGCATACGGCGTCGATCCCGGATCACGGACACGATCGAGAAGTTTAGTGTCGTCAAATCCCTGCAGGCTATCGAGGCAGCCAACGTGGTGATCCTCTTGATCGACGCACAACAGGGTGTATCCGACCAAGACGCCCACCTGTTGGGTTTCATCCTCGACGCCGGGCGAGCCTTGGTGATCGGCGCCAACAAATGGGACGGCCTGGCGCCGGCGCAACGCCGCGCCGTACGCGAGGGTCTGGAGCGAAAGCTGCGCTTCATCGATTTCGCGCCGGTGCATTTCGTTTCCGCGTTGCATGGCTCGGGGGTCGGAGAACTGTTTGCGTCGGTCGCCTCCGCCTGGGCCGCGGCGAACTGCAAGCTGCCAACCCCCTTGCTCACGCGGGTGCTCACGGAGGCCGTAGCCCACCACCCTCCACCCTTGATACACGGCCGGCGCATCAAACTGCGCTTCGCCCATCAGGGGGGACGCAACCCACCGACTATCGTCATCCACGGCAATCAAACCGGCGCCGTTCCCGACGCCTACCGACGCTATCTGATGCGCTGCTTCCGCGAGGGCTTTCAGCTCCAAGGCACACCCCTGCGCCTCGAGCTCAAGAGCGGCGCCAACCCGTATCAAGGCCGCAAGAACGTCCTCACTCCGCGCCAACAGCGAAAACGCCAGCGTATC
>CAZUZO010000035.1:24578-27000 GCA_964624765.1 uncultured Thiotrichales bacterium
GCGAGCTCCCAGAGGTTGCGAAACAACCGCGCGAGATATCAGGCCAATAGACGAGAGCGGACGGAGCCCCGCCCAACGCCGCTATCGGGTCGTGTAGCAGGTTTTTTCACAACCTCTCACTTCAACTGTTCATAGAGAAGCTTCAGCATCCGCTCGGCCGTCGGACTCGTTTCCCGGTTCCCCTTCCCGTCCAGCACCATGAGCGCCAGCGGTTCACCCTCGGTCGCCTGCAAACTTACCCGGTAGTCGGCCTCCCGGCGCGCGTCATCGTCCTCGCCCCAGAACTTGAGCCTCGTCAGCAATCCTTTCTCCTGGGCCTCCGCCACCGCATCCGCGTAGCGCACATAGTAGAGGCCGCGGGAACGATCCCGGTCCGTCACCGTGAACCCTACACGGTCCAGGGCCAACCCGGTGCGCTGCCAGCCGCGGGCAAAATCGTCCTCGAGTTCGAGCATCGGCCCCTTCGCGTCACGGGCCAACCTCGCCTGCGGTGGCGATTGGGCCGCGGCGTCCATCAGCTGCTGCGCCCGCTGGGGCTTAGTGCCGAAATAGACCAACAGCCGATACAGCATCTCAGCTTCCAGGTCCGGATCAGAGGGTCGCAGCTGCCACACGAAACGCTCCCCTTGACTCACCTCTTCGACACCACGATGGGAAACATAGAGCTCCGTGCTGCCGGCTTCCAGACCCGGCTCCAGGCGCGCGCGGAACTTGTCTCGATAGGCCGATGAATACACCGAGGGTGTGACCTTCTCGATCAAACGGCGAATGCCTCCCTCGCCGATGTTGGCCCGATTCTCGGCCCACTGGGTCTCCATGATGCCGATGGCTGGATCCTCGCGCTCAATGGTGAGCCCATTTTCGATCCAGAATTCCCGCAGCTTGGGCCACACCTCCGACGGGGATGCATCCACCACCAGCCAGCGTTGGGCGCCGCTTCGCTCCACCCACGCACCGGACACCGGCGGTAAAACCCCGGGAGTTGGCATCGGCTCGTGCGCTGGGGCGGCGCTCGCGCCCGCATACTCGGAGTAAGTGGCGGTACCCTCCGCTTCGGCCACTTCCGGCAACCCCATCGCCGCGTCGTCGGCGGGGCGCACCAGATCGGGAGGAACCTCCAGGGGCGGTAGGCTGCGGCTCGCCCGGTATTCCGCCTCCCGACCGTAGAAACTCTCTCGCTCGCCCCGCTCGGGGCTGCCGCCACACCCTGCTAGGCCGAGGATGAGGAGACTGATGATTATGTTACGAGTGGCCTTCGCCATGCCGAATGTCCCGCGCCTTAGATTAATTCGTCAGCAACCCCGTGGCCTGCAGCACAGCCCTGACCCGCGGTCGATGGGGCTCCGCGAGGGGTGTCAACGGTAGCCGGATACCCGGCGGGATGAGGCCCATCGTGTGCAGCGCCCACTTGACCGGGATCGGGTTCGATTCCACGAACAGAACTTCATGCAGGGGCATGAGACGCTCGTTGAGTGCCGTCGCCCCCGCCCGATCACCGCGCAGCGCTCGGGCACACATCTCATGCATGAGCTGAGGGGCGACGTTGGCGGTCACCGATATAACCCCGCGGGCACCCGCCAACAGGGCCTCCATGGCCATGCTGTCATCGCCGCTGTAGACGGCAAACGAGGCGTCCACTCGCTCGAGGAGGGTCTGTACCCGGGATAGATCGCTCGCCTCCTTGATGCCCACGATATTGGGAATTTCCGCCAGGCGCGCCACGGTCTCGGGAAGGATATCGCAGGCGGTGCGGCCAGGCACATTGTAGAGAATCTGCGCGATGGGCACCGCCTCAGCCACCGCCTTGTAATGCCGGTACAGCCCTTCCTGGGTCGGCTTGTTGTAGTAAGGAGCCACCAATAGACAAGCATCGGCGCCCGCCTCCTGAGCACAGCGGGTCAACTCGATCGCTTCGCCCGTGGCATTCGCACCGGTGCCGGCGATCACCGGGATGCGGTGATCGACCCGTTCCACCACGTGTGCGATGACATCACAGTGCTCCGACGTGGTCAGCGTGGCCGATTCACCGGTAGTGCCCACCGCGACGATGGCCTCGGTTCCCGATTCGATATGCCAATCGATGAGGCGATCGAGGCTCGACTTGTCCACCGCGCCGTCGAGCTCCATCGGTGTCACCAAAGCGACGATGCTGCCTTGAAACATCCCTTGCCCTCTCTCTAATAGATCCCTGTCGGGACTTGTCCTCGATGTTACTGACCCGCTTGCCCTGCCGCAACGCGGCATGTCATCTAGACTTAACTTAACAGGCATCGTTGCACAAGCGACGGCGACCCTTAGAAGCTTCATAAAAACTGCTGTGCTTGCCTGAGCTGCGTTGCGCGGCGGCTCAAAATCCTCATGTACTCTTTTTTAGAACAGCTTCTTTGCACCCCAACAAATGCAGCAGACAGTCGCTGAAATC
>CAZUZO010000036.1:0-26255 GCA_964624765.1 uncultured Thiotrichales bacterium
GCAGCGGCTCGCCATCCTCATGTACTCCCTTGTACACTCCGGTGGCGAGCCGCTGCACGCCTTGCTCTGCCGGCGCTCGTGACATTTTTAAAACAGCTTCTAAGAAAGCCGAGGTGGCCACTGAGAGGTTACGAAAAAGCCGTGGCGAGCAGCCCGAGAGCCAGGTGGACGGCGCCAAGCCGAGAGACATATCCGATCGATAGGCGCGGAGCGAGCACCGGCGAACGCCGCTAGCGGGTAGCGCAGCAGCAAGTCTTTTCACAGGCTGTGAGGCAGAAGCTAAAGAATACACGCCGCAATCATGGCCCAAGGCAGCTAGCAAAACCAGCAGGATCTCCCATGAAAAATCCCCTCATCTTCATCGTCGCCTTGTTCGCCACCCTGCTCCTGACAGCCTGCGCATCGGGCCAAATCCCCGGCGTCTATCGCATCGATATCCAACAGGGCAACATACTGACCCCGGATATGGTGCGCCAACTATCCCCCGGAATGGAAAAACGTCAGGTCCGCTTTCTGCTGGGCACACCGCTGATCGTCGATGCCTTTGATCCGGACCGGTGGGACTATCTCTACAGCCTGAAGCCAGCCAGGGGCAAACCAGCCCGGCAAACGGTGTCGCTCTATTTCAACAACGATAGGCTGCTGCGTGTAGCCGGCGATGTAAGCGCGATTGAGAGCGATCAGGAGCTTACGGCAACCTCCCAGAAGGTGGTAACCGTTCCAGACCAATACCGGGATCGGGGCGTATTCGGTCTCGTCGCTCGCCTGCTCGGTATGGATGAACGCGGCAGCCAAGCGCGCCGCAGCCCAGACCCTCCTCCAGAAGGCAGAAGAACGGAGGCTATCGACGAAGTCCAGGAGGAGTTGCCCGGTCACTGGTAGCCGGCGGTTGAATTCACTGACGGGCCCCGTCTTGAAGCAACGCCCCCATGGCACGCGGTTCGCTTGCGAGCTTTGTCCCAAGCTCTCGTTTTACACTCCGCCGCGGGCCATGCGCTGGCGTCGCAACTCCCTGGGATCAGCGTAAAGAGGCCGGTAGATCTCGACCCGGTCGTGTTCCTGCACGAGTCGATCGGGCGATATCAACTCACCAAAGACCCCGAGCCTGTTCCGGCGCAGATCGATTTCCGGGAACCGCCGCAGGAAACCGGCCCGCTCGACCGCCTGCGCCACCGTAGTGCCCACCGGCACGCTGAGCACAACGGTCACCTGCTGCTCTGGGCGAGCATAGGCGACCTCGATGTCGATCAGCGTCGGCAAAGCCACAAGCCTATCCCAGACCACACGCAAAGGGCCCGGCCCGATTGAAACCCGCTGCGATCATGCCCTTACCCCTGCACTTCATGGCCCGTACTAGCGAAATCAGAGCGTCGGCAAAGCCGCAAACCGGGTATTTCCCTCAGTGAGAGGTTGTGCAAAAACCGGCGCGAGCGGCCCGAGAGCCAGGCGGACGGGGCGAAGCCGAGAGACATACCAAATGCTAGGCGAGGAGCGAGCACCGCCCAACGCCGCTATCGGGTTGTGTAGCGGGTTTTTTCACAACCTCTGAGAGCTTCAAACCTTGCCATACACCTGCACGGCGCGCTTACAAAAGGCGTCGACGAGGGTATTGGCGATCTCACCGAAGGCACGTCCCAAGGTCGCCTCGACCAGCCGATTGGAGAACTCGAATTCCAGGCTAAGAGACACCTTGCAAGCCGTCTCGTCTAAAGCCTCGAAGCGCCACACCCCCTCGAGATAGCGAAACGGCCCTTCCACCAGATGCATCTTGATACTGCGCCCCCGATCCAGTAGGTTCCTGGTGGTGAAAGATTTGCGGATGCCCCCCCGGGCGATCTCCACGGTGGCATGATCCTCGTCTTCAGTCAGCGACGCGGAATGGGCCGATCCGCACCACGGCAAAAACTGCGGATAGGACTCGACGTCCGCCACCAACTCGAACATCGCCTGGGCGCTGTACGGGACGAGAGCACTTCTATGGATCGCGGCCACTTATTTCGAAACGAGTGCCGAAACGGCAAATCAACCAAACCGAGAAAAACCTATACGTATGTGGGACCGGCGCGGCCGCCACACCGCTGAGCCCAGTCGACGATCGCTACCAGCAAACTACCACGACGGAATGACCCTCTGCAATGGCCAAGAGCAAGGCACCCACCGCGCCATCCACCACCATCGCCCTCAACAAGAAGGCGCGCCATGATTATTTCCTCGAGGAGCGACTCGAAGCCGGCCTAGCCCTCGAAGGCTGGGAAGTCAAAAGCCTGCGGGCCAAGCGAGCCCAGTTAAACGAAAGCTATGTGCTCATCAAAAACGCCGAAGCCTGGCTGTTCGGGGCCCACATCACCCCGTTACCGACGGCATCCACCCACATTCATCCCGACGCCCGGCGCAATCGCAAGCTGCTGCTTCACCGCGGCGAGCTGAACCGGCTCATCGGGGCGGTGGAGCGACGCGGTTACACCCTAATCCCCCTGAGCCTTTACTGGAAGCGCGGCCGAGCCAAGCTCCAGATCGGTATGGCCAAGGGTAAGAAACAACACGACAAACGCGCCAGCGAAAAGGAGCGCACCTGGCAGCGAGAAAAGCAACGGCTGCTCAAACAGGGCTAATCCAAGGACGCGGTCACCCGCCACCCACAAGTGATCCGGCGCGGCCAGCAAACAAACCAGGAACTTGTCCCGGAACTCGCCTATACTGATCGTGTCTGATTGATTAGGGGGCGACCTGGTTTCGACGTGGGTGATGAAACCGGAGGTGCATGCCGAGGAGGCAGCTCTCCTCGTAAATCCAGCTGCAAAAAATTAGTTGCCAACGACGACAACTACGCACTCGCTGCTTAATACCCAGTAGGGTGCCGTCTGACTGAGGTCGTGCTTGTGCGCTCAGATCCAGGCGTCGACTCTCACAAGCTCGCGGTGAAGCGCTCCCGGCGCGGAGCCGTTAAACCTTCACTGGGATCGCCGTCTGTCTTCCCCGCCCGTGGGGTAACAGCCGGTCAAAAAAGAAGCACGGGCTAAGCATGTAGAGCCGATGGCGGAGTGCTTGCGGACGCGGGTTCGATTCCCGCCGCCTCCACCATAAGAGAGTTTTCAAGCCCCTGAAAACTCAAGAAAAAGCGCCCTCGGTGGCGCTTTTTTCTTTTGTAAATCAAGCAAATACGTTTAGCGAAAGCATCTCTCGGAATATCTGGCAATCTCCGGGCTTCACCGCTTTACTGGGGGTATTTTTGGGGGTATAAAATAAGCCTCAACGGAAAATACCCCCAGATGCTCACCATACAGGAAGTGAAGAACGCCAAGGCCGGCGCCAAGCCGCAGAAGTTCTACGACCGGGACGGGCTGTACCTCTTCGTCACCCCAGCCGGCGGCAAGTACTGGCGCGGCAAATACCGCGTCAATGGGCGGGAGAAGACCCTGAGCCTCGGCACCTATCCCAAGTTCGGCCTCGCCGAGGCGCGTGACATGTGGCAGGACGCCCGCAAGCTCGACGACCCCTCCGCGGTAAAGCAGGCAGAGAAGCACGCACTCGATTCGTCGACGCCGACCTTCCTCGCAGTTGCCAGGGCTTGGCACACACGTCAGACACCCGCCTGGACGCGCAAGCACGCTTCACAGGTTTGGCGGTCCCTGGAGATCGACATCCTGCCGACGCTAGGTGCGCGCCCCATCGACGAGATCCAGCCGCGCGAGATCATGGCGCTGATCGAGGGGATCGAGGATCGCGGCGCCGGCGAAATCGCGACCAGGGTGCTGCAGCGGGTGCGGGCCGTCATCTCCCGGGCCGTGGCTCTCGGCTACCAAGACGTCAACCCAGCCGGCGAGCTTCACAATCACCTGAAGCCGCGCAAGAAGGGACAACAGACCGCGCTTGCCGCCGAGGAGTTGCCGGCGTTCCTGCGCGCACTCGATGCCTACAACGGCGACGCGGCGACGCGCCTGGGTCTGCGGCTGCTGATTCTCACCCTCGCCCGCACCAGCGAGGTCCGCGAAGCAAAGTGGACCGAGCTCGACCGGGAGGAAGGAGTGTGGACAGTTCCGGCCGAGCGGATGAAGAACCGCCGCGAACACCGCGTGTCCCTGCCGCCGCAGGCGCTGGCCACGCTCGAGGAGCTGCACAAGGTCACCGGCCATTCCCAGTGGCTGATGCCAGGCCGCCTCGAGGACAAGCCAGCGAGCCAGAACACCATGATCTTCGCCGTCTACCGGATGGGCTTTCACAAACGCACCACCGTCCACGGCTTTCGCGCCCTCGCCTCGACGATCCTCAACGAGGCCGTCACCGAGGTCGACGGTAAAAAGCACCGCATGTGGTCCGTCGACGCCGTGGAACGCGCGCTGGCCCACACCGAACAGAACAAGGTCAAAGGCGCCTACGACCGCGGTGATCGCTTCGAGGAGCGCACGCGGATGATGCAGTGGTGGGCGGACTATCTCGACGCAGTCACGAAGGCGCCGAATAAGAAGCGGTGACCCCCGTTCCGGCTCGAAATCATCGGAACATCATGAGCAAAGTCAGGACCTTAATAACCACGACGCAGGTTGAATTGATTTTCAGCGGCGATGCAGAATGCTCCCCGCAACAATCGTATCCGTCGATATCACGTTATGACGGGAGACGATTCATGACGCGACTAATCACCGACAAGCAACTGAAGGAGAAGCTTGGCGGCTGCTCGAACATGATGATCTGGCGGCTGCGCAGGGATGGAAAGCTGCCCAAGCCTAAGAAACTTGGAAACCGGAATGTCACGCCAGAAGAAGAGGCGGACAAGGCGATTGCCTCGCTAGTAGGTCTCTGAGGAGGATTGACTGCCGCATTCGGTCGAGCCTCAACGGTCACAACTTGCCGTACTGATATTGGTCCTTGATGTTTGTGTTTAGATACGCTCCTTTTGAATCCGCCCGCATAAGATCCTGAAACACCCATTCATCAACGTGGTAATAGACATAGGTTTCCCCAGACTTGAGAAAGCGCACGTGCAGTTCCTGGCTATCGGAGTCGTAGCCAACCGCCTCAATGTTTGAGGAATCGACGTAGTGCATTTCAGGCATCGGCAGCCTCCTCGCCATCACCTTCAACGGTTCCAACGTCCGCAGACGTGGACTGGGCTCGCCAGTTCGCTAGCGCTTTCGCGTAAAGCGCCCCGTCCGGACGTTCCGCCACCTGCCACGCGTCAGGAAGTTTCGGATTATCCCCCACCGGCTTATGCCGAGCCTTGCGCACGCGCACACGGGACGGGATTGGCATAACCTCACCGAGAAATATTCCTTCGCCTGTTCTCAACGACGGCAATTGCTCGACAAGCCCGCCAAGATCATCGGGAACGGCCGCGCTGACCTTGCTTCGGTCCGACAAATTTGTCAGCCTCATGGCGATCAAGGACCCGCATTGGCTCAGTACAGCGCTGTCAATCTCTGAGGGACGTTGAGAGACTAGCATCAGTCCAGTTCCGTACTTACGGCCCTCTTTCGCAATCATCGATAGGGTTCGATGCGCTGAAGAATCCTGGCCTTCGGGCACGAAGCGATGTGCTTCATCAAGAACCACGAGCAGCGGTTGTTGACGCCCACCGATTGGGAGATCTTGTGCCCAGAAAAGAATGTCGTAGACCACTCGCAGCATAGTCCCGACAATCGTCGGCAAGACCTCCGATGGAAGACCCGAAACATCAAAAATCGTTATGGGTCTGTCATGGCCAACCCACTCTCGAACCAAATCATCCAGGTCATGATCGATTTCGCCCTCCAAATTCGGCTCGAAGCCGCCACCGGGGGAAAAAAGGAAGGAGAAACGCGTGTCCTTCAGCCGACTTCGCATCAGTTCCAGGTGCCGTTCGACATTGCGCTTTCTAGAATTCTTGTATGGCGCTTCGTTGTAAGGGCTTGCGGAGGGATAGCGATCAGAGCGCAATTCACGCGCGTCTCCGACTGCTTCCGGTTCGTAAGCTTGATCAGCGGTTTGCTGATTTCCGGTCGTTCGAAACGTCATTCGCTCGAATTGATCAAGCTCGTACCAAAGCCTCTTTATGCTGAACGGCACAGGAGAATCAGCAGTCAGTGTTTCCGGCGGTGGAGGCGTCGCGAGCCGTCCCGCGGCATCAACCTTCATATCAAGCACCAGATCCCGAATAGTCGCTTCGTGATTCGGCTGAAGACCGCCGAGCGTGAGCAGCTGCAACTCAGAGAATGGCAAGGCCCAGAACGGCACTCGCAATGGTCTCTCTCCGATTTGCTCATTTGGCCTGATGCGAAATACTCTTGCCCTATCTCCTAGTGCGGTTGCGTACTCCCCGTGCGGATCAATAACAATTGCGCGGGCGTTCGGCAGGCTTCCATCGGAAACAGTTTCCATGAGGACGGTCACGAGGTTAGATTTGCCAGCCCCGGTGGAGCCGACCACTGCGCTATGCCGACTCACAAGCCCGGCTACACTGATGTCTGCCGATATCCCCGACGCGGCAGCTATTTGTCCGATAGAAATCGTACCTTTCCTCGCCTTAGCCCACCCGTAGATAACTTGTAGGTCATCATTGGTGACCAGATGTACTTCATCACCAACCGTTGGGTACTGCCCGACGCCACGTTCGAACTCGCTGCCCAATCCTTCGCCGAAAAGCACGATTGTCATCCAACGAAACCCGGACAGACGAGATTGACCCTCTGTTTCGAGGATTGTCCCCATGGCCTCGTCAGTGCTTCGGTGCGGAGCAGCATCAGCACCAATCTGGGTACAGACGGCGTATAGGTTTGCGTATCCAAGCGGAACACGAAAGAATCCACCAATCTGTCCGACCCGATAAGACTCACCGCCAATCATGACCAGTGTCGAAGGCATATCCTCCCGCAGGCGCACCCGAACGACAGAGCCTGTCACTGATGCAACCTGCCCAATATATGTCGGGTCCGTGAGAGGCATGGTCTCCTATCCGCCGGTCATAGCTTCGAGAAAATCGCAAAATGACGCGAAATCGCCGATCTTCATCAAGCCCGCCTTGGCCTCCTGGCTCCCGGCATCTTGTGCGACATCATCCGGGCCTCCGGACTTCAACTCAAACGCGACGTCCATGAATGCAGGGCTTTCAACCGGAGCCCAAGCTGCCCGTCGTCCGGCAATAATTCCGGTCTCCGGGCCGATGACTATCATGTTTGTTCGCTGATAGGCGCGTTTGCTCAACTCACTTTCGTGGGGCGGCTCTTCGAACTGCAGAGCGTAAACATGTGTTCGAGGCCTATTTTCTAAGGCACCAAAGATGAGATTGTTAATGTGCTCATCTCCAAAGCTGAATCCCGCCACGATAAGTAAGGCGTCGTCCTGCTCCAGAAACCGGGATAAGCGATCTGTAAACGCGGAATAGGGCTGCTGACGCGATTCGTCGTACTTTTCAAACGATGGGTAAATCATCTCACCAGCTGAATTCGGTTCTCCCCTGACCACACGAACGCGCCCGTCCAATTCAAAGCGCTGCCATGTCACCGAGCCGTGCATTTTCCAAAGCCGCACCCAATTCGTCCCAGGCGCCGATTCTTGTCTGCGCAAACTATCGGCATTGAAGAACGGCTTATAGCTTCCGACAAATCCATCGAAGACAGGAATTCGCTCGGCTTCCAGCGCGTGCTCCACTAGCACATCGTAGTTGACCGTGAAAATCTCGACGGGATTTCGGCGCGATGTGCTGACCAACCAACGCGCAAATTTACGGTGCGCGTGGCCGCTTGGAATCTTCCCCAGATCCGGCGTTACCACCCTCACGATGGTTTTTCTAACGGACTCTTCAAGCCTCGCTATCTTCTCCTTGTTGAGACCGACAACGTGTCGGTATTGCCGACTGCGTTGAGCATAATCCGCAATCGCGACAGAACGTTTTCGACGTTTGGGTCTTGGCCATGTTCTTCGCAATGAGTCTCGACCGATTTCCACGCCGTCCTATACTCTTCGCCGAGCATTCCCCCCTCTTCCCGGCAAATAGTCGTCAGAGCGGCAACAGCGGGAATGATCGGCTGAAATTTTGTCCCATCCTCTGGAGCGGCAATTCGCACAGAACAGGATGTGCCAGCCCCAAAGAAGAATGCGATTGGTTTGTCGTGTCGCGCCAGATGGTCTCGCAGATCCGCGAGGGTCTTTTGAGCGTCGTGCGTCTGCTGAATATTTGTCATCCAAGCCTCTCCGGCTTAACGCGCAGGTCGTCGAGTGCATCGCGCAGCACACGAGTCGCACGGCAGTCATCTTCGTTGTAGTCCAAAATCCGTTGCCGAACTTCCGGATCGCCTGTCCCGACCCACCTGTGGAACCATTCGATAGAGGCGGCCCCTGAAGGGTGCGTATCCCGCCAGATAAATCCCAAGTAATTTGCGAGCGTCTTGATCGAATAGTCGCGAGTGGGCCATTCTGTCAACTTAAGCACAACATCAAAATAGAGGTCCACGGCGTGTGCGGGAGCAAATAACTCTTCAATTTCGGCGACGGTGCAAACATCCGGGTACTGGACTTGAAGCCTCCTGTAAATCGTTCGTTCGTACTTCGAGTAGTAGTACATCACACAGGGTTGACTATCCCGTGTGTAGCGCCACGCTCGGCCGAAAGCTATTTGCTCCGCTTCCGCACTTGGATCCTCAGAAAAGAAAGAGACGAACTCTTCTGAATCGCTGTCACCACCGCGCCGTTCGATGAATCCATGCAGGTAACAAATGTCGCGGATGGGATCGACTTCGATATCGAAAAACAGTTCCAAATCTTCGGAAGATAGCGACAGGGGCTCTTTCAAGTAGGGAAAGGCTTGTTCTCCAGCAGCAATCAATCTTGCTCGGGCGTGGAGCTTCTTTAGAGTAGCCGGACCGATTCCAGGAAGTACCGTCTTGTTGCCAGCGATATACTCTCCAGGGTCCGCACTCGCCAAGTCCCGAATCGTTCGCACACGAGTGATCATGGCATCACGTTTTGAACGGCCCAATTCGGGGATGAGCGTTAAATCGTTGGAATCAGTCAGACGCGAGACGCAAGCCGTATACCAGTGACAGAGCTTGCAGACGCCGCTATAGGCCGCAAGCGTCTCGGTCTTTCTTGCCAGTATGTCCTGCGCATGGGCCAGAGCTTCCTCGTAGACCTGCCAGAGAGTGCGCGGGTTTCGCCCGTCCTCGGGACTCGTAAAGTCGTATATCACCTCATCGCCATTGATATCCCAGATGAAGCCGCGTCTTCCGGCTGAAAGCCCTTTGCGTTCCAAGATATCGGTGTAGAGGCCGAGCTGAACCGCATAATGCTTTTTTGGCCTCGACAGATCTTCTGATCCTTCGAGCCCAGCGCCAGACTTGATGTCGCCAGCGACATACCCATCGCCCTCTTTGCGAAGGAGATCGGGATCGCCAAGTAGACCATCGGCCTCCATGCGCCCGCTGTATATCAGGACGTCGCCGCGCCGCATGGCCTCCAATGTGCGTTGAGCCTTCTCGATGCCCTGAAAATTTGAGAGATCGGTGAACGGTATCTCCAGTCCATCCATTACCTCCTTTTCATAGAGCGATCCCTTTTCCCAAAGAAGCTCCACGAACGCGTTCGGTTCGTCATGCTCTGAGGGATCCCCGAAGACGTCCATTGTCACCCGGTGTGGACAGGAAACGAGGTCATAGAGCATCGAGGCTGTGATCGGGACAGTCATTCAGTGCGTCCGATCCGGCGAATCCCTGAGTGGCCGCCTACGAATTCTGGTTCAAAATCCAGCAAGTCGGTCTTAGCATCCGCGTTCGTCGCGCGTGCCCGATTCGGATGCGTCATGGCCCTAATATCGCGGACTCCCCACGACGGAACTACCACGGGAGCCCTCGCCAAGTGTTGCGGGCTGACTCGATTCTTTCCATTTCAATAGGTTAGCTGGTAAACACTTCCAAACTACGGCCGGACCCAAAGTTGCGCGACCGAGCGGGACGCTAAACTCACCCTGATCGCATTCCGCAGTACAATACAGTATATTGCAGTACATTTGCAGGGGGTCTTTAAGGGGAATGGGCACCACCAAGACAGCCACGCTGACCTTTCGGATCGATCCCGGTCTGAAAGACGCATTGCGCGCCGCAGCTCAGCAGGAGCATCGCTCCATCGCCAACATGGTCGAGGTGTTGATCCGCGATTACTGCGAGCAGCACGGCATTGCCGTCGCTAGCCCCGAGGACATCGAAAACAAAAGCGGGGATCACTCAGCATGATCAAAACGATTAAGCAGGCCTGCAGCTTCAACCCCGTCATCCAGGATTACCGGATGAGCCAGGGCATAGAGAACCTGGCGGATCTGATCAAGGACGAAGGGGATGGTCGCGAGTTCTTCTCTCGTAACTATGTCACCCATGGCATGGACCAGCTGTTTCGTGACGGCATGCTGCGGCTGTCCGGCAAATCCGACCAGGCGGTGTTCGAACTCACCCAAGCGATGGGTGGCGGTAAGACGCACATGATGGTTGCCCTGGGATTGCTAGCTCGTCATCCGCATTTGCGGCCAGAGGTGCTCGCACCAGAACTCAACTCGCGCATCGACTTCGCCAACGCCCGGATCGCGGCATTCAATGGCCGCAACAACCCCGACAACTATATCTGGGGTGAGATCGCCAACCAGCTGGGACAGGAAGAGGCCATCAAGCCGTACTGGGTCAATGGTCCGAAGGCGGTGGATCAGACCCAGTGGAAGGCGATCATCGGCGATCAGCCTACGTTGATACTCTTGGATGAGCTTCCGCCCTATCTCGATAACGCGAGTACGCAGGTCTTCGGGCAAGGCACCTTGGCCAACATGGTCGTCTACAGCCTCGGCGCGCTGATGAGCGCCGCGCTGGAACTGCCAAACTGCTGCATTGTCGTTGCGAATCTTTCGGGCAGCTACAAAGCGCAAACCAAAGCGCTTGGAGACGCGATTTCCAACTTGCAGCAGGAAACGCGGCGCCAGGCGATGACCATTACGCCGGTACAGCTCGCCGGCAACGAAATCTACGAGATTCTCAAGAAGCGACTGATCGATGAACTTCCTGACGAGCGCGTGATTACCGAGGTCGCAGAAGAATACGCACAGCAGGTCAAGAAGGCAGAAGACGGTGGCTACATCGTTGCTGCAAGTCTGGAGCAAATTACCGAGCAGGTGCGTGCGACCTACCCCTTCCATCCTTCGTTCAAACATCTGGTCGCGTTGTTCAAGGAGAACGAAGGATTCCGCCAGACACGTGGCCTTATGCAATTCACTGCCAGGCTTCTGAAGAGCGTTTCCCAGCGGGAAAGCGACGACGTTTTCTTGATCGGTACGCAGCATCTCGACCTGAACGACGATCAGGTCAAGGACGAAATCGAGCGGATTGCACCCAAGCTTATGCCCGCGGTCACGCGAGACATCGCTGACAACGGCAATGCGATCGCCGAGGCAATCGATGACGAATTGGATAGCGATGCTGCCAAGCAGGTCATGACTTTGCTTCTGGCATCGTCACTTTCCCGAGCTGTTGGTGGCCGCATCGGTCTCACAGATAGCGAGATCATCGAGTATCTGGCCGCCCCCAATCGGAAATCGGACGAGTTCCTCGAGGCGATCCAACGCCTGCGCGAGCAAGCCTGGTATTTGCACCGCGAGGAGCAGCGACTTTTCGTCAAAGAGACCGAAAACCTTTCCCGGCAAATCGAGCGCAACGCTAAGGAAGTACCGCAGCCTAAGATCGACCAGGCGCTGATCAACCGCCTGACGGGCATTCTCCAGCCGGAACGCCGCAACGCCTATCAGGACGTGCAGGTGCTGCCCAAGCTAGATGAGCTCAAACTCAGCGGCCCGCGCGTGCTCATTGTCATCAAGCCCGATAACAAGGTGCCGCCAAGCGAGTTGCAGAATTTCTTTGATTACCAGCAGGAGAAGAACAACCTTCTGGTTCTTACCGGTCAGGACAGCTACCTCGCCGACGCCGTCGAAGACCGGTTACGCGAGCTCTACGCTATCGAGCAGATCCACAAGCGGCTCAAGCCAGGTGACACTCTGTATGAAGAGGCTCGAGATCGGATGGAAGAAGCAGAGGACCGCTTCGGAAAAGCGTTATCTGCGGCATACAACCGTGTTTATTTCCCTAGTGTTGACGAGCTGGACAACCGCGAGTTCTTGGCGCCTGTCACCATCGACAACGGGCTGAAACTGGGTAAGGGCGATCAATCCGCAGAAACTCAGATCGAAGCCTTGCTGGCCAGCCCGCGCGCCAACTACAAGCTGGCGATGGATCTGCAGGATGACTTCTCCCAGTACTTTGCCATGGCGGAAGCCGATCTCTGGCCATCCGGTAAAGACAACCGACGTACTCCCTGGAAGGATGTCGTCAGCCGCGCGAAGAGCAACCCGGCGTGGCCCTGGATGCCCGGGAATAGCGGCATGGATACGCTCAAGGCAGAGGCGCTCAAGCAGGGCCGTTGGCGACTGGGCGAGGACGGGTACATCGAGAAAGGCCCGTTCCCGAAGGAGAAGACAACCGTCAACGTTTCTCTGGTCGGTACGCATCCCGAAACCGGTGAAGCGATCCTCAGCCTTACGCCACGTCATGCAGGAGAGAGTCCGGTCGTCTACTACGCGACCAGGCCTGAGAGGCTCGAGTCCTCGAGCCAGGTCGACGATCTCGACAACTTCACCACCGCGGAAGGCACGCTGTATTTCTTGGTGAAGGACACGACTGGTCAATACGAAAGCGGTGCCCCGGTTCGCTGGCTGGCGGAACTCAAGATTCGGCATCAGGTGGAGCCTGCAGCAGACAAACGCAAGATCACGTTGCAGTGCACACCGAAGGCCGAACTCTTCTACACGTTGGACGGCTCCAATCCGAAGGACGGCACGGCTTACGAGAGCTCTTTTGAGATTGGATCCCAGGCGACGCGGCTTCTGGTCTACGCCCGTTCGGGCGAAGCCAACAAGACGGCCGACTTCCAAATCCCGGCCAGCAGCGACAAAACGGTGCAAATCGTCGACACCAAGCCGGCCAGGCTTCAGGCCAAGCGGGTCGCGCTGGACACTACCGACCGGGTGTACGGGGTGATTAACCGCTTCCGCGACCAGCCTGGCACGCGCTTTAAGGGAGTGCGTATCGAAATCGGTGAAGGAGAGAACACGGTCACCGTTCGTTTCCAGGAACGAGAGGTCACGGCCGCGATGATCGAAGGCGTGGTCAACAGCCTTCGGCAGGTACTGCAAGAGGATCAAGCGCCGGTGGCCATTACGATTGCCGACGGCATCCAGTTCGACACGGGTTTCGAGGCCAAAGAGTTCGCGAAGATCGTAGGAATCGAGCTACGCCCTGGCGACGTGGTCCAGGAGCAGTAAGCGCATGGCAAGAGCGCAATCGACACGCAAGACAGCATCGGAGAAAACGAAGGAACGTGGCACCCTGGCTTCGACCCGTCCGACCCTGGGCTTTGGTGTGCCCGCAACGAGCAATCCGCACCATTTTAAAGTCATCATCCCCCGATCCAATACGGGGCGCGTTCAGATTAGTGAATATCTTGGTTTGCAGGCGACGAGCGATGAGACGGCCGTCATCGATCGAGTCCTACTCGACAGAGGTCGGTGGACCGCGATCCGCGGGGAAGCCCAGCGTGCTTTTAACGTTCGCTTGAAAGCCCACGACCTGAATATTTCGTCGTGGAAGGTTGGCGAAAATCCCGTCGATCGCCTGCTTGGAAAGGAACTCTGCATGTTGGCCTGGGCCGTCGAGCACATGGAGATGGAGAAGATCCCGGTCGCGGTACGCAACTGGCTTGCACTGCGCCCAGAGGAACGGTGGTGGCTGTTCGGGATGACAGCCATGAGCACCGGCGCGGTTGGTGATGGCGAGAAAGGATGGCGACTTGCGCTCCGCCATGCTCTGGGCGACGTGGCTCAGAGTGAATTGCTACAGCCTCACGCTCGACGTGAGCGTGGACGCAGAGGCAGCGACCGCCCGACGCTTGACCTCTTTGACGACGAGTAGGCAATGAACGAATCAACCCAGAAGGCCCACAATAATATTGTCCCCCTCGCATTGCAGGATGCGCCAGCCTTGATCGAGGCGGTATTTCCGGCCCAAAAAATTTCGTTTGAAGCTCAAAAAGAGCGTAAAGCCAATCTCGGTCAGACGCTAACCGGCCTTGGTTCGTATTGGAAAGGTCGTAAACCTCTAATTTTGGTGCGTGCCATTTTGTTGGGTAGCCTTTTGCCCCAAACGGATGACGCAGAAAAGGACTTGGAGATCTTTGAAAAGTTGATGGGCTTTGACGATGAGGGCTTGGCGCGCCGCGCATTTGCCCAGAATTCCTTGAAACCCCAAGACATCGCCGCGCTTATCGAACTGGACGACCCTTGGATCTACTTTAAGGCCAAAATGCGGCGCGCGAGTCGCGCCTTGGACGAAATCCGTGATTGGCGCTTCCCGTTGGACGCAGATGCGGAGGGGATTTCACTGACGTGGCAGCGAGACGTCAGCGATGAAGAAAAACTTGCCTTGTATCGGAAAGCGCTTGCCGCTTTCACCAACTACGAGGAAAAGGCTGCCCTTTGCAAACGCCCCGAAGAGGTGGATCAGGAGTGGCTGTATGAGCACGCTTGGCCTTCGGCCAACCTCCACTATGCACGTTTCGGTGTCGAGGCTTGGACGCACCAGGAGCTCATCGAGCAACTTGGCGTGTTACGTTACGGACATCGTCCGCGTGTGGGGGACACCTTCAGTGGCGGTGGATCGATCCCCTTTGAGGCGGCTCGAATTGGCTGCGATGTATTTGCTTCAGATCTCAATCCCATAGCCAGCATGTTGACTTGGGGGGCGCTCAATATCGTTGGCGCTTCTCCGGAGCATAGGGCGCAGATCGAGCGTGCGCAGGAGGAAGTGACCAGCGCAGTCGATCAGGACATCACCGCTCTAGGCATCGAGCACGACGAGCACGGAAACCGCGCCAAAGCATATCTTTATTGCCTGGAAGCGCGCTGTCCCGAAACAGGCTGGATGGTGCCTATGTCGCCAAGTTGGGCCATCTCCAAGACCCGCAACGTCGTGGCTAGGCTCCTTCCGGATCGATCGAACAAGCGTTTCGAAATTGAGATCGTATCCGGCGTAACCGCCGCCGAGGTGAAAACTGCCGAAAAGGGGACAGTCCGAGAAGGCGCGCTTGTTTATGAGCTTGATGGCAAGACCTACCGTACACCTATAAGGACGTTGCGCGGCGACTTTCGCGATGCCGACGGTAACACAGGTAATCGATTAAGACGCTGGGAAAGGATCGACTTCAAACCTCGGTCCGAAGATATATTCCAGGAACGACTTTATGCGATCCAATGGATCAGCAGGGACGAATTGGATAAGGCTCGACAACAGACCTTCTTTGCTTCGGTGACGGAGGCCGATCTAGAGCGCGATCGCAAGGTAGAGAAGATCGTCGCCACGAACCTTGCTCAATGGCAGGAAGATGGACTGGTGCCCGATATGGCTATCGAACCGGGCGACAAGACCGATGAGCCAATCCGCACACGCGGGTGGACGTACTGGCACCACCTGTTTAATGCTCGGCAACTCCTGATACACGCCCTTTTCAGGAAGTACGCACGTGCTCCAACCTCGTTCCTGTTGATACCACGAGGTCTAGACTACGCTTCGCGCTTGTGCCGCTGGGATGCCGGCCATGCAGGCTCCAGCCCTCAGGCAATGGGCACATTCACTAATCAAGCACTAAACACGCTCTATAACTATGGCGTGAAGAGCTCGGTGCACCTGTGTTCCCTCGTTCGCGTTCCGTCTCCGCACTTTCCTATAAGGTCAAATTATGAGGTGGCTACAAGTACGGCGGGGGAAATTCGCCAAGTCTGCAATCTATGGGTCACTGATCCACCCTACGCTGACGCAGTTCACTATCACGAGATTACTGAGTTCTTTATCGCCTGGCTTCGAAAAAACCCGCCACCCCCCTTCGATCAGTGGACATGGGACTCACGCCGCGCGCTAGCGATCAAGGGTTCTGGCAATGACTTCCGTCGTGGCATGGTGGGCGCCTACCGCGCGATGACTGATCACATGCCAGACAACGGCATGCAGTGCGTGATGTTTACTCATCAGGACACTGGTGTTTGGTCGGACATGATCGGGATCTTCTGGGCGGCAGGTCTTCAAGTCGTGGCCGCTTGGTATATCGCTACCGAAACCACCTCCGAACTTAAGAAAGGTGGCTATGTCCAGGGGACGGTAATTTTGATGCTAAGGAAACGACCAGCAGGCGAACGCGCGGGTTTCAAGCAGCGGCTTCTGCCAGCAGTCCGCGCTGAGGTGCAGCGTCAAATTGAAACTATGATGAACCTCAATGAAGAGGTGAAGCACAAACTCGGCGAACCCGTATTCAACGACTCCGACCTGCAGATGGCTGGTTACGCGGCGGCGCTGAAGGTACTGACCTCCTATACCAGCATTGGTGATGATGACGTGACTAGCTTTGCACTACGTCCGCGGCAGCGCGGCGAGGTCACAGTCGTCGATGAAATCGTACAGCAGGCAGCCGAGGCCGCGAACAGCCTGCTGGTGCCAGAGGGTCTAGGCGCGGAGACCTGGGCCAGGCTCAGCGGCATTCAACGCTTCTACCTGCGCATGATGGACATGGAGACCACCGGCGCCTCCAAGCTGGATAACTATCAGAACTTCGCTAAGGCTTTCCGGGTTGAGGACTACACGCGAGTGATGGGTAATATGGCGGCAAATGCAGCCCGCCTGAAACGTGTCACCGACTTCACGTCACGAGATCTGACCGAGAGCATGGAGATCGGGGCCACGTGGCTGGGTCGCGTCATCATCAGCTTGCAGCAGTTGCTGAGTGACGTCGAGCCGCAAACAGTGATCAGCCAGCTTCAGACTGAGATGCCAGATTTCATCGAGATTCGGCCGCTCCTGATCGACATGCTCGCCTTCATCGAGCGTAAGGCGCCGGAGCCTGAGGTGCGTGGTGTTGCCGAGATACTGGGCGCACGCCTTCGCAACCTGCGTGCGCTAGGTCAATGATTGATGGCGTGATCGAACCCAAGCGAGCCTGCTGATCGATGAGCATTCGGCGCTTTTCTTCGCGCACACACCGGTTGGATAGCAGCTTCCTGCTCCAGCACCTGCAGGGCGCGCGCAGCTACAGGCGCATCGCTGGTTACTTTACGAGCTCGCTGTTCGAGGTGGCCAACGAGCTGCTTGAGTTCATTCCGGACGTGAAGATCGTCTGCAACGTGGACATCCACCCTAACGACCTCAAGATCGCCCAGTTGCGCGAGACCAAGATGGTTGGCCGCTGGAATGACAGGGCACTCGAGGCGGAGGCCCTGCTCAACCGCGATCGTTATCGCCGGCTGGATGCGTTTCTGGCCAAACACGGCCAGGCGGTGCGGGTGGCGCCGGATAGCATCTGCGGCTTCTTGCATGGCAAGACGGGCGTTATCGAGCTCGCCGACGGCCGCAAGCTCGGTTTCATCGGATCCATGAACGAGACCAGTAGCGGCTGGCAGCGGCATTACGAAATTCTCTGGGAAGACGATTCTCCTGAGGGAGTGGCTTGGATCGAGAAAGAGTTCGAGTTCCTGTGGAACGCGGCCCGCCCCTTACCAGATGCCGTGATTCGGGAAGTCCGCCGGCGTGGGTACCGCCGGGAGGTCCTATTCGACGAGATCGGCGATGACGAGGATCTGGCGCCCGCGGCGCTGATCGAATCTCCTCTCTACCGGGAAGGCCTCTCGCTCCAACCCTGGCAGCAAGGCTTCATCACAGAATGTCTTCGGCACTACCATAACCACGGCGTCGTGCGCCTGCTGCTGGCCGACGAGGTCGGGCTTGGCAAGACCCTTTCGCTCGCGACCGCTGCTCTGGCTTTGTGCTTACTCGGCGACAAGGAGCGTCAGTCACGTAAGCCGATCGTGATCTTCGCCCCGGCCACGCTGTGCGAACAGTGGCAAACAGAATTGATCGACAAGCTGGGCATCCCCTGCGCCCGTTGGGAGACCCAGAGAAAAGTTTGGCTCGATGTCGATGAGCGCACCATCTCCCCTGCTGGTCGCGAACAGATTGCAAAGTGTCCGTTGCGGATAGGTATTGTTTCGACTGGCCTGATGATGCGGGACTCCCTGGAGAAGCAACACCTTCTGGGATTGCGTTACGGTCTTCTCGTTCTCGATGAGGCTCACAAGGCTCGCACTCGCCAAGGATTTGGCAAAGATGCAGGTACGCCGAACGAGCTGCTGGCTTTCATGCGCGAGATGGCCGCGCGAGCCGATCATGTCCTGCTTGGCACTGCCACCCCTATCCAGACCCGCGCCGAGGATCTTTGGGATCTGATGGGCATCCTTCATCAGGGCAAAGGGCACTTCGTGCTGGGCAACGATTTCGCCAAATGGCATCGGCCACAGGAGGCACTACCAGTCCTGGCCGGTGACCAGGCAGTCACCGAGTCCGGTTTCGCGTGGGAACTATTGCGTTCGCCATTGCCTTTGGTCGATGCCAGCCAGGAGCCGCGAGCGCGAAGGCTCTACAGCGCCATTCGGCTGGACTTAGGATTGACCAACGGTGAGTGGCAAACGAACAAACCGTTCACCGAGCTATCCGAAGACACGCGCGAGATCCTCGATGATGAGCTCAACCGCGAGATCAGTGGAGCGACCTTCTTTCAGAGGGAAAACCCATTTGTACGTCATATCGTGCTGCGCAAACGCACCAGCTTGGAGGATGCCGGGCTTCTGACAAAGGTCGGCGTGGATGTTCATCCTGAACAGAACCTGGCGCGCGAGCTCCAGTCCTTCAACGCCCTATTCGAAGCCGCGGCACTGCGAACCAGCGAGCATTTCAGAGAGGCTTACCGCGAGGCCCGACTTTTTGGCAAGGCACTAGCCAAGCGTGGCAAAGGCGGTGGCTTCATGAAGAACCTGATGGAGCAACGTATCTGCTCAAGCATTCAGGCCGGATTGAACACAGCTCGGATGCTGCTGGCGGGGCGCACCGTCCACGAAGAAGATGATGATCAGGAAATCGATCTCAGCGTTGAATCCGACGAGGAAAGTGAAGTGCTGACGCGACTGATCGCGCGGCTGGAGCGCATTGATCAGGATCCGAAACTCAATGGTGTCCTCCATTACCTTGAACGCGAGAAATGGCTCGACCATGGGATCATCATCTTCAGCCAGTATTACGACACCGCAAAGTGGGTCGCTGATGCGCTCGCGGATCGCTATCCGGATGAGGCCATCGGGCTCTATGCAGGCGCAGGGCGGAGTCGTCTATATCAACGTGGAGACAGCGTACATAGCGAACGCGAGACGCTGAAGAAGATGGTGGCCGAGCACGGGATCCGCATCATGGTTGCTACCGATGCCGCTTGCGAAGGGTTGAACCTGCAAACGTTAGGCGCGTTGATCAATATCGATCTGCCGTGGAACCCTACGAAGCTGGAACAGCGAATCGGTCGCATCAAGCGCTTCGGCCAGGTCCGCGAGAAGGTGGATATGCTCAACCTGGTCAACGAGCAGACGGTGGATGAGAAGGTCTACGAGCGTCTATCCGAGCGCATGCGTGATCGCTACAACCTGTTCGGCTCCCTACCCGATACGATCAAGGATGAGTGGATCGAGGACATTGAAACCTTGGGCGAAAAGATGGACGAGTACATCAACGCGCAGAAGGAAGCCACAGGCTTCGACTTGCGTTACACCACCACCATAGAACCGACAGAGAAGGATTGGCGAGACTGCTCGGAAGTACTCTCGCGCAGAGATTTCGCTGAACTGATGAGCGAAGGCTGGCGTGCGTAACAGGCTCGCGCGAAGTAGTGTGAAATTCGCCAGCACCGAGATCATTGACCGATAAGTCGACGAGGTTCCAGAAAATGGCGTCCAGAACACCACTCCGATTCGTGAGGTCGGCACTTCGTGCGCTCACCGTAGTCCTGCGCGTCGGTTTTCGACTTATTGCGCGTACTGTTGGTGTGCTGGCCGCAAACGCCCAGACGGAACCTGCCAATGACGAGCTCAGCAGCTCGATTCGAGGCGGAGTGCTTAGTTATCGGACGGGGAAGCTGGACGACGGCACCGATCCGGTCGGGTGGTACGAGCGCGACTAGCGCCGAGCACCTGCTCCCTTCGTCAGCATGCCCTTCCCGATCGCGCCGCCTTGGCGACCGGCGTCCTGTGCGGGCCCCTTCAGCGGACTGGTAGCCGCTTCGATCGACCGCCCCACCTTCACGCCTGCCCAAGCCATCATCCCGCTCCAGAGTAATGGCAGCCCCAAGTAGAGGCTGGTCGTGATCATGTTGAGCAGCATACGCTTGGCGTCGTGCTCGCCGGGGTTGGCGAAGATCTGCAGGAAGACGTTGACGTCCGGGTACATGGACTGGATCAGGTTCTGGTCCACCCACATGGCCAGGTACCAGAGCACGCTCCAGAATTTGATCGTGAAGATCGCCATAGCGCCGACGACCATCATCGAGAGCGAGTACCGGGACAGAACGACGATCATCGGCAATAAGGCGTAGACGCCGAGGAGCATCAGCGCCTGCACCATGGGCAGCGCCTGCAGCACCGCGGTCATGGTCACGGAGAAAAGCGCCGAGGCGGTGATCACCCCGCCGGTGGCCAGTCCGCCCTTGACGATGTTCTCCGCGGTTGAGAGCCAGCCGGTGCTGGCCGTGTTCCCGGCGACCAGCTCGTTGCTGGACCAGGACGGGGGCGCGTTGTTGAGCACGGTACGAACCACGGCATCTTCCTGCTGCTCGCTCGCCAGAATAGGCGCCACGGCAACGACGAGCCCGGAGAAGCCGGCCGAGGTCGCGTCCGCCTCGTTAATGAGCTTCTCGCGCAGGCCCTGGGCGCCGTTCTCCCACCACTCCTTGCACGTGGGCTTGCCCCAGGTGGGCGGTGAGGCGGGGTCGTATTCTGTATCGCGGGCCGGGTTGTAGGCCCAGCCCGGGATCTGCTTGGACGGGCGCAGGGTGTCGTAGTAGCCGGCTGTGTCCCGGTAGACGTGCGAGCCCATCCAGTCCGGATCGTCCTCGCCATAGGTGGCCAGTATCCCCGCCACTGCGGCCGTCGTCGGTCGTTCCGCCTGGTACTTGGAACGCGCCGGCACGTAGCACTCGCTGAAGAAGTCACTCGTCTCCTGGCGCAGACGCGGATCGGCGATGGTGGCGAGCCTTGCCTGTTGCTCGTAGGTGCGCAGATCGCTGGCCGTGGGTAGGCCTTCGACCACGGCGTGATTGAAACCGGAGCTCATGGCCAGCACGGCGTACCACCAGACTGGGATGTTCACGGTCGCGGGCGATCCATTGAAACCAGTCGCCCCGTACGTACTCTGCGGTGCCGCCACGGTGGCGGTCGCCGGCGTCGGGTCGGCGAGCGTAGGCTGAGGGTCGTAACTCAAGGTCCCGGCGTTCAACGGCGTAAGCGCCGCCGGCTGACCGGCCAGCACCACGACGAGTAACGCCAGGAACAGCTCGATCTCCATGCGCCGCAGGGAGAGCCCTGTGACCGTTCCGAACTGACCGCCCTCGGCGGGGTCGCGCCAATTGTCGATCAGAATGCCGAGGAATGGCAGGTAGACAATACCCGTGCCGACGAGCACGTCCCACAGCACGCCGTAGAAGGCCCAGCCGAATAGCGTCGTGAAGAGCTCGAGGTAGCTGTCGACGCTCATGCGACAGTACCCGCGAGCGCACCGAGAAAGCGCCCGATGAGGTTCTGCCCGAGCACGAGCTCGATGACGAGCAGCCAGCCGACGACCCGCCAGCGCAGCGCCATCCAGCGTGCATGGGCTCGGTCGTCGTTACCATTGGCCCCAGTCAAGGGTAACGGCAACCGAGTCCAAGCCAGCGCCAGCATACCAATGAGCGCGAAACGGATCGCACTCGCGAACGGCCTCGCCGCCGCGACGTGCTCAGAAACAGTGGAGAGCGAGCTCAGTCCCACCGCCTGCCAGAGGATGACACCTACGGCGATCACGCCGACGGCCGCGACCACCGACAGCGTCAAGAACCAACGGCGCCGCAAGGATGCCCCGCTACTGAACACGGCCATTGTTGAGCGGCCGGGGATCGATGGGCTCCCCTTGCGGGACATTCAGTGATGCCTGCCGGCGCGCCGCCGCGCGCTCGAGCAGTACCGTCAAGGTCTCGGAGACCACTTCGCGACGCACGCGGGTCTCGAACAGGAGGCTCTCGATCTCCTTGTCGAGCTCGGCGATCGCCGTATCGGCGTGCTGGCGCGCGACCTCGGTAGCGTATACCTCTGGCACCTGGCGGCCAGACAGCAGCAACCGCCGGGCATACAGGGCTTTTTCAACGGTGCGCGCGGTGCTGATCTCGGAGACCAGCCGACCGATGATGAGCCCCTGCTCGGTGGCCGGCATCTCCCGGATGGCCTCAATGACCTGGCGCGTGACCGCGACACCCGGGGCGGTGACGCGCTCGAGGAGCGTCCGGTGCCGAACTCACATGCACTGCGAGCCGCCACTCGACTCCGGCAGCGCCTCGAACAAGCCATTCCGAGCAAAGCAACCTCCTGCCCCTCCCCGACGCAAAGGCAACCGTCGCATACGCGGGACCGCGGCACCCTTCGTTCATGCACGCTCCAGGTGTGCACGTCCTGCAGGGCACCGGGGACTCCGCGTGAGCCACGAGAGAGTCGACCGGGCTTCATCTTCTATCAGGAACTTCGCGCGACGTTCGATGACAGTCCCCTGCAACACCAGGTGGAGGTGAGGCCAGCGGAGTGCCTGAGCGTATGCCCTCGCCCCTGCGGAATCGCGCTCTCATCCCCCGGGACGTGGACCTACCTCTTCGGGGATCAGCACCCAGGCGAGAGCGTACGTGACATCGTGGAGTGCGTCTCGCTCTGCGTCGAGACCGTGGACGGATTCATGCCGAGAGAGAAACGCCCGAAGCCCCTGCGCGCGAGCATTCTGGGGCGGGTGCCGCCATCCCGGGGAAGGTCGTCATGCATCTAGCCGAAGACCTACTCCCGCTCGGTCAGGCCATCGCCTGGAGTGCCGTGGCTGTTCCTGCCGTGGTTTGGAGTATCCGTGGCGAGCAACCAGCGCAACGCGACACCGCGTCGTCCTCGGTCATCATGGCGGGCGTCACGAGCCTGCTCTTTGCCGCGACGCTCCTGCCGCTACCGGTGCCCGTCGTGGGCGCAACCAGTCACATCTGCCTCACGCCGGTGCTCGCGCTGGTCGTCGGTGTCCGCCGCATCGTGTGGCCTACCTTCTTCGTGCTCGTGCTGCAGGCGGTCTTCTTTGCGCATGGCGGGCTCACGACGTTGGGAGTCAACACACTGACGCTTGGACTGTTCGGACCGCTGACGGCGGTTGGGATCTGGGCCCTGCTCCGGAAGCTCGACTTAGACAATGCTCTCGGCCTCGCCCTCGCATGTGGCGTCGGGGGACTCACCGTCTACGTCGGGGACGCCGTGGTGCTGGCCGTGGCCTTGTCCGATGTGACGGCGCCTACGACGACCTTCGGCGCGGTTATGCTCGGCTTTGCCCCGGTTCAGGTTCCCCTGGCGGTGCTCGAAGCTATCGTCTCGGTGGGCATCCTACGGTTGCTGGCTTCGCGTCGGCCAGACCTCCTGCCGGACTCACTGCGGGCGCTTCGCAAGTTGTCCGTGCCCAGCGCGTCGATGATGATCCTGTTGCTGGCGATCGGCCTATCGGGCTGCAGCTATGAAGGCATAGATGGAACGGTATTTGGCGCGACCGCGGAGACGGCAGGGCGACCGCCGACCGAGAGCCTCGTCGACCTGAGCCAAGGGGAGATCGGGCTCGCGATGTCGATCCTGATCCTCTTCGGTCTGGGATTTATAGCGGGGCGCAGCTGGGAGCGACTGTTCGGAAGAGGGCGCGATGCACCTCCACGCTGAGCATTCCCTATTCTTCGAGCGCCGTCAGCCGCCATGGGTTGCGGCATTGGGGATCGTGCTGACCAGCAGCGTGCTGATGGTGAACGCGGGCGCTCGAAGTATCGAATTGTCCCTGATTGGCTCAGGGACCGGCGTGGTGCTTCTGCTGTTCGCGCGTGCCCGAGGACGCCGAAGGGTCGAACCCGCTCTCGCGCGGACCACGGCTATCGTGGCCCTCGCGCTGGGTGCGGGGGCCGTTTTGGGTTCGAACGTAGATACCATCGTCCAGGCAAGCGACCGGGTCTTGTGTGGCGTGATTTGGGTCCTCTGGCTGGGCACCCTGATTGACTGGGCATCATTGCGAGAGATCCTCCTCTGGTTTCGGGTTCCTGAGACCATCGTGGCCAATCTCGACCACGCGATCCTGCACGGTGTTCTCACCCAACGCGACTGGGTCCAGCGGCGTGACGCGGCTCGCCTCCGTCTGGGCTCTCCGCGTTTGCCTATGGCGGCTTGGGGGGGCCGCTGCTCGGCGAAGGGGCTCTGCATGCCTTCACGCGCCTCGAACGCGTTGAGGAGAACGCACTGCTGCGTAGCGCCTCGCGCGAAGACGATCGGGCCTATGAGTGTGTTCACCTCGATGCCGTCGACATCGAGCGGGGTGGGCAGCTGGTGCTCGAGCAGCTCGAGCTTCACCTGGGACCGACGGAGTGGGTGCTGGTATGCGGGCCGAGCGGAGCGGGGAAATCGAGCTTGTTGCGCCTGCTCGCGGGGCTCGACGGACTCGCGCAGGGGACCATGACACGCCTCGGAACGCCCGTGTCACCCAGCGCGACACTCCGCGCCCGGCTCGACGGCCGCGTGGCGCTCCTCGGCCAGAACCCAGAACATCACTTCATCGCGAGTACCGTCGCCGAAGACATCGCCTGGGGCTTGCTTCGTCGCGGCGTCGAAGCCGTTGAGGCGCGACGTCGCTCCGATGAGATGGCTAAGGCCCTACGCATTCACCATCTGTTGGAGCGTCCGTGTCACGAGCTCAGCTTCGGAGAGCAGCGCCGGACTCGATCCCGCCGCCGCCCATGAGCTTCGCACGCTCGTGGAGCAGTCTGTTCGACGGACTGGTGCTGCGTGTGTCTGCGCAACCCACGACCTCCATTCACTGCCGCCCCAGGCCAAGCGCATCGTCTTGCTACGAGACCGGCGGATGCTCTTCGATGGGTCTACGGCCGAGGGGCTGTCGAAACCATGGCTCCTCCGAGCTGGCCTCGCCGTGTCGCAGGGAGAAGAGAACGCAGGTTGATCGGCAAGTCATCGAAGAGACCGAACCTCGAGACGGTCCGCCGTATCAAAACGGCGCTGCGCGAAGCGCTGGAGCTCTCTGATGACGCGACGTCCGCCGCAAGCTCGAGGAAGCCCGGGCCAACCGGGTCATGCGCGGGTCTCGTCGCTCGGTGCGGAACCGCTGTGCCAGGCCTGAGGAGTGATCACCGAGTGATTCAACGGGGGATTTTGTAGCAATAATTGATCGCCGGTTATCAGGATGCTTTCAGCGTGTGTATCCAGCAGCGACCACAGGTGGTCGTCTCCCGGATCGGGGGCCGGAGGGCCAAATGCTGGTTCGGACCAGACAGCGTTCGCGGTGAGTTCCACGAGCAGTTGATCGATCTCCACCTCGTTCAAGCCATGGAGTTCACGAAGCTTCGGCCTGAGCAGGACTAATCTGTATTCATCGATCAGATCCGGGGAGAGCAGGTACAGCACTGACCCGGTCAGCATTGCATCCAAGACCGCGGCCACCGGGCTGTTGGCCCGGCCGGTGATCAATCCAGCGACGACTACATTCGTGTCGACAACAAATACCGTCAAGCTCATCGCTTGCGCGCGGCACGAGTCTCTTCGACGGCCAAGTCGAGCGCTTGGTCGGGCCCGAGGCCAGCACGTTTGCGTGCCTGCTCGACCAGTGCCCTGGCACTCGCCTGCCCCTTTATGCCGCGAAGACGCAGGCTCTCTTCGACGATGGACGCGATGGAACGTCCCTGACGCGCTGCGGTTTCCTTCAGTGCGCGGTGCAATTCGTCATCGAGGGTGATCGTCAATCGGCTCATGATCCGCTGGTCAGACTTTTCTACGGCAGTATTGGGAAGCTAACATATATGCACCAATTCACCAATGCACCGAGCAGATTTCCGCATGTACTCACCCTACGGAACGGTTCGATCTAGCCGAAAAACGCGTGTTCTCGCGAGCGGTTTCCAGTTGGGGGTATTTCCGGGGGCATTTCTGGCGTTTAGCATCAGAACATATTGATTAATAAGGCAGTGTGGTTGCCTCCGCCTCCACCAGATAACCCCGGATAAGCCGTGATATATCACGGCTTTTTTCCTCTCTACCAACA
>CAZUZO010000037.1:0-24728 GCA_964624765.1 uncultured Thiotrichales bacterium
GTTGCTATTAAACGACGATCCTAACCATCGGTGCATTTCAGCCCCGTTCTCGAAGCCGGGTTTCACCCTAGCGCATCTAAACCCAACGTGCTGTGAAATTTTCCCCAAATAACGCGTGATCCATTTCGTTCCTCGAGATCCCTCACGACGCCCGCTACGCAGCTATGTGCGCCGATTCGGACGCATGACCCCAGGGCAACGGGCAGCACTCGGTGGTCAGTGGCGCTATTATGGCATCGACCCCGCGGGCGTCCTTGATCTGGATCGCATCTTCGGAAGATGTGCACCACGTTACCTGGAAGTGGGATTTGGAATGGGCGACACGCTTATCCAGCTGGCGCTAGCCCACCCCCAGCACGACTACCTGGGCATCGAGGTATACGAGCCGGGCATCGGCCATCTGTTAGGACGGCTCGCACAGTTGGGTGTATCCAACGTTCGAGCAGTCCGAGGTGACGCTCATGAGATATTTGAGACATCTCTTCCTGAACAGAGTTTCGATGGCATTTTCATTTTTTTCCCCGACCCCTGGCCAAAAAGGAGGCATCACAAACGCCGCCTAGTGCAACCACAGTTCGTGTCTCTAATGAGTCGCAAGTTGCGCCCACGGGGAGTGTGCCACATCGTGACCGACGTAGAGCACTACGCACAGCACATGTTAGACGTGTTGGGAAGAGAATCCACGCTACGCAACCAAGCGGGAACGGGCGAATTTTCGCAGCGGCCCGTGAATCGCCCCCTGACTAAATTCGAGCGACGGGGGTTAGCTCAAGGCCGTTCCATTTGGGACATGATCTTCATCCGTCGGGAATAGCGTCGAGCTTTTCGGCGCCGACCATGGGCGCAGCTAAGAGTTCAGCAAAGCTTCTCACCATAGGAAACTCATCTGCCGCTCGCGGCGGCCCTTGACTATCGGGTTGACAGACAGAAAGCAAATACCCGATGCCATAAGCGCGGGCCGCGCGAAGCACCGGCAGACTATCGTCGATCAGCAGCGTGCGTTGCGGTCGAAATACTTCCCGCTCCTGCAAGCACGGCCAAAAATCCAAATTTTCCTTGGGAATGCCCAGATCGTGGGCACAGACGACGCGGTCCACACAGGCCCCGAGTCCTGTGCGCGAAAGCTTTAACGCAAGACTCTTAGAATGCGCGTTGGTGACCAGCACGACTCTCTTTCTAACGTTACGCAGCGCATCAAGGAAATCCAGCACGTACGGATGCAGGGCGATGAGTTCCTCTAACTCACCTTTAAGGGCGGCGATATCAAGGGCCAGTTCCCGGCTCCAATAGTCTATACAATACCACTGAATGGTCCCCTCTACCCTTTGATAGCGGGGGAAGAGGTCGGCTTTGGCCATCTGAATATCAAGACCGTGCTTTCTCGCATAACATCGTGGAATATGTTCACGCCAAAATTCATTATCAAAGCGCAGGTCGAGGAGGGTACCATCCATGTCCAAGAAAACGGTGTCGATATCTTGCCACGGCACCCTCAAGCCCCCGTTGCCCTGGCTATTGGCAGTAGCCATACCGTTATCCCGAGTCCTCCCTTGGATGCCCGAGAAAATCGGCGCGGTCGACGCAACACCCTGGTGACCAGAACAAGAACCTACCCGTCTCAGAGCTTGTCAAAAAGCCGTTACGAGCGGCGCGAGAGCCAGGCGGACGGCGCGCAGCGACGAGACATATCAAATAGGCGAGGAGCGAGCACCGCCCAATGCCGCTATGGGTCGTGTAGCAGTTTTTTTTCACAAGCTCTCAGTCCGGCACACATCGCGAGCATACATTTTAGGAAACTCCATGACTATCCCATCTCTCGATGACACTTTGATAGCAGCCATCATCGACATCGCAAGAGCAGCAGCAGCGGGCATATTGGCGGTATACCAAAGCGATTTCTCGGTGTGCAACAAAGCCGATAAGTCCCCCGTAACGGAAGCGGATCTGGTCGCAAACGAAGTGATTACCGACGGGCTCACGAGGCTCCCCGAACGATTGCCCATCCTGTCCGAGGAATCGTTGCTGATTCCCTTCTCGGAACGAACGCTCTGGCACCGCTACTGGCTGGTGGATCCCCTGGATGGCACACGTGATTTTGTCAGGCGCAGCGACGAATTTTCTGTCAACATTGCACTCATCGAGCGGCATCGCCCCGTGCTCGGTGTCGTCTTGGCGCCGGTCACCGGCATCTGCTATTTTGCCGTCCGCGGACTCGGGGCCCATAAATGGATACCCACGGCGGCCCCCATCCCTATTCACGTCCGTCGCCGCCCCCCGGGCCGGCTCACCGTGGCAGGCAGCCGTTTCCACCGCAACGCGTTGACCGATGCCTTTATAAAAAACCTCGGGAATATCGACCTGCTGGCGATGGGTAGCTCACTTAAGTCATGTCTCGTAGCGGAAGGCCGGGCCGATATCTACCCGCGCTTTGGCCCGACCTCGGAATGGGACACCGCAGCCGCCCAGTGCGTCGTGGAGGAAGCCGGTGGTCATCTTACCGACACCCGATTCAAACCATTGCGCTACAATACCCGCGAATCGTTGACCAATCCGTCGTTCTTGATCTTTGGAGATGCGTCTGTAGATTGGTGCCGTTACCTGCCTGAGAAGCTGTGAAAGAACCGTAGCGAGGAGGGAGCACCGCCCGACGCCGCCATCGGGTAACACAGCATGTTTGTTCACAAGCTCCGATGACCTAGCAACTCCCTAGATCAGCAGATAATGATCCAACAGCAGCAGCGCGAACAATCCCATCAGGTAGAGGATAGAGTAGCCGAAGGTTTTCATGGGGAGTTTGGGGTTATCGCGCAAGTACAATGCGAAAGCGTAGTAGAGAAAGCCGATATTGAGCAGCAACGCACCCCCCAGGTACAGCCAGCCGCTCATGCGGGTTGCGAAGGGCAGCAAGGTTACGACAACTAAAATAATCGTATAAAGAAGGATCTGTAGACGCGTAAAAGCGACCCCGTGGGTCACTGGCAACATAGGAACGCCAGCTCGGGCATACTCACTTCGGCGATGGATCGCCAGGGCCCAAAAGTGCGGCGGTGTCCACGCGAAGATGATGAGGAACAATAGCAACGCATGGGGGTCGATTTGACCCGTCACAGCTGTCCATCCTAGAACGGGAGGCATAGCGCCGGCGGCTCCACCAATCACGATATTTTGCGGCGTGGCCCGTTTCAGATAGAGCGTGTAGACGCCGGAGTAACCCACTAGCGATAACAGCGTCAGGAGTGCCGTCAGTTGATTGACCAGCAGCGCCAGCACGGCCAGCCCAATGGCACCGAGCAATAACGCAAACACCAGCGCGGAACTTGCATCCATGCGCCCTGTGGGCAGTGGGCGACCCATGGTCCTGCGCATGACCCCATCGATCCGCTGATCAACCAAGTGGTTGATAGCGGCCGCTGCGCCGGCCATGAACCCGATACCGATAGTGCCAAATACTAGCGCTTCCATCGAAACGAAGTCAGGCGTGGCCAGGAACATACCGACCAGCGAGGTGAAGACCATCAACGCAATCACCCGCGGCTTGCAGAGCTCTACATACTCTCGCCAACCATAGAAACGAGCTGGAGTCACGGCTCGCCCCTCGATCGCTTTTATTCTTGCTTGCATAATGTTTAACCGATCTTGGATATTTTCAGTAGTCGCTGAAGGTCATCGAGGATGCCCTCCGCATTGGCATTTTCCCCGTAATGCATCATGAGACGCCCCTCTGGGTCGATGAGGTAGATGCCGCTCACCTTCGTTGGCTGGTTGCCATCGAGTTCGAAAGAGGTCAACCATTGGGCATTCGCCCGCGCCACATGGAGCCCTGGGTGTACCCTTAGCAGTTGCGTGAGCAACCCTGCTTCGGGTATCTCCAGCGCCGCATAGAGCCGCTGCACCCGATCCATCTCCTTGCCAAGCGCGAGTCGAGCTTGACGCATCTTAATCAGTTGCGTCTGGCAATTCTCTTGGCAAACAGTCGACCCCAAGAGCACCAACGTCCAGCCCTGGGCAAAAAACGCGCTGTCATAGGCCGCCCCATTGATTTGGGTCAATCCCGTCGTGTCGATAGGGCGGGTAGGTATGACCAAGGTTCCGTTATTGACCGTCGCGCTAGGTCGCCAGTAATCAGGGTGAAGATTCATCCACCAGGCGACCCATATGGGCACAAAAAAAATAGCGAACAGTACCACGAGGGTCAGACGCTGATGAAACCCTTTGCGGACTGTGGCCTGCTGCGCTTTCGATCGAGCGTTGCTCATCGTTTGGGCAGTTTGATTACCTATTGACCCTCGGGGCGGCTGATCCCGCGCGGCACCGGCCACCGTCCAGGCATGCCTGTCGGCTTGGTGCCGGCCGCCTCCGCACATACCCTTGCTGCACGGACCCCGCTGCCAAAGGCTGGGGCACCGATAGGGCCGCCGAAAGGCCACGCTGATGAAATGCTAACCATGGCCATTATCGGACACCTCGTCGCATCTTACCGAGCGTTGGAAATTCACTACCCCGTAGATGACGACCAATGCCACCGCTAGAGAAAACCACTGAAAGGCGTATGCTCTATGCTGCTCAGGCCCGATTCCTACATAAGGTTGCCATTGACGCACAAATCCACGCGGTTCGCCGGGATCGAGCTGTACTACATAGGGAAGCAATGAATAACCCAGTTGGGCTTCCATGGCTGCCAGCTCCACTCGCTGAACGACTCGTGGCCAACCACCGAACTCGTACCCAGCAGGACCGAGCAGAAAGGCGTTCTGCGATGGAATGGCCACCATGCCTTGCACCACGATCGGCTTGTCTGTTACGTCCACATCTGGCAGTCGGTCCCTACGCTGACCGACAGGAGCCCAACCGCGATTCACCAACACGCCTGCTTGCTCGGATAGACGCAGAGGCGTCAAGACATGATACCCCGCCACACCTCTATGGGTACGGTTATCCAGCAGATACTGACGCCCCGTATCATAGCGCCCCTTGCCGACCACCAACCGAAACTGCAATCCCTCTGCGCTGCGCTGCTTCAGATCGATCTGAAGGGGGAGATCCGATGACCGAAGCGCGAAATCATCTAGCAAGCGCTGCTTTTCCGTTCCGCGCCCGAGTTGCCAGAATCCGAGGGATAACAGCAACGCCAACGCGCAGAGCGTGATGATACTCGGCAGCCATGATGGCCTGAAATCATAGTCTGCAAAGCGCATCGTTAAAGCAGGTACCTTCACACCGCCGCAGTTGCCACAACCGCACAGCATAGCAGCGTTGGACGATGCTTGGCTGCTTCCCTATCGACCTCGCCTATCTCGTTGCTAGGTGCCTTCACTTTGGTCGGCCAGCACCCTATAGGTCAATGACAACCCCTTCCCCCTTCGGCCATCTGAACTCTTTGCCACTAGGGAGTGCCGATGCTCTTGGCCATCACACTCATGCCATGCCGGGAATTTCACCCACGCTGCAAGCTCAGGATATACTGGTGGTCGCAACCCAACGCGAGGTCATCCCGAATGTTAACCAAAGTTCTTATCGTCGCGGTGTTTATTGCCATCCTAGGTAGTCTGGCGTCTGGATTACTTTTCTTGGTTAAAGATAAAGGTCAATCCGACCGCACGATCAAAGCCCTCACCCTGCGGATCAGTCTCTCCCTGTTTCTTTTCTTGTTGCTGTTCGTATTGTTTGCCGCCGGGCTCATTAGGCCCCACGGTGTTCACCCTTAAGAAGCTGTTTTAAAAATGTCACGAGCGCCGCCAGAGCAAGGCGCACGGCAGCGAGAAAGCGCAGTGTACAAGGGAGTACATGAGCATTTCGAGCTGCCGCGCAACGCAGCTGTGGCAAGCGCAGTAGTTTTTAAAACAGCTTCTAAGGCCGACCTGTTAGGCACCTTTCCTGTCGCGATTAAAGTCTTTACAGCCAGTAGACAAAAATAAACAGCCCTAGCCAAACCACGTCGACAAAATGCCAATACCAAGCGGTCGCTTCAAATGCGAAATGCTTGTCAGGGGTGAAATGACCTTTAATCGCGCGCCCCAGCATAACCAATAACATAATGGCCCCGATGGTCACGTGGGCGCCATGGAAACCGGTCAGCATGTAGAATGTCGAGCCGTAAATACCAGTGTTGGGGGTGAGGTTGAGGTCTCGATAGGCATGGATGTATTCGTAGGCTTGGAAGCCAACGAATACCGCTCCCAGGGCGACCGTAACAAATAACCACCCGATCAGTCCTAAGCGCTTGTTCTGTTTTAGCGCCCAATGGGCCAAGGTCACGGTAACGCCGCTAGACAGTAGGATCAAGGTGTTCACTGCGGGGATGCCCCAAGCACCCATGACACTAAAATCTCCACCGATCGCACCTGGACCGTGAGTGGGCCATGCAGCTTCGTAGCTGGACCAAAGCGTCTCATTGGTGATCAAGCCGCTGGCCTCTCCGCCGAGCCATGGAACGGAGTAGACGCGTGCGTAAAACAGCGCGCCGAAAAATGCAGCAAAGAACATAACCTCGGAAAAAATGAACCAGCCCATACCATAACGAAACGAGAGGTCTACCTGTTCATTGTAGGCACCCGATTCACTCTCGCGGATAACCGTACCGAACCAGCCGACCATCATCACAACCAGTGCCACGGCACCGATGACCATAACGGTGCTGCCCGCCCCCGCGCCGTTCAGCATGGCGGCAAAACCACCCACCAAAAGAAACAATCCGATCGACCCCAAGATCGGCCAGTGGCTTCCGTGGGGGACATAGTAACTACCGTGCGCTTGCGTCAAAGTCATCTAACCTCCCTCTCCTGTGTCGCGTGAGCTTTTCTAGATACTTATGTACTTATGGCCGAGGACGCATACCCTCTTCTAGCTCTCGTCATCAAATCTAAAAAACGTGTAGGCCAGTGTGATGGTGGATACGTCCTTAGGCAGCGATGTTCCGACGACAAAGCGTACTGGCATCTCGCGGCCCTCCCCGACAGCAAATGATTGCTGCGTAAAACAGAAACACTCGGTCTTGTTGAAGTATTTCGATGCCACCGCCGGAGCAACGCTCGGGACTGCTCGCCCGACTAGAGGTTGCGTCGAGAGATTCTTGGCATAAAACTGCGTTTCATACACCTCACCGGGATGGACCTTCATGGTTTTTTCTATGGGATAAAAATCCCAAGGTAAACTGCTATTGAGCTGACCCACGAATTGAACGGTGATTTCTCGTGTCCGGTCAACCTCCCCATCCAGGGACTCCGCCTGCACGACCCCCGGCTTACCATTGAGACCCGTCACCTCACAGAATATGTCGTAAAGCGGAACCAAAGCATACCCGAAGCCAAACATACCCAGGGTGACTAGAAACAGGCGACGCACCAGGCGCGTGTTAGAGGTAGAAAGATCACGTGGTTGATTCATGTCGTACTCAGAAATATAAAACCAAAGTAGATCCCTAAGGCAAGGAGCCCAATGATGATCGCGAGCCGAATATTCGCTTTGCGTCTTGTGGCGTTGGTCATGGTTTTGGCGCCTGGCTCAGCTTTACCCTTAGGGCTAGCGGCTTTTGCCGGCCACCCCTTGGCCGCCAGGATGTCGGTCGCGGGAGGCTCGGGCGGTCGCTGGTGTGCTCCAAAGCGCAATCCTGGCGCAACGATGGACATGGCCGGTCTTAATCGAATTCTTGGGTAGCGCGCTCATTGACCTGCCTGCCCCACCTTGGGAGGTGAGGCAGGCTTCATTCCGCTCAAGATCGCCTTACTTAACGACCGGTGCCTCCGTGAAGCTGTGGTAGGGCGGCGGCGAGGTCAAAGTCCACTCCAGGCCTTTGGCTCCTTCCCAAACGTTATCGCTAGCCTTCACGCCACCCCGTATGGTTTGTATGACGATGTAGGCGAACAACAACTGGGATAGTCCGAAGACGAAAGCGCCGATGCTCGAGACCATATTCCAATTGCTAAACTGCAACGCGTAGTCTGGGATACGTCTGGGCATCCCCGCCAGCCCGAGGAAGTGCTGAGGGAAGAACAAAACGTTTACGGAAATGGTGGAAAGCCAGAAGTGCCATTTGCCGAGCGTCTCGTTGTACATGTGTCCAGTCCATTTCGGTAACCAATAGTAGGCACCCGCCATGATCGCGAACACAGCCCCCGTCACCAGCACATAGTGGAAGTGCGCGACGACAAAATACGTATCGTGGTACTGAAAGTCTGCCGGCGCGATGGCCAACATCAGGCCCGAGAATCCACCGATCGTAAATAGAACTACGAAGGCGATGGAAAATAGCATCGGCGTCTCGAATGTCATCGAGCCCCTCCACATGGTAGCAACCCAGTTGAACACCTTGACGCCAGTGGGGACCGCGATGAGCATCGTCGTATACATGAAAAATAGCTGCCCAGCCAGAGGCATACCGACGGTGAACATGTGGTGCGCCCAGACGATGAAGGACAGGAAGGCGATGGAGGCTGTGGCGTACACCATCGAGCTGTATCCGAACAACGGCTTGCGGGCAAAAGTGGGGATGATCTGAGAGACGATCCCGAAAGCCGGCAAGATCATGATATACACCTCGGGATGCCCGAAGAACCAGAAGATATGCTGGAACATGACCGGGTCGCCACCGCCCGCGGCTAAAAAGAAGGACGTGCCAAAGAACTTATCCGTCAGCAACATGGTGACGGCTCCAGCCAGCACCGGCATGACTGCTACCAGCAAGAAGGCCGTAATGAGCCAGGTCCAAATAAACAAGGGCATCTTGAGGAGCGTCATCCCCGGAGCTCGCATGTTGAGGATGGTCACAATGATGTTGATCGCCCCCATCACGGACGATATGCCCATGAGGTGAATAGCAAAAATGACGAAGGGAAAGGCATCGCCCGTTTGCAGCACCAACGGAGGATAGATGGTCCAGCCGCCCGCTGGGCCCCCACCGCTCATAAACAAGGTGCTGAGCAGCAGCGCGAAGGCGAACGGGAGAATCCAAAAGCTCCAATTGTTCATGCGCGGCAGCGCCATGTCGGGTGCGCCCACCATCAGCGGCACCAGCCAATTGGCAAACCCCACGAAGGCTGGCATGACGCCGCCAAAGATCATCACCAGCGCATGCAGGGTGGTCATTTGGTTAAAGAAATGGGGTTCGACCAGCTGCAAGCCGGGCTGAAACAGCTCGGCCCGGATCACCATCGCCATCGCGCCGCCGACGAGAAACATCACCAGCGAGAACAACAAGTATAAGGTTCCGATATCCTTATGATTGGTGGTAAACACCCAGCGCATGAGCCCAGGCGCGGGCCCGTGCTCATGATGCTCGGCGTGTGCGGTGGCAGAACTCATAGATGGCTCCTCTTAGTATTACGCATTATTACCTACCTTGAGTTAAGTATTAGAAGGAGTTTCGCTAAGACGCCTCGGAAGATCATGTTACAAGCTTCTACGCTGACCCTGGCCGGGGTGTGCGGCTTGCACAATGGTTGCTCCTTATTAGAGCTCGGTCCCCACGATGTCCACCGTCGCCTGCGACGCCGGCAGGGCAGAAGCCTTAGGCCCCTGGGTGCCGGTTTCAGTCGGCGTTGACTGTGCTGCTTCAGCGGCTAACCGGTCCCGCGCAGCAGCGCCCTGTAAGTTCTTTTGCTCGGCCACCCATTGTTGATAGTCTTCCTCCGATTTGGCGACAACCACCACTGGCATGAATCCGTGGTCCTTGCCACAAAGCTCTGCACACTGACCGCGGTACACGCCTGGTTCAGGAATGCGTGTCCACATCTCGTTTACAAATCCCGGGATGGCATCTTTTTTCCAGCCTAATTCGGGCACCCACCAGGCGTGGATGACGTCATCGGCGGTGATCAGCAAGCGAATTTTTTTGTCTGCCGGCACCACCATCGGATTATCCACTTCGAGGAGGTAATTCTCGGCTTGGCTTGGATCATCGTATACCGCGGCACGGCTTGACGGATGAAGATTACTGAAGAAACTCACCTCATCTTCCAAATAATCGTACTTCCATTTCCACTGGTAGCCGGTAATCTTAATCGTGAGGTCCGGATCAGAGGTGTCCTCCATCGCAATGAGGGTCCGTGTGGCGGGGATGGCCATTCCGACCAGTATAAATACCGGGATAATGGTCCACAGGACTTCAGCGGCTGTGCTGTGGTGAAACTGTGCCGGTTTTGCACCCTTTGATTTACGGTGTTTCCAGATGGACCAGAACATTACACCGAACACGAGGGCGCCGATGATGACGCAGATCCAAAGGATATACATGTGCAGGTCATAAACCTGCTGACTAATCTCCGTGACGCCTTGCGGCATATTGAGTGCCCAATCTGCCATGGCCTCGCCGGAGACAAGCGCCATGAAACTCCCGAATAAGCTTCCTATACCGATGCTCGTGTTCCGCAACCACATTCCTCTCTTACTCCCAACGGGTATTAGTGGCCCGTGAAGGCCGGATTCATTGTATATGATTCGGAATCGCCATCAGGGCCCTTCCCGAATCGCCCGCCGAAGGTCATCCGCCAGCGCTCGACGTTCCCTTTCGTTCAAAAACGCCCCCAACTCAATCTGTCGACCGTGGGAACGAATGACCAGTTTGCTCGGATGCTGCTCATAGGGAGGTATTAGCAACTCCACCGTCGCCCAGGGCCGAGGCAGAAGCCAGCGTTCCTCAGGCCGATGCTGTCCCTTCTCCACCTCTACATAGCCGGGTCGGATGGATACGACCTCACGGCGATGGCAGCGACGCGCACACACATACAGCGCAGTGCCAAGAGCAATCAACTCCAGCCCGGCGAATGGAATCACCGGCCAGAACCCGACTGCGCCGAAGCTTAGAGCGATGGCCATCGATACCAGCACCATGACGAGGAAGAATCGCTTGGTGCTCTGCCAAGAAAGAGACCGGTTCGGTCGTAGTACGAACCGTTGGTTTTGGTTGTTATCGAGTGTTATTGCCACCATAAGCTTGGTTGATTAGGCTAGAGTCCAATTAATAAGTTGCGCAATCCTAGCGTCAAGTGGCCATTATTTAGTACAAAATCTCTTTATACAGACATAATGGGCTCATGTCGCTAAGTGTTTTCCCATAAGTGCAGTGAGGCCGCTTACGAGATAGGGCGAGAAAGTAGCCTCTGACGGTGATAGGACCGGCGGAATAGCACCTATCAGCGGCGCGTCGATCCGGTTAAGCAGGGCCGTTATGTTGCGGTCGGCGCGTGCCATTGAAGGGTCGATTTGGTTGGCGACCCAGCCCATGAGCCTCACATTCCGGCGCTCAATACTTTCCACCGATAACAGCGCGTGATTTAGGCAGCCGAGTCGAAGACCCACGACCAGCACCACCGGCAAGGATAAATACTCCACTAATTCGGCAACGGTTTGATGGTTGTCGATAGGGACTAACCACCCTCCCACTCCCTCCACCAGACACCAGTCCACCTGTTGAGAGATGCGTTGGTAAGCGTCGGCGATCGCGGCCATCGAAATGCTTGTGCCAACCTCTTCGGCTGCGATGTGGGGCGCGATGGCAGGCTCCAAGGCGTACGGATTGATGTCCCGGTAGGGAACTGAGATGGAACACAGTTTCTGGATAGCGACGGCGTCGGCATTTCGCAAGCCGTGTTCTGTGTGGTAGCAACCACTCGCAACCGGCTTCATACCGGCTACCTTGAGCCCCCGCTGATGCAAGCAGGACATGAGTCCGAGAGTAACTTGAGTCTTGCCGACCCCTGTGTCCGTCCCTGTGATAAACAGTCCACGTCCTGGGCTGGTCATGGTCCGACAGTCCCTTCATGCGGCGCCTTTGTGGAATGCAAGGCGGATACTGGAATGGTCACTGGGCGCGGCTGGGGCTTCCAGGCATGAGCATAGACAACCTCATAGGTAGCTGGCAGCAAACCCTCTTGGCGGTATGCTTCGTAGGCCTGAGCCATGGCGTGCATGCGTTGCTTCCCCGTTAACGCACGTTGTCTGCTACTGGTCACATTGTGAGCGCCCAAGGATTTGAGATCCCTCATCAGGGACCTCACATCCCGGTAGGTCATAGTCAGGCGCTCGGTGTCGACGACCACATCTTGGAAACCGCTGGCCATCAGCTCATCTCCGATATCATGAAGATCTTGGAATGAATTCACATGGCTGTGGCCATCGACTTTAGCAAAACTATGGCGCAATTCTTGCAAAGTATCTGGGCCAAAGGTTGAAAACACCAAGAGCCCTCCAGGGGCAAGCACACGAGCGAACTCACTATAGGTCTGTTGTAGCTGGTTGCACCATTGCAGAGTCAGATTCGAAAATACGAGCTCCACACTCTGGTGGCCGAACGGCAACGATTCGGCATCTGCACACACAAAGCACTGGCGAGAAAAAAAGCGCGGCGCCTTCTGGCGTGCTCGCCTCAACATGGCCTCCGCTAGATCCAAAGCAATGATAGAGGCATGTCGGTAACGTTTCTCCAGCTGCCTCAAACAGATGCCGGTGCCAGCGCCTAAATCAAGCACCCTCTTGGGCCGCAGACGCACGGGTTCTAAGTGCTCCAACAAGCGCTCTGCGACTGTGCGTTGCAGCACCGCCACCTCGTCATAGGTAGTCGCTGCACGCTCAAATGCCGCGCGCACCATTCGCTTATCTACCGTTGCGGGGATACCCATAACAGACTTCATCGAGGAACACCTGCAATCGCGCGAGAAAGGCCTCTTGATGTGAGATAAACGGTGCATGACCACTGTTGGCTAAGATGTTGCCAAACCAGTTGGGCCGTAGCACGCTCAGCGCGTCTGACACGGCTGCGGGCACCAACACATCGCGCCCACCGAAAAACATTAGTGTTGGGCAGTCTATCGTGTGCAGTACGGGGCGAAGATCCGTAGTCTGCAGAACCGCGAGACCGGTTTGCAGTACGGACGGGTCAACTGCAGCACGTTCCAGGACCTGCTGCCGAAACTTCTTGATCACCCGACGCGCACTTTCACCCTGCCCAGCTTGAAGGGTCAAGAATCGCAGCAGGGTGCCCTGGTAATCTGACGCGAGCCCCTCAGCGAACGCAGCTAATTGCCGGCCGGGCAAGCCGTATGGCCAATCCGGTTTTTGCACAAAGCAGGGAGTACTTGCCACCAGTATCAACGCCCGCACCTTGCTCGGGTAACGCAGCGCCGCAGCCATGGCCACCATACCCCCGAGCGACCATCCCATGCAGACAGTCGGCTCGGTGATCACAGCGGCCACTGCTTCCACCATCGCTTCCAGCCCTACGGCTGGACCGAGACTATGGTTTCCTCCGTACCCCGGCAGGTCGAGCGTTGTGACGCGGTAGTACGCGCTGAGTAAGCGCTGAGTATCCCTCCAGACTCCACTATCAAGCCCCCACCCATGAAGAGCCAGTACTGGGCAACCTTGCCCGAAGGCATAGCGATAAGGGGTCATGACAGGATATCGGAGAGGTTGTCGAGTAGTCGGTCGACATCCTCGAATCGATGGCCTGCAGATAAGGTTATGCGGAGGCGGGCACTGCCTTTCGGAACTGTCGGGGGGCGAATGGCGGTGACGAATAAGCCACGCGTTCGTAACTCCGCGCTGACACGAAGAGCGGCCTGCGCTGTACCCAGCACCAATGGCTGGATGGGGCTAGTCGAGTCTCTGGTGGGGAAGCCTAGTCGCTTTGCTCCGTCACGAAAGTGCGCCACCAATTGATGTAGATGTTGGCGCCGCCAGGCTTCCTCTCGCATGACCCGCAAGCTGGCGCGCGTCGCCTCGGCGAAGGCTGGCGGCAAAGCCGTAGTGTAGATGTAGCTGCGGGCCTTCTGCACCAGTAGCTCGATGAGTGCGTGCGACCCCGCCACGAAAGCCCCGAAGGTGCCAAATGCCTTGCCTAGAGTTCCGACTAAGATCGGCACCTCGTCTGGTCCGAGGTTAAAGTGCTCTAGCGTTCCACGGCCACCTGTGCCGATCACACCCAGGCCGTGAGCGTCATCCACCATCAATGGACATCCGCAGCGTTGGGCCAGGGCGGCGAGCTGAGGTAACGGTGCGAAATCACCGTCCATACTGAAAAGGCCGTCGGTTACGATGAAACTCCTTGTAGCGCGGCGATGCTCGAGAAGCTGCTGGAGGTGCTCGATGTCAGCATGGCGATAGCGCCGCAGCCGGGCGCCTGACAGGAGCCCGGCATCGATCAGGGAGGCATGGTTTAGCCGATCTTGCAACAGTTCGGTGTTGCGACCGGCCAGGGCCGTCACGACGCCCAGGTTCGCCATATAACCAGTGGAGAAAAGGATGGCGGCTTCACGTCCCGTGAAATTGGCAAGTTCTTGCTCTAGCGCCCGATGGGGGTGGCTATGACCACTGACGAGATGAGAGGCCCCGCTACCCACCCCGTACGAGCGGACGCCGCGTTGAACAGCTGCAATGATCGCCGGGTGGTTCGCTAAAGCGAGATAATCGTTACTACAAAACGTCAGGTATTGACGTCCATCGATCACTGCACTCACGCCTTGGGGCCCTTCCAGCTGTGGACGAACACGCAACAGCTGTTGTACTCGTCGTTGCTCGAGTTGGGCCAAGAGGTCCCTATCGAGCCGTTCTGCAAGTGACAGTGCAGGATTACAAGCGGTTGTGTGACGCTGAGATGACGGACGCATCATTGGGTTGTTGTAGAGCTTAGTTATAACGTCTTAGGCGTTATCCCAAGGCGATCCAACAACCGCCGGTCCCGAGCCCGAGAGGGATTGTCGGTGGTCAATAGTTTCTCACCGTAGAAAATCGAGTTAGCCCCGGCCAGAAAACATAGAGCTTGCATCTCATCGGACATTTGCTCTCGGCCCGCGGATAGGCGCACATAAGACGCTGGCATGAGGATTCGGGCAAGCGCCACGGTGCGCACAAATTCCAGGGAATCCAGCACTTCCGTGCCCGCCAACGGTGTGCCCTCTACCTGGACCAACAGATTGATGGGTACGCTTTCAGGATGGTTGGGTAACGTTGCTAGCTCGACGAGCAACCCCAATCGATCGTCCAAATCTTCTCCCATACCGAGGATTCCACCGCAGCACACGTTGATACCGGCCTCACGTACGTGGGAAAGCGTTGCAAGCCGGTCTTGGTAGGTCCTGGTAGAGATAATCTGACTGTAGTATTCCGGGGAGGTATCGAGGTTATGATTGTAGTAATCGAGCCCGGCTTCCTTCAGGTGTCGCGCTTGCTCGGCGTCCAGCATGCCTAGCGTGACGCAGGTCTCAAGGCCGAGTGCCTTGACGCCCTCAACCATCTTGAGTACTTCCCCGAGGTCGCTCTGTTTCGGTGCTCGCCAGGCGGCCCCCATGCAAAAGCGAGTCGCCCCTTGGTTCTTAGCCTCCCGAGCGGCCTCAAGGACGTTATCGAGAGGTAATAGCCGCTCCACCTCGCGACCTGGCGGATAGTGGGCACTTTGGGGACAGTACGCACAATCCTCTGGGCAGGCGCCCGTCTTGATGCTGAGTAACGTGCTGACCTGTATTTCATTCGGATTGAATCGCGTCCGATGGACTTGCTGGGCGTGAAACAGCAGATCGTTAAAGGACAAGCGGTAAATGGCCGCCGCTTCCTGGAGACTCCAGTCATATCTAAGCCCCTGTGAAATCGGCACGGCCGGATCTCCTCCATGCATAAATCGAATCCTCGTGGTTTTTTCCATTGTGTTGATGGTGACGCTAGAATCATCCCTGGAAAACATGACCGCTGTCAATGCAAGATGGTCGGCATAGTGTACAAGTGGATAGGTAATATTCAATCCCATTGTTTACCGACGCAATGCTTGCTGTGCGGGGCACAGAGCGACGAGTGGAGTAATCTTTGTCGAGGCTGCCGGGCAGACTTGCCGTGGGTTCAAGAGGTCTGCCCGAGATGTGCGGCTCCGGTGCCGGGATCAGTCTTGTGCACCGCTTGTCAGGAGCAAGCACCGAGCTTTGATCGAACCTATGGGCCATGCCGCTATCGTCCTCCCATCAGCGATCTGATCCAACGCTTGAAGTTTCATGGCGCGCTGGCGGCGGCTCCGGCGCTGGGGTCGGTATTGAGTCGTTGGTTGCAAGAACACCTCTCGAGCTATCCGGATGCGGTGTTGCCGGTGCCCTTACATCCGGAACGTGTGCGAGAACGGGGATATAATCAAGCGGTTGAGATCGGCAGAATCGTTGCGAAGCAGTTAGCATTGCCGCTCTTGGTGGCGGGTGCGACGCGTACCCGCCCAACCAAGCCGCAGTCCACTCTAGCAAGCAAGCGTGAGCGCCACGCCAACCTCCGCAATGCTTTCCAGCTCAGGCATAACTTTGGGGAGAACACTCACATCGCGATCCTAGACGATGTGATGACTAGCGGGGCGACGGTGCAAGCCTTAGCCCGCACGCTACGACGCGCAGGAGTCGCACGGGTGGATGTCTGGATCTGCGCCCGGGCTGGCTAAGAAGGCTTTTCTAAGGTAACTCGACAGCACCATCAAACACCAAGCGCTACATCCGTTACGGCTTTTGTACTTGATCTAGGGTGTTGGTCATCTTTTCGTCAGAGAGGTTGTGAAAAAACCGTCGCGAGCGGCCCGAGAGCCAGGCGGACGGAGCGAAGCCGAGAGACATATCAGATAGATAGGCGAGAGCGAGCACCGCCCAACGCCGCTATCGGATTGCGTAGCAGGTTTTTTCACAACCTCAGAGTTGATCTAGAGTAGGTAACACACCGTCGGTCCCCAAGCCTTCGGCCGCGGAACCCCTTGCGGCAAGGGTGTGTGCGGAGGCGGCCGGACCCAAGCCGACAGGGACGTCTCCACGGCGTCCCTTGCGGCCCCGGGTCGGCTGCCCCCAGGACAAAGGTCATCAAACTGCCGAAACGATGATCAACGCCTGATCTAGGTATCTAAGTTGGCGACGGATAGGGCGTTGGCCTCGATGAACTCTCGCCGCTGCTCCACTTGTTCCCCCATCAAGGTGGTAAAAATAGTATCGGCTGCCACAGCGTCTTCAATACGCACCTGGAGCAAGCGGCGAGTCTCTGGATTCATCGTGGTATCCCAGAGCTGATCCGGATTCATTTCCCCCAATCCTTTGTAACGCTGCGTATGGCTCCCTCGTTGCGCTTCGGTAAGTAACCACACCAGGGCGGCCCGTAGATTATCGACCGTCTCGCTCTTATCTTGGCGTTGCACCTGAGCACCGTGCTTTAAGGCGGCCTCCAATTCTTGGCCTAGCTGCACAAGATTTCTATACTCGGCAGAGCGGAAGAATTCGGCCCCGACCAGGCGTTCTGATTCCACACCGTGGGTGGTTGCGACAATGTGGGCAACAAAACTGTTGTTGGCCCGGAGCTCAACAGCGATGTGGTAGCTACCCGTAGGCGGGGCGGAACTGTTGAGCAGAGCTTCGAGTCTTGTAAGCCAGCCCTCTACCTCTGTGGGTTGTTCCAGAGCGGCCCCCTCGAGCAACGGCATGTGCACCATGAGCTCGAGAACTTCTGGATGAATTCTTCGTGATAGCCGCTTCATGATACCGAGGAATCGCAGATAGCTCCGCGCCAGGGACGCCAAGGCGGTATCTTCTATGGGATTCGCGGGCTCCTTGGTGGTCGGATCGAGTGGAAAGATCTGTGCCGTCTCCAGGGCCATTGCCATGAGCTGCGCGTCGAGCTCCCGATCATCTTTGATATAACGCTCTTGTTTGCCCTTCTTCAGCTTATACAGGGGGGGTTGTGCGATATAAACATGGCCTCTTTCTATCAGCTCCGGAAGCTGCCGGTAGAAAAAGGTCAAGAGTAGTGTACGAATATGGGATCCATCGACGTCAGCATCTGTCATGATAATGATGCGATGATAACGGACTTTATCGGGATCGTACTCGTCGCGGCCGATGCCACAGCCCAGCGCGGTAATCAGCGTTCCAACCTCCACAGAAGACAGCATCTTGTCAAAGCGAGCCTTTTCGACGTTCAAAATCTTGCCCTTCAGGGGCAGGATAGCTTGGAAGCGACGATCTCGACCTTGCTTGGCGGAGCCGCCTGCTGAATCGCCTTCTACCAGGAACAGTTCGGATTGTTTAGGGTCCTTTTCCTGGCAGTCGGCAAGTTTTCCTGGGAGGCCAGCGATATCAAGCGCCGTCTTACGGCGCGTCATTTCTCGCGCCCGGCGAGCTGCTTCACGGGCTCTTGCGGCGTCAACGATTTTCGCTGTTATGGCCTTGGCTTCGGTAGGACGCTCGAGGAGAAACTCTGAAAGCTTTTGGACCAAAGCAGACTCGACTACGGCCTTCACCTCCGAAGACACGAGCTTTTCTTTTGTCTGAGAAGAAAATTTGGGGTTTGGCACTTTAACTGAGAGCACCGCAGTCAGTCCTTCCCGAACATCATCGCCGCTAGGTTCGACCTTAGCCTTCTGCGATAGACCGCCTTCAGACATGAATTGATTCAAGGTGCGCGTGAGTCCGGAGCGAAAACCGGCTAGGTGGGTTCCACCGTCACGTTGGGGAATATTGTTGGTGTAACAGAAGATAGTCTCTTGGTAGGAGTCGTTCCATTGCATGGCCACCTCGACCAGAGTCCCGTCCTTTTCTGTGATGAAATGTAAAACGGTGTCGTGGATCGGATGTTTGTTCTTGTTTAAGTGCTGCACGAAGGCCTGAATACCGCCATCGTACTGGTAGATATCCTGCTTACCCGTACGCTCGTCGGACAGCTTTATGCGAATACCGGGATTTAAGAAGGAAAGCTCTCGTAGCCGCTTGGCCAGAATATCGTAATGGAATTCGATGTTGGTAAACACCTGGGGGCTGGGCTTAAACAAGATCTCGGTACCCGTTTCTTGGGTTTCCCTGGCAATCGCCAGTGGCGCGGTAGGTGTACCATGACGGTACTGTTGATAATAAACCTTACCATCGCGGCGGATGGTCAGCTCCAAGGTCTCCGAAAGGGCATTGACGACGGATATGCCGACTCCGTGGAGCCCCCCTGAGACCTGGTAGGAATTGTGGTCGAACTTACCGCCGGCGTGTAGGACGGTCATGATTACTTCTGCTGCGGAACGGCCTTCCTCCTGGTGTAGGTCGACAGGAATCCCGCGCCCATTATCGACGATAGTAACCGACTCATTATCATGGATAATGACGTCGATGGCAGTACAGTAGCCCGCGAGGGCTTCATCGATGGAATTGTCGACAGCCTCAAAGACCATGTGATGAAGGCCGGTGCCATCATCCGTATCACCGATATACATTCCGGGCCGCTTTCGCACCGCATCAAGTCCCTTCAAGACCTTGATGCTCGAGGAATCGTACCTTTGCTCCGGTAATCGTTCGGGTTCTAGGTTATGCATCCTACAGTTACCTCACGCACGTCGCGAGTGTGACATATCCTTTACACGGCCTGTGAGCGGACGCCCGTTCCGCTGAACGGTCAACATGCCCCCTGTTCGTAATGGCAGCGTGTTATGACGTCGACTAAGCGATGTTCCAATCTTGTGCCAGAGGCTGGGCTCCCTTCAAATATCGCCCCCCATGGGCTTGCTATCGTGGGAAGACCGACTCGGGCGGCAGAACGCTGAGGCCCGTCAGGACGTACGACCGATAGAGTACGAGATGACCGTTGTTTCACATCACGAATCTTTCTTCGAGGTCGAATGAATTGAGGGCCATGGTCATCGTTTCGTCAGAGTTGCCCTGGAGCAAGCCGACGGTCCCCAAGCCTTCGGCAGCCGACGCCTTGGCGGCACGCGTGTGTGCGGAAGGCGGCCGGATCCAAGCCGACAGGGACGTCTTCTCGGCGTCTCTTGCAGTCCCGGGTCGGCTGCCTCCAGGGCAAAAGGTCGTCAAACTGCCGAAAGGATGACCAACGCCGAATTGAGCAAGCCGAACGATGGCAGGAAGGCTGGGGGGCCCTTAAAGGGACAGCAAAGGAAACTTGATCATGCGGCTGCTGCTTCAATCTGACCGTGTCGTATGGGGAAGATTCGTGCGTCCGGCCAGCACGAGGTATCGATAGGGGAGTCAGGAAGTGCGGTGAAGAAAGTCTGAGCTTTCCTCTGTGCCAGGGAACGCATGAAGCGGTGGCGACTGAGCGCGTCCAGTTCAGATGGTAGATCATCGATCAGCACGATAGGCGTCTTGGAAACTGAGTCGATAACGCAATCTACCTGAGCCAGAAGGAAACCAAGAACCAGTAATTTGGTTTCCCCGCGGGACAGCAGTCGATGGGCCGGGCTTGTGCCGATACGAAACTGGAGGTCCGCACGGTGAGGTCCGACGGTTGTATAGCCCCTAAACCGATCCTCGGTTGTGGCATCGGTCAGGGCGGTGTGGAGGGTGCTGCGAGCATCCCAGCCGGGTGTATAGGCGAGTTCTATCGGTGTTGCGAGGAGATCGCCCAAGATCGCCTCCAGGCGCGGAGCCAGCTGCGATAGGTAGTGTTGGCGAAAACTATGGACAACCTCTCCAGACTGTCCGAGTTGCTGATTCCATGCCGTCAATTCGGCCACTTTGGGTTGTTTGAGCTGGGCGTTCCGTTGTCGCAGCACGTGATGGTAACGTTGCAACACTGTCAGATAACTCGGTTCCACGTGAAACAGCGTCCAATCCATCAATCTCCGACGTTGTTCAGCACCCTCCGCCAACAACCATTGCCCATGGGGTGTGAGCATGAACAGTGGCATGGTTCGAGCGAGCTCAGAGGCAGCGCAGACATCCTGTCCATCGATTCGAATGCGGCGTCCGGTTCTCTGGCGTTCTACGCCGATGCGCACTGTGCGACCGTCATCTAGGCCCACCTCGCCGAACGCCAATAGCTCCCCACCATCCCTTGCTACCGCTTCCCTGATGTAGCGGGTCCGGAATGAACGCCCCAAGCCCAGCAAATGTATTCCTTCTAGCACGCTCGTTTTACCGCTGCCGTTCGGCCCGACAAAGAGATTAAGGCTTGGCGACGGACTGATACTCAGTGTTCGGAGGATACGAAGGTTTCGGATCTCCAGACGCCACAACTTCATTCACATTGACCACGCCTGCAACGTTGTTTCAATCAATGACTGCGACAACCTTAACCCACGTGCAGCTCGGCTCGACACCCTGTCATCAGCGACGCTTGCCTCCGGCAGTCAACCAAACCCCCCACCGATCGTTCCTGGAGATGGAAGGCGTCGTTCTCCTGCCGCTTGGCTTGTATACTTCCCTTTCGGCCCCCCGTGAACCTATGGGTTGACTGAGAGGTTGTGAAAAAAACCTGCTTCACGACCCGATAGCGGCGTTGGGCGGTGCTCGCCCCTCGCCTATCTATCTCTGATATGCCTCTCGGCTTCGCTCCGTCCGCCTGGCTCTCGGGCCGCTCGCGACGGTTTTTTCACAACATCTGAGATAGCTTTCGAAGTCGCCTAAAGACGCATCGGCATGACGACGTATTGACAGTCACTTCGGCCCTCAGGCCTGATGAGACAACTACTGTTGGCCTCTGTGAAGTAAACTTCCACTGTCTCGCTCGGCACCGCACCGATCGCTTCGATTAGGTAACCGGCATTAAATCCCATTTCCAGCGGTTCCCCTACATATTCGGCTTCTAGTTGTTCTTCTGCTTCCTCCTGATCGATGTTTCTTCCGATGATGCGTAAACCTTCGGCCGCTAGCAACAGCCGCACCACGCGTTGCTTCTCGTTGGCAATAATGGCCGCCCGAGCCAGGCTCTGACGAAGTCGGTCTCGATCAATGATAGCTATCTTATCGCACTTTTCCGGATTCGGGATAACGCCCCTATAGTCTGGATACCGTCCGTCGATCAACTTACTGGTGAACCGTATCGACGGGAAACGTGCCTGTAGCGCGTGGGGGCTAAAGGCCAATTCTACTTCCTCTTCTCCTGCAGTCAAAATGCGCATCAGCTCCAGTACTCCCTTACGTGGGATGATCGCTTGTTGAATGTCCTCGCCGACGTTGGTTTCCATCAGGTGTTCCGCCAAAGCTAGCCGGTGACCATCGGTGGCGACGACTCGCAGTCCCCAAGCTGCGAGCTCTAGCAACAGCCCATTCAGATAATACCGCACGTCCTGATTGGCCATCGCGAATCCTGTCAGCTCGATCAGCCTCCGTAGCGCGCCTTGCTTCACGCGCATGGTGGCCGTTTCCTCGAAGTGCTCTGTACTGGGATAGTCTCCTGCGGGTAGTGTGGTCAAAACAAACCGGCTTCGGGCTGACAGAATGGTCGCATGACCTGCCTTGGAAACAAGCTCAATCCGTGTATGCGGCGCTGCTGTGCGGCAAATGTCGATGAACTTCCGCGCTGGTACGGTGATAGCCCCATCTTCACCTTCCTCCAGACTAACCTGAGCGTTCAGCTCGACATCCATGTCGGTGCCCGTGATGGATAGTACACGATCTTGCGCCCTTAGCAAGACATTGGCAAGGATCGGAATCGTCTGCCGCCTTTCTACGACCCCTTGTACGACCTGCAGCGGTGCAAGCAAGGCATCTCGGGAGAGAGAGAATCTCATCGTTCGCCCCTAACTATAATAACTATTATATTAATATATTTAAGATCTATAGTAATTAGTACGGGGTCAAACTGTGGATAACTTTCAGTTTTCTTTTGTTTTTCAATTTGTTAGGTATCGTTTTTGCTGTGGATAAGTCTGTGGATATCCTGTGGATAACCTGTGGATAACTTTCCCCCCAAACGAGCCTAGCGAGTTATCCACATTTTATCCACAGACTTATCCACAGGTTTTGGGCTAGTTATCCACAGAGTTATCCACAGGGCATTTTGCCTTCACGACCGGACCCTCCTCGCCTCCCTTTGGGCGGCGGTGAGAAAAAAATTTTATTTTTTTTCATAGACTTGGACTGTTGACTCGACACCTATGCTCGGATGCAAAGCGTTTAGGGGCGCCCACGTACGCTTTCAGGTACCCAATTCCTTGAGTAAAGCGGTATACTCCTCATCCACTTGCCGGTGGATTTCCCGTAGCTCAGTGATTTTGCGACAAGCGTGCAGCACCGTCGTGTGGTCGCGGCCCCCGAATGCGTCGCCGATCTCCGGAAGGCTGCGGTCGGTGAGTTCCTTGGCCAGCGCCATGGCCATCTGGCGCGGACGGGCGACGACGCGTGTGCGGCGTTTCGAGACGAGGTCTGCTACCCGAACTTTGTAGTACTGCGCCACCGTCCGCTGGATGTTCTCGATGGTAACCAGCTTCTCTTGCAGGGCGATGATATCCTTGAGTGCTTCCTTGACGAGCGGCAGGGAGATGGGTTTGCCGGTGAAATGGGAAAAAGCGATGACCCGCCGCAGTGCGCCTTCGAGTTCTCGTACGTTGGAACGAATGCGTTTGGCGATGAAAAACGCTACTTCGTGGGATAAGCCGATCTCCACCATGCTTGCCTTTTTCATCAGAATGGCAACACAGGTTTCGAGCTCAGGCGGTTCAATGGCCACCGTAAGGCCCCAGCCGAAACGCGATCGTAGGCGTTCTTCGAGGCCTTGCACTTCTTTGGGATATCGATCGCAGGTCAGGATTATCTGCTGCTGGTCTTCCAATAGCGCGTTGAAGGTATGGAAAAACTCTTCTTGGGAGCGTTCCTTACCGGCGAAGAATTGAATATCATCGATGAGCAGCGTGTCGACGGAACGATAGAAGCGCTTGAAATCGTTTAAGGCGTTGTGCTGTAACGCTTTGACCATGTCGGCGACGAACCGCTCCGAGTGAAGGTAAATCACCTTGGCCTTCACCTTCGTCTGGGCGACCTGATTGCCAATGGCGTGCATCAGATGGGTTTTCCCGAGCCCGACCCCGCCATAGATGAACAGTGGGTTATAGGCAGCCCCTGGATTATTAGCTACCTGCAGTGATGCTGCTCGGGCTAACTGGTTGGATTTGCCCTCAACGAACGTATCAAAAGTGAACTCGGGGCGTAGCCCACTCCCAAGCCCTAGCCTACGCAACGGGCTGATGTCTGCTTCCGAGGCATCAAGGGTCGTGAGTTCGGTCAGATCGAAATCAGCCTGGCCGGCTTGCTTACTGCCCACCTCAAGGATGATCTGCAGCTCACTGTTGTTGCTAACCCGGCCGAGTGCCTCAACGATCCGGCTGAGGAGGTGTTCGTTAACCCAATCACGGACGAAGTGATTAGGGGCTAGCAGGCGTAATGCGTCGCCTTCCTCGATCGCGTGCAGGGGACGAACCCAGGTGTTAAGTTGTTGGGCAGAAAGTTCCCCTTCGAGCTGGTCAAGGCACCGTTGCCATAGTCCTGCCCCCACGCCAAACATCCTCCCCTGCTATGTCCGTGTGACCACGACTGACGATGTCTAAGCCAGTGTATACCGGTTGCTGAACCTTAGCCACACGCTGCCTGACGGGCTCAGAGGTTCTGAAAAAACCGTCGCGAGCGGGCCGAGAGCCAGGCGGACGGCGCCAAGCCGAGAGACATAGCAAGTCGATAGGCGAGGAGCGAGCACCGTGCAACGCCGCTATCGGGTCGTGTAGCAGGTTTTTTCACAACCTCTCAGGCCTTGATGGAGGTTCCTGAACATCCCTATACTAGGAACTCTCATGGGAAAGGACGCGGGATTGGCCCGTTTGACGGACGTTTGCGATGAAACGAACCTATCAGCCAAGTAACCTAAAGCGTAAGCGCCGACATGGTTTTCGTATCCGTATGCGGACCAAGGCCGGACGGCGTATCCTTAAAGCCCGACGGGCGAAAGGCCGAGTTGTGCTAACCGCTTGAGTCGCGCAGCGACGAGACATATCAAGTCGATAGGCGAGGAGCGAGCACCGCCCAACG
>CAZUZO010000038.1:0-14401 GCA_964624765.1 uncultured Thiotrichales bacterium
CGCGCCGTCCGCCTTGCTCTCGTGCCGCTCGCGACGGTTTTTTCACAAGCTCTGACCTCTCCTGGGACGTGCTCGGATTTCACGACAATATCGCCTCCAGATAGGGCCAAACGTTCTCCAAGATCTGTGCCTGGGCCGAGGCCTTTGGATGGATACCGTCCGCTTGCATCAGCTGCGGGTCGTCGGCAATCCCTGCCAACAGAAACGGCACCAGCGAGATGCGATACTGGGTTGCCGCCTGCACGTACACGTCGTGAAACCCCTCACTATAGGCCGGCCCATAATTAGGCGGAATACGCATACCCAGCAACAAAACCTGGGCACCACTGCGCTGGCTGCGACTGACTATCTGCTCGAGATTACGCCGCATGTCCTTCAGGTCGAGCCCGCGCAACCCATCATTTCCGCCCAGCTCCACCAACACGATCGCTGGCCGATGCATCGCCAAGGCGCGGCCCAGACGTGCCAACCCCGCACCGCTGGTGTCGCCACTGATACTGGCATTCACCACGCGATACCGTCTACCCTGTTGATCGAGTCGTCTCTGCAGCAACTGGACCCAGCCCTCCTCTACCTCGATGCCAAAAGCCGAGCTCAGACTATCACCGAGCACCATCAGCACTGGCGGTTCGGTGGCCTCGCTGCCTGCGGCCGAGACCCCAAAAGCCCACAGCAGCAGGACGAGCAACCACCCTACACGGGCGCAGCGACGAATGCCGACGCCCGCTGTGCAGGCCAAACCGATCGTACCATCCACTTTGTGAAACACCATGACCAACCCCGCCGCGGATAGATTTTGCCTTCCCCTGGTCGAATAGGGGATTTCATGCTTGCCGCCTTACACCGTGACCAGACAACTGCGACACTCTGAGGTTCAGGAACCGCGCCGGCTAGTGGTGGAGGCTTGCGGGGTCGAAAAACGCGTACCGAGCCCGGAGGGCGAGCTCACCATTCTCAGAGCGATGGATCTCGCCATCTTGGCTGGCGAGACGGTGGCCATCGTCGGCGCCTCGGGCTCCGGGAAATCGACCTTACTCGGGCTCCTGGCTGGACTGGATCGTCCAACCAAGGGTATCGTTCGTCTAGACGGTCACGACCTCACCCAGCTCGACGAAGATGAGCGCGCTGCGTTGCGCGCTTCGCTCGTCGGCTTCGTGTTTCAGTCTTTCCACCTGCTGCCGAGCCTGACCGCCATCGAGAACGTCATGCTGCCGCTAGAACTCTCCGGCAACACCCATCCCAGACGGCGAGCTCAGCACATTATGGAGCGTGTCGGGCTACCGCACCGCCAGCACCACTACCCGCGACAGCTCTCCGGTGGAGAGCAACAGCGGGTCGCGATCGCCCGCGCCTTCGTTACCGAGCCAAAGGTACTGTTTGCCGATGAGCCGACGGGGAACCTCGACCAAAGTACGGGTGGCCGCGTCGCCGACTTGCTGTTCGAATTGAACCGTGAGCAAGGGACGACACTGGTGCTCGTCACCCATGACACTCGCCTCGCCGATCCCTGTGACCGGGTGCTCAGGATCGACGACGCTAGCGTGACACCGAAGGTCTAACCTTGCCACCATCCCTGCCAAGCCGTCTAGCGATCCGCCTCAATCCCTATCGCCTAGGGCTTCGGCTGCTGGGTCGGGAGTTGCGGGCCGGTGAGCTACGCGTGATGGTCGGGGCACTGATCATCGCGGTCGGCGCCCTCACTGCCGTCGGTTTGTCAACCGACCGCGTGGTACAGGCCATGCGCTCCGGCGCGGCCGAGCTGCAGGCGAGCGATCTGCTGCTCGTGTCGTCCCATCCCATCGACGCAGCGTGGTCGCGACGCGCCGAACGCCGGGGGCTGGCCACGGCGAGCACCCTGAGCTTTCCCAATATGCTGGCAGCCGGTGACCGGTTCCAGTTGGTGCAGGTCAAGGCGGTCAGCAGCGGCTACCCGCTGCGCGGCCGCCTCGAGGTCAGTGATACCCCGTTCGCACCGGCCTACCCCACGCGGGCCATACCTTCTCCTGGAACCGTTTGGATCGACGCGCAGCTGTTGTCGGCGCTTAGCCTTCGCGTCGGTCAGACGGTGAAGCTCGGCGCCGCCCAGCTGACGGTAGCGAAGGTGCTGGCCTTCGAACCGGACCGTGGCGGTGAGCTGTTCAACCTCGCACCGAGGCTTTTGATGCACATCGGCGATGTGGCACAAACTCAGTTGGTGCAACCCGGCAGCCGAGTCACCTATCGGCTGCTGTTGGCAGGGGACACCACCGCGATCGCCAGCTTCCGCAGCATTCTGGCGGACGCCCTGCGGCCCGCAGAGCGCCTCCAGGGCACCGAGGAGGCCAGTCCCCAACTGCGTACCGCCCTCAGCCGCGCGAGCCAATTTCTCGGTCTGGCGTCGATTACCAGCGTGTTGATCGCCGGTGTTGCCGTGGTACTGGCCGCGCGACGCTATGCGATCCGCCATATCGATAGCGTCGCCATCCTACGCTCCCTCGGCGCCAGCAACCGGTTGCTCACGCAAGTTTTCGTTGTCCAGCTGCTAGTCCTCGGTCTGCTCGCAAGCCTTGCAGGTTGCGCCTTGGGGCTGGCGGCGCAGGCGGTCCTGAGTCATCTGTTCGCCGGATTGCTGTCAGCCGAGCTGCCGGCGCCCTCTTGGAGGCCTATCGCGATCGGCCTAGCGGCCGGCCTAGCCACCCTGTTAAGCTTCGCCCTACCGCCGCTGCTGAAGCTAACAGCGCTGTCTCCGAGCGCAGTGCTACACCGAAACGTAGGCGACTTCCCAGCGCCGATGCGCGCGCCCTACGCCGGCGTCATCCTGATCCTGGTGGCGCTCGGTTATCAGCTCGGCTTGGAGCCGAGACTCGCCAGCTATATCCTGGTCGGCACGGTAGCCACCCTGGTGCTGTTGGCGATCAGCGCCAGGCTGCTGATCAGAGTCCTGTCAGGGCTGCGCAGCCGAGTCGGGGTCGCCTGGCGCTTTGGCCTCGCCAACCTGGCACGACGGCCCCAGGATAGCGTCTTACAGATCGTGGCCTTGGGTGTGGGGATGTTGGTGCTGCTAGTACTCACTTTCGTACGCACCGATTTGCTGGCGGGCTGGCAAAAGCAACTCCCTCCGAATACCCCGAATTTTTTCCTACTCAACGTGCAGCCACAGGAGATTGCGTCGGTGAAGCGCCATCTGGCCGAGCAGGGGCTGCCAGCGCCCGTCATGTATCCCATGACCCGCGCTCGGCTGCGGCAAATCAATGGCGCCCCCATAACCCCAGACCAGTACCCGGATCCGCGCACCCAACAGCTTGTCACCAGGGAATTCAATCTATCCTGGAGTCAACAACTGCCGATCGACAACCAGGTCGTGCAAGGCCGATGGTGGAACGAACCGACCCCCGGGGGGCCCGCTTTCTCCGTCGAGCAAGGGTTAGCCGAGAGACTCGGTATTCAGCTCGGCGATACCCTGGCCTTTGACGTCGCCGGGCAAAGCATCGAGGGGCGGGTCGAAAGCCTACGATTCGTGGCGTGGGACTCCTTCCGGGTTAACTTCTTCGTCTTGCTGCCTCCTGGCGTGTTGGATGACGTGCCTGCGACTTACCTCACCAGCCTGCATCTACCGCTATCGCAAAGGCAGATACTCGGCGAACTGGTGCAGGCTTTTCCTGGCATCACCGTTCTCGACGTGGATGCTCTCCTGACAAAGGCTCGATCCGTCGTCGCGCAAGCCATAACTGCTGTTCAATATGTGTTCCTGTTCACCCTCGCCGCCGGACTGGGCGTACTGTACGCGGCGGTGCAGGCGACATTGGAGGAACGCAAGCTGGAAGCGGCCGTCTTGCGGGCACTCGGCGCGCGCCGCAAAGATATCATCCTGGGTGTGCTGAGCGAGTTTGTGCTGCTCGGATCACTTGCCGGACTGGTCGCAACCCTGGGCGCCGCTGTTCTGAGCCAGCGGTTGGCCAGCGCGGTCTTCGATGTAAGCCTGCACCTCGCCCCGTGGCTCTGGATGGTCGGCATCCTAGGTGGTGCGGTCGGTGTTGGATTGGCCGGGTTCCTCGGCACTCGCTCGGTGCTTGCCACCCCTCCGAGCGCCAGCTTGCGTGCCACGTGAGGGCCCGCCCATGAGCCCACCACCGCTCGCGGGAAGGGGGGAAGTGGGAGCAACGATGATCCTGTCCGGCGCCGGTCATCTCCGGGACGTTTTGGCCCCGCGGCGCAGAGGCGTACTGACTAATCCCAGGGCTGGGTGGGCAACGAGCTCATTCACGCCGGCCGTTGAACACCGTATCATATTCCTGTCGTCGGTCACGGTCATCGTCGCAGTAGCGTCTTGTCCTCTCCCGCCAGGCTGCCACGTGCGGGATTCGGCGCCGATTCTACGCTTTGTACATCGCCCCATGACGAAACGACGCCCAGGGTTGTCTGATTAGGGGCGCGGCCCCTGGCGAGCCACATGCCTGGCGTCGAACAGCCCACACAGGGGGTTTATCCCGCGCGACCCCTCGGCGCACTCCCGACGGGCTATTTGCTTCGGGGGAACGTGACCCACGTGTTGAAGGGCCACCCACACATCAGCCATTTAGCGAGAACCGATGAAGGGAAACCACCCACACGATACGGCGCTTGGCATCCCAGGGTTTACCTATTGGGATCTGTACGCTCCGCATCGCCTCTCTGATCTTCAGGATGCTTTCGACGCCACCTTACGAGCGGCCGATGCGGCCCTGTTTGACAGCTTTGTGTCCTATCGCGCGCGACAAGGCGAAGGCCTCACAGTCACACAACGGTCCGAGCTCTTAGTACGCCTCGCTCCCCACGTTGGCCGATTCGTGGCACGCCTGTTCGGGATAGAGGGGGAACGCGCAGCAAAGATGTCCGCGACCGACCGCGAGTTAGCCACCGTGTTCGCCTATCGTCGCGAGATCGTGCAAGGGGTGGAGAAGCTGTTCAAGCGAGAAGAGGCCGACCGATGGGATATCGCCGCCCTGGATCAGGCCGTTCAGATGCTCAGACAATCGGCCTTTCCCGAGGTGGCCAGCGACACCGACGCGGAGCGTGCCTTCAGCACACTCGCGGCCCGGTTGCTGGCGTTGCGCCAAGCTGTCGGGGAGTCCGCCAGTGCAGATCCGACATCGGCTACCGAAACCGCCCACGCCATCGCCTCCCTCCGCCAACGGTTGGCAACCCACCCCCAGGGCCGAGCGACCTTCACCCAGGCATTGGCCGAGCCGGACCCCCTCGGTTTTGTCGAGCAGCTGCTCGATACCGTGCGCCGCTGGACTTACCAAGCATGGCATAACCCGCATTCACAACCGAGAAACGAAGGTTGGGTAAGCTTTAAAAGCGTCCCGCGCATCGATTTCTCCCGACTTGTCGCCTTCCAGACCAGCCAGGAAGCGGGCTACCGCACCCTCACCATTGATGAGACCAAGCGCCGGCGACGGGACGGCTTCGCCCTGACCGACCGGCGCTTCGTTGAGCGAGAGGTGCTGTTTGAGGTCGACCATTGCATCTACTGTCACGACCGCGACCGGGACTCGTGCTCCAAGGGCATGCGCAAGAAGGATGGTACGCTAAGAGAAAATCCCCTCGGGGTCATTCTGACCGGCTGTCCACTGGAGGAAAAGATTTCCGAAGCGCACCTGTTGAAACGCGGTGGGGATGATATCGGGGCGCTCGCTCTCATCACCCTCGACAACCCGATGGTTGCGGGCACTGGCCATCGGATCTGCAACGACTGCATGAAAAGCTGTATCTACCAAAAGGTCGAGCCGGTCAACATCCCTCAGATCGAGACCAACATCCTCACCGATGTGCTGTTCATGCCCTATGGATTCGAGATCTATAGCCTGCTCACCCGTTGGAACCCACTCAATGTCAAAAGACCCTACGCCCTGCCTTACAACGGGAAAAATATACTGGTGGTGGGGCTTGGCCCCGCGGGCTATACCCTGGCCCACTATCTCATCAACGAAGGCTTCGGCGTCGTCGGGATCGACGGCCTAAAGATCGAGCCCTTACCCCAAGCGTTGGTGGGAAGTCCCGACACTCCACCTGCCCCCATTCGCGATTTCGCTTCCCTCTACGAAGAACTCGATGACCGCATCATGGCCGGCTTCGGGGGAGTGGCCGAGTACGGTATCACGGTGCGCTGGGATAAGAATTTCCTCAAGGTGATCTATCTGAATCTCGCCCGCCGGCCCAGCTTTCGCTGCTATGGGGGTATCCGTTTCGGTGGCACGTTGGCTATCGAGGACGCCTGGGCATTGGGGTTTGACCACATTGCCATCGCCGCCGGTGCCGGCGAACCGACCGTCATCGGTATGCACAACAACCTCATCCGAGGGGTACGCCAGGCTTCGGACTTCCTTATGGCCCTGCAGCTCACGGGAGCGGCTAAACGCCGGTCCCTGACCAACCTGCAGGTAAGGTTGCCCGCCGGCATCATCGGGGGAGGCTTGACGGCCATCGATACCGCCACCGAACTGCTGGCTTACTACCCGGTGCAAGTCGAAAAGTGCCTCGAGCGGTACGAAAAGCTCGCGGCTCGTTTCGGATCCGATGCGGTTCTTGCCCGCTATGACGAGGAGGAGCAGCAAATCCTCGAGGAGTTTCTGACCCACGGCCGCACGTTGCGCCGCGAGCGAGAACGCGCGCGAAGCGATAACCGAGCGCCGGATTTCTTGCCGCTACTGAGAAGCTGGGGTGGCGTCACCCTTTACTACCGCAAGGATCTCGGTGATTCCCCTGCCTACCGCCAGAACCATGAGGAGATCCAAAAAGCACTGGAGGAAGGCATCGCCGTGGCACCGGCCATGAGCCCGGTCGAAGCCCTGGCGGACGAGTATGGGCATCTGCGGGCCGTCAAGTTTGACCGCCTGGTGCAAGTCGACGGCCGCTGGGTGCGCGCCAGCGAGCAACCGGTGGTGCCACTGCGCAGCCTGTTCATCGCTGCCGGAACATCACCGAACATCATCTATGAGCGCGAGCATCCGGGCAGCTTTGAACGAACGGGCAAGTTCTTTCGGCGTTTTGAGCCGCGCTGGGACGACGCGTCCCCCACCCTGGTCCCCACCAACGATGCAACCATCCCAAAACTGGGTCAACCGGCACCGTTCACCTCCTATCAGGTGGCCGGCAAATACATCACCTTCTTCGGGGACAACCACCCAGTCTATGCCGGCAATGTGGTCAAGGCCATGGCCAGCGCCAAGAACGGCTACCCGTATATCGTACGGCTGTTCAAGGGCGAACTGCAGACCCTCGATCCGTCGCGGCAGGCAGACCGGAACGCGACCCTCATGCGCTTACATCGCCGCCTCGATCAGGAGCTCGTCGCCACTGTTGCGGAAGTGCAACGACTGACGCCGACCATCGTCGAGGTCGTGGTACGGGCTCCCATGCAAGCCCGGCAATTTCGTCCCGGACAATTTTACCGAGTGCAAAATCTGGAAAGCCACGCGCCCGTGGTGGCCAACACTTGTCTGGCGGCGGAAGGCTTAGCGCTGACCGGGGCTTGGGTGGACAAGGCGTGTGGGCTGATCTCCTTGATAACGCTGGAAATGGGCGCCTCCTCTAAGCTCTGTGCCCTGTGGCAACCCGGGGATCCCATCGTGCTGATGGGCCCGAGCGGGGCGCCGACCGAGATCCCGTCCGATGAGAACGTCCTGTTAGTCGGTGGCGGGCTAGGTAACGCGGTGCTGTTCTCCATCGGACGCGCTCTACGGGCGGCCGGCTCGCGGGTACTGTACTTCGCAGGCTATCGCAAGCCCCTCGATGTGTTTCGGCGCGCCGATCTCGAGGCGGCTTCTGATGTGTTGGTGTGGGCGGTGGACGCCGCACCCGAGGTCGTGCCCTTACCGGCTATGCGCCCACAAGACAAGAGCTTCGTCGGGAACCTGGTACAGGCCATTACCGCCTACGGTGCCGGGGCACTCGGGCCCACCGACATACCCTTATCCACCATTGATCGGCTGATCGCCATCGGATCCGACCGCATGATGGCGGCCATCAAGGTGGCTCGCGGGGGAGTCCTACGGTCCTTTCTTAAGCCAGACCTCATCGCTATCGGTTCCATCAATTCCCCCATGCAATGCATGATGAAAGGCATCTGTTCTCAATGCCTGTGTAAACACACCGATCGATCGGGAGAAGTGAGCTTTGTGTACTCCTGTTATAACCAAGATCAGCCCCTCGATGAGGTGGATTTCGCCAATCTGAGCGCTCGCCTTCGACAGAATTCGGTGCAGGAAAAACTCACTGACCTGTGGCTCGATTACGCGCTGGAAGAGTTCCATGGCGCCCGCACCTGAGAAGTTGTGACCCAAGCGCCGCCGAGAGCCCAGCGCACGGGGTTAAACCCATCATATATCAAATAGATAGACGAACACCCGAGCACACCGCCCCACGCAGCCATGGGGGCATCCTCCGCGTGTTGACAAGCGTTGATAGCTCCTAAACAAGCCGCACTCGCGATGACTAACTCGATTTTCTTCTCTTTGCGCGCCGTAATACGGACATCTCCAGCCAAATATGATGTATTATACCGGTCCTATCTGTAATGATATCGGTATAGTGTGATAACAGTAGCGATCTAAAATATTGCTGCTCAGGAGACCCCTATCGGTGACTAGGAACAGCCAAAAGACCGGCCTCCGAGGCCAAGGCGGCGAGTTGGGCATGTTTTCAATCGAGGCCCGTCCGGGTGGTGCCGCTCAGGTCGTGGTCGTCGGTAAGGCCACCCGCAAGCGCGCTAAGGCGTTCATCAATATCCCGGTTTCCGAGACCTTGCGTAAGCGTTTGGATACCCAGATTGTCGGCTCGCTAGCGATGGGCACCGGCGCCTTACTCGAATGGGCCCTCGAGGAGCTCAAACGGCAAGGCATCTCTATCGAGGCGCGGGTGCGGGACTAACTCTCCACTCGTGAAGATTGAACCCACCATACCGCACCCCCACCTTGTCCTCACGGCCATCGGCGAGGGTATCATCACCACCGATGTTCAGGGGCTCGTCGATTACCTCAATGCCGCCGCCGAGAAACTCACCGGCTGGCCCTTGGCGGAGGCCAAAGGCCGTCGCCTGGACGCCATCGTCTCGATCGTCGACGAGCACGGGCGCAAACGTACGCCGTTATCACGGCCGGTATGCACCGCTCAAAGCGAGGTCATACGTTCATCCCAGCACGGCGTACTGATCAGCCGCGCCGGTCAGCAATTCGCCATTCGCTACTCGAGCACTCTGCTGCGCGACGAGCACGATCGGGTAGTCGGCTCGCTGCTCATCTTCAGCGACATCACACGCGCACCCCACTCATGGCGAGAAACGGCACACCCTCCAGCCCACGATCCGCTCACCGGTCTCGTCAATCGTCATGAGCTCGAGCGCCGCCTCGATCGTGCCCTGAGCGCCGCTAAGGAACAGGGCCTGCGGCACATGCTCGGCTACCTTGACCTGGACAATTTCAAGCTCGTCAACGATGCTTGTGGTCAGGCGGGGAGTAACGAGCTGCTCAAGCAGGTCGCAACCCTTCTACTCAGCAAGTTGCGAGCACGAGACACCTTGGCCCGGATCGGCGGCGACGCGTTCTGTGTGCTCCTCGAAAACTGTCCCGGCTACAAGGCACGCCAAATCGCAACCGCCCTGATCCGGGTCATACGCCAAGTGACGTACCGCATCGACGGTCGCCGGCACACTCTCGGAGCCAGCATCGGCCTCGTGCCCATCACGGCCGCGAGCCACGACGTGCGCCAGTTGCTCAACCAAGCGGATCTGGCCTGCAGCACCGCCAAGCGCCGCGGCGGGAATCGAGTTCACCTCCACGAATCGGACGGCGCTAAAACCGCCTTCCCTCCGGCTTCTCCCTGCTCGCAGGTGACGCGACTCCGAGAGGCGTTGGACAACGATCGATTCGAGCTTTATGCACAACCCATCGTCGCGCTGTCAGCGCAAGCCGACCGGCCCCTGCACTATGAGTTGTTGCTGCGGCTAGTAGACCAACAAAACCAGTTGATTTCACCGGAGGTGTTCATCCCCGTGGCGGAACGCTACGGTTTGATGATCCACATCGATCGCTGGGTCATCCACGCTGCCTTGCAGGGCTCGGCTGCTATCCTAGACGGCGCTCCGCAGTCAGGCATCGTGGTGAATCTATCCGGCACCTCCTTGAATGACAGCTCACTGCTCGATTTTGTACGCGAGCAACTGGCACGCTCACCGGTAGCCGCCTCCCGGGTATGCTTCGAAATCACCGAAACAGCGGCCATCAATAGCCTACCCCAGGCGGCTCAGCTCCTCCATGCCATCAAGACGCTCGGCTGCCGTTTCGCGCTGGACGATTTCGGCAGCGGCCTCTCTTCGTTCGCCTATTTGAAGCATCTGCCGGTGGATTATCTAAAAATCGACGGCAGCTTTGTACGCGACATGGTAGAAGACACAGTGGACCAAGCCATCGTGACGGCGATGAACAAAGTCGGACACGTGATGGGTATCCAGACCATCGCGGAGGGTGTTGAGAACGCCGCCATCATCGAGATGCTAAAAAGACTCGGCGTGGACTATGCTCAGGGATATAACATCGGCAGGCCGCGGCCTTTACGGAGCATCGCGGCGGTTGTTCCTTAAACAGACACACGATGGCTATCGAGACCACTTTTCCGCTGCTGAAAAACCGGCGCACCAAGATCGTGGCCACCATCGGACCCGCTTCCCACAATCCCACCGTGATCTCCGGTTTGATCGCGGCCGGGGTGAACGTATTCCGTCTCAATATGTCCCACGGTGATCACGAAGCCCACCGGGCGACCTACCAGCATCTCCGAACCGCCGCAGCCTCTGCAGGCTACGCCATTGCCATCTTGGCCGATTTAGCGGGCCCCAAGATCCGCATCGGCCGGCTCAAGGGCGGGCAGGCGGTGTTGAGGCCCGGTGATCGTCTCACCGTCACGACCCGAGACATCGTAGGCGATGGAGCCATCATCCCCTCTCAGTATGCAACGCTGGCCCAGGACCTCTCCCCGGGAGATCGTATCCTGCTAGCCGATGGCGCCATGGAACTCTTGGTCAAGGACATCCACGGCACGGAAATCCTGTGCGAGATCACCGAGGGAGGCATCTTGAAAGAGCGTGCGGGCATCAATCTCCCGGCGGTAAACATCTCAGCGCCGTCGCTCACCTCTAAGGACCGCGCCGACGCACACCTCGCCCTGGAGCTCGGGGTCGACTTTCTCGCGCTTTCCTTCGTGCGAAACGCGGCGGATTTAGCGGAACTGAAACGCTTGATTCACGACCACGCCAGTCATGCAGCGGTGATCGCGAAGATCGAGCGCCCCGAGGCGCTGGTCGATAGTGAGGCGATCCTCAAGGGCGCCGATGGCATCATGGTGGCGCGGGGGGATCTCGGCGTCGAACTGCCGCCGGAACAAGTACCGGTTGTCCAGCGACAGCTGATCGATCAAGCACTCGCTCTCAACAGACCGGTTATCATCGCTACCCAGATGCTCGAGTCGATGATCCTGAATGCGCGCCCCACACGAGCGGAAGTGGCCGACGTGTCCCTTTCCGTCTCAAGCGGAACCGATGCGTTGATGCTGTCGGGAGAAACAGCCATCGGTGCCCACCCTGTGCTGGCCGTGCAGATGCTGGATCGTATCGCCCGTCAGACAGAGGGTTATCTGTGGCACCACGGTGCTTTCGGGTCCATCGGCGCAGGGAAGCCCGTAGCACCCCCCATCCCCTTTGGCGATGCCGTCGCCGATGCCACCGCGTTACTCTCTAGGCTGCTATCGGTGCGTGCTATTGTGGTGATCTCCGAAAGCGGGCGCACCGCGGTGACCGTGAGTTCCGCCCGCCCGGCCGCTCCAGTCATCGCCTTCTCGGCTAATCCGCAAACCTACCGCCGCATGAGCCTGCTGTGGGGGGTCATTCCCATGGCGGCTAGCCGAGACGAACTCGGTAACCCCGTCCCCCTTGCCAGGCAAGCGGTGCAGCGACTCGGTCTGGCAACCTCGGGCAGTCATATACTTCTCGTACGGGGTTTCCACGGTAATCCACGCCGAAATGCCCCTTCCATAACGCTGCTTAGCGTCTGAGAAGGTGTTTTAAAAATGTCGCGAGCGCCGGCAGAGCAAGGCGCACGGCGGCAACCAAATCGTCGGGAACGATTTTGAACAGCCGCAAGCTGGCCCCCAAGGGGCAAGCCGCGGCGCTGGTGGCCGACGCGCCGTCTGCCCCTTTGCCTATGGTTAATCCCGCTCGGGTCAATCGCGAGGCATCACCTTGATGGAAGCCCCCTGACGCTGCAACTCCTGAAGCGCCCACTCGATAAGCGCACCGGTACCCATGGCTAGCGAGCCGAGCACTTGATCGCCCAGGCGATCCCGCAGCTCGCTTGAGATTGGGATATTGATAAACGTGCTGGCTCGTCTTCGGCTCGGCCGACCCATCACAATGACGCGGCTCGCATCATCTTGAACGACTTCAATCGTAAACATGCCGCTCTCGAGTTTCCTACCTTCAGTGGTCGAACCTGGCGGCAGCCCACCAGTTGGGCGCGCTGTCTTAACCATGCTCCCTCCGTCATGATGTCATAAGAATTACTAGACAATACTACCAAATTCTTACCATGACTTCCGTCATGTCCTGCGGGTCTGATCAGCGCTTTGCCACCCATCCTATTTTCGGCCATGGTCATCGTTTCGTCTGGGTGGCAGCCGGTCGCCTTGCCTCAAGGGACGTCGTGAATACATCCTTGTAGACTTGAGTCCGGCATCCCTGCCGGACACACCCTTGTGGCAAGGCGACCGGCTGCCTACACATTATGGGTGCGGTTGTAACCTCTAAATGGTGACTCAGACGAAACGATGACCATGGCCCTATTTTCCGTGATGTTCTTGCGTAGGCCTACAGCCGGTTCTGCCCTTGCCGCGCGAGCCACCTGGCGGCCAGCCAACGTTAAATCGGGCTCTCAGCCCCCTCAAATTGACGCCTCGTTTTAGTATTAGCCTATTTACAGCATCGTGGTACCATACCATCCTTCTGTAACATAAATTAACAGAGTTCTGCTAACCGCTGTGGTAATATCTAGGCTCTCATTCGTCAAGGGAAATGGGGATTCACTAAGGGCAGCCCCTCAGAAGCTGTCTTAAAAATGTCACGAGCACCGGAGTCGCAAGGCGCGCAATGGCAAGCCACCGGAGTGTACAAGGGAGTACATGAGGATGGCGAGCCGGTGCGCAACGCGCTCAGACAAGCGCAGCAGTTTTTACCGTGAGAATCCCGATTTTCATTTTCGGGGGTGGCCGAACCCCTCGGCCATGACGGTTTAAAGCAGCTTCTAAACGGCGGCTATGGCCTACGCTTACAAGACCGGCTGCGAGACCCGGCAAAGCCAGGCTTCCGACCGGCCCGCATCGAACCGTCGGGAACCAGGATTTTAGCCGCAGGCGCCTCCCCCCAGCCTTGAGCCCTAGGGCGAGGACGAATAGTCTGCGTGGGTGCACCCGTAACAGGCTACGCCCTCCGATGCGAGGCCGCTACCGTAGCCTAGTTCTGTAACGGCTGCCAAGGAGCGACCCGAGTTGTCGGAGGGTACCAAAGGTGTGCTCCCAAAGGTACGAAGGAGTCCGCAAGCACAATAACGATATAGAAAAGCATACAAGAGGGGAGAAATGGGTCATGCTACCGTCGTCTTTCCAAGACCTCATCGGCTCAGCCATCCGGGCAGAGACACTGGAGGATCTGCACTCGACCTGTTCGAAAGTCTGCGAGGCGCTCGGTTTCGATTATTTCCTTTATGGGGCACAGTTCCCCACGTCTCTCATCAAACCGCAGGTCGCCATCATCAGTGGTTTTCCAAGCCAATGGTGGCAACACTACAAGGCCTGCGGCTACATGAAGATCGATCCCACCCTCACCCACTGTGCCAAACGGCTGACCCCGCTGCTTTGGAAAGACATCGGTGTCCGTAAGGAGGATACCCCGCCACTAGCACGTCAGCTGATGATAGAAGCGCAGGATCACGGACTGAAAAGCGGCGTGAGCTTCCCCGCCCATGCGGGCGGAGGCGAATCGGCCATCCTGAGCCTCGTCTCCCAAGATGAACACAAAACCGCCGAAGCGCGCATTATCAACGCCCTGCCCACTGGGCAGCTCATCACCGGCTACATCCACGAGTCTGCCAGGCGGATCTTCGCCAACAAGGCGCTACCTATCGCCAAGGCGCAACTGACGCCCCGGGAAAAAGAATGCCTGCTGTGGGCCGCAGAAGGCAAGACGACTTGGGAGACGGCACAGATCCTCAATATTTCTGAGCGAACCGTGGTTTTTCACATTCAGAATGCTTCCCTCAAGCTGAATGTGAGCAATCGCCAACACGCCATTGCCCGCGCGGTTTCGCAAGCGCTGATCACTCCGCAGCTAGGCTAAGGC
>CAZUZO010000038.1:14501-24581 GCA_964624765.1 uncultured Thiotrichales bacterium
AACAGCGGGAAACCAGCGGTCCCGAAGCAACGAGCTCTAGGGAGGGGGCGAATGACCAGCGTAGTGTCAAGCACTCCCCCTCATGGGAAAACACGAGGATGTGTCTTGGCGTCGCCGCATCAGGCCAACCGTGCGCGCCGCAGCCCCGTCGATAGAACGACAAGTCCGCACGCTCAACCGATTAAGGATTCACTTGGGAAAAGACAAGGATGTCAGGCTGCCATGACTAGTGTTAAGTCCATAGTTTATTCACCACCTTTCAGCCACCTGTAAGATCTGACAGTTATGTGATTTTGCCGTTCATCGTCTACTACCCCGCAACGGTATGCAACACGCCAAGGGGCAGCAGAGATGAACACTATCCTGGTCGGGAAACCCACCGAATCCCATATTCGTAAACCCACCCTTGCAGGCATGTTCCGGCTGCGGGACGAAGTCTTCAACAAACGCTTGGGCTGGAATCTCAAGACCCGAAACGGTTGGGAGCAGGATCACTACGACGACCTGCATCCGGTCTACATGATGGTGAGCAACGGCTCTCACCGGGTCACGGGGTGCTGGCGTTTGCTGCCCACCACAGGCCCCTACATGCTTAAGGACACATTTCCGCAGCTACTATGCGGAGAGGTGGCGCCGTCGAGGCCGGATATTTGGGAAATCAGCCGCTTCGCCATAGCGCCGGTATCAGCGGAGGACGTCCGCCAGGCCAATCTGGGCGCAGCGACCTTCGATATGCTCAAACGCGCTGTTGAGTTCGCCGACGAAAACGGCATCCGGCGTTATGTATTCGTGACCAGTGTGGCCCTCGAGCGCCTGCTCAAGCGCATTGGACTGAACATTCGTCGGTTTGGCGATGGTCAGGCGCAACGCATCGGTAATGTGTTGTCGGTAGCTTGTTGGATCGATATCGATGACGGTAACCGAAGCGCGGCAAGAGGGGAAATGGAACTCAATCAAGTCTACGGAGAAGTCGGATGATGATAGTCGTCATCGGGGAAGCGCAGAAAACCCCCTCCTTTTACGCAGTGCTGGCAAAACTTCCGAACACCCGAGTGCGCTATTGCCGCACCGAATTAGAGGCCATCAGCGTGTTACGGTTGTCTCCGGAACCATGCGCCGGAATCCTGCTGGACAGCCATTATACAGAACAAGGTCAGGGTAATGTGTCGCTGGCTCGAACGCTGCGTGCGGTGTGCGCGGAGGTTCCGATCCTGTTTGTGCGACATTTCCAGGACCAAGGGTTGGCATCTGCGAACCCAGTCCCTAGCCACTGCCGTGTAGAGCGTACCGCCGACGGGCAGTACCTGTTGCACTGCGCCCTGCGCAATGCGGAATGGGAAAGCGAAACCGACGCGCGAAGCGGCCCGGTCGATAGCCCATGGCTGTTCGAGTTCAGCGCCCCTTGCAAGGTCAATCGCTAACGCCGAGGGACCTCGCAGGCAACAACGATGGCAATGATGCGAGTACACGTAGAGGAGGATAAAGCATGACCCCCACCATTTGGATCGTTGACGCAGCCTATCTGCAGAGTTACTCCGACGGTCAGATCGACTACCTTAAGCTAAAGGAGACACTCCAAGACCGCGTCGGAGCTCCGTTTTCCGAGAGCTTTTACGTGAATGCAACCCGCAACCCCTTATCCGATGCCCAAGACACCTTCCATACCTGGCTTAAGACCGCTCCCCCTCAAGGGCCCAAGATGCGGGTCAAACTCTATGACCTCGGTGCATTGCCGACAACTTGCACGTCCTGTGGTCACCAGGGAGTGATTAGCAACACCGCGGAGGGCGTTCAGGTCGGTATCGCGACCCTCATCGTCAAGCTCGCTGCCCAGTGGCACTATGATCGCCTCGTTCTGTCGGCCCGCGATGGGGCCTTGGAAGAGGCGATCGCCTACGTCAAGGATGAGCTACACAAAGAGCTCTGGTTGAGTGGTTTCGAGGGCAGTGTCTCAAGCAACCTGCAGATGTACGCAGACAACGTCGTATGGCTCGATGAGCTCTGGGATCACATCAGGAAGTAATCCCCTCACCGAAGGCACGGATTGTCCAATTCGAGTCATGGCCTTTATCGGTGAACCGTAGCACCCTCGAACCGACGACCAACCGGTTCCGAGGGCGCGTCTGGCCCAGGCCCTTCGCTTGGCTACGGTCACCGAAAGTCCCCTCGGCGACCCGGCACCCGCATCCTGTGTTACTCGGATTACCAGCCCGGCGGTAGCTTCTGGCGGATGGTGATGCGCCGATCCTCGATGCGAATGTACCCCCCATTGACCAAGTCCTTCATGATGCGGCTGACCATCTCCCGAGAAGCACCGACCATGTTGGCGATATCCTGATGAGTCAAGCGCTGGCGGATGGCCAGTTCACCCTCTTCCTCGGTAGCGAGATCTAACAAGATGCGCGCAACGCGTCCGTAGACATCTAGCAACGCTAGGCTCTTGACGCTCTCGGTCAGGGAGCGAACCCGCTGCACCAAGGCGCGAATTAGCTCGATGGCCACCCCGGGATTCTGTGCTAAAAAATCTTCGAAGTCGGTGCGCGACACCACGGCAAGCTTGGAGGGCTCCAGAGTCATCACCGAGGCCGAGCGCGGCGCCGAGTCGATCAGCGCGAGCTCGCCAAAATACTCCCCCGCACCTTGGATGTTGAGAATGACCTCCTTGCCATCCTCATCGCTCGCGTAGACTTTGACCTTGCCGTTCAAGATCACGTAAAAGGAGTCGGTCTGGTCGCCTTCGTGGATCAAAACCGCGTTCTTGGGATAGCTGCGCACGGTTCCGTGCTCGGCTATCCGCTTCAGGCTCTCGGACGTAAGCTCGGGAAACAACGGGCTGTCGAGAGACATCGGAACCTCCAAAGACATAACCGATACCACTTCCGGTTCTACCTGAGAAGCTGTTTTAAAAACTACTGCGCTGGCCTGAGCTGCGTTGCGCGGCGGCTCAGAATCCTCATGTACTCATTTGTACACTGGGGTTGTTACTCGCCCCATCCTTGGGGCTCGCCCCTTCGGGGCCAGCTTCCAGCTGTTCAAAATCGTTCCGGACGATTTTGTCGCCGCCGCGCGCCTTGCTCTGCCGGCGCTCGCGACGTTCTTAAAACAGCTTCTGAACCGTCCGTAGCTGTTTCTGCGCGCGCATCAGGGTGTTGCGGTGCGGCTCGCGACTTTCTCAACCGCTACTGATTCGATTCCCGGCCTAGAATTCTGGGGAAGGGTCGCCTCGATTGCAAGGTGATTTTTCCGAAGGCCAGGGTTCATCTCTTCTTCAGCCTCGTTCCACGCAGCATCGACTGGGTGCCCAAGGGAATAGGTCGCGCGGCAGTAAAACGACGGCCAAACCATCGACCAATCCGATCGATCTGCTTCAGATATAACCAGAACAGTGATACTGTCATGAGAGCCACCCCCAAGGGGAGACCGGGACCAACGGCTTGGGAAAGATAACGGAAACAGCAGTCCGAGCCAATGACCGCGCGATGGGTAGCAGGGCAAATGCGTTCTGCTCGCTAGCCCCTTGAGTCCAGATGAATACGCCCGTCGTTCCGGCCAGGAAGCCGGAATCCAGTCGCCAAGGACGGCGTGATCGAGCCAGCAAGACGTTCGACGATGCCCAGCGGGGCAAAAGCGTTGCTATTGGGAGCCCTGATCGGGCTGTTGGGAATGATCGCGAGCCTGCCAGCATCGGTATCCGCGATCGAGACCCACCTCGGCCTCAAACTGTTGTTTTGGCTGCGCGGGCCACGCTCGGTGCCACCCGAGGTGGTGATCGTCAGCATCGACCAGGCAGCTGCCGATCATTTTCATTTGCCCAATGAGCCCACGTTATGGCCGCGGACCCTGCATGCCCGGGCCGTACAAGAGCTGAGCGCCCGCGGGGCACGGGTCATCGTCTTCGATATCGTCTTCAGTCGACCGCAGAACCCCGAACATGACCGGATGCTCGCCCAGGCGCTGCACGAAGCGGGAAACGTCATTTTACTGCAGCGCTTGCGCCAAGACGTTCGGCGCATCGAGGACCTCGGCAAGCCCCCTGCTTGGACCATCCACGTCGAGCGTCAGCAACCACTGTTGCCGGAATTAGCTGATGCGGCATGGGGCGTGGCCCCCTTCCCGCTACCCAAGGTGCCGGTGAGGGTAGACCAATGCTGGCTTTTCAAAGGCAGCGCGGGCGACCTGCCCACGCTGCCGGTGGTGGCCTTTCAAGCCTATGCGCTTGCGTTCCAAGCCGATCTGCGGCGTTTACTGCGAGCAGCCGCCACCGGCCCCGCCTCCCCACCGCCCGAGGCGATAGCCGAGATCGCGGTCACCCCCAATGCCGCGCAGGTGGCTAGGCGGCTGCGCCACCTGTTGCGTAACCATGAGGCGTACACCCAACGGCTGTTGGCACGACTGCAAGATCCGCAACCATCCCCCCCCTCGCCCGCCCAACGCGTGCTGTCCTCCCTGATCGAACTCTACGCCGGGGAAAATGAGTCCTATCTCGACTTCTACGGCCCTTCCCAGACGGTCCTGACCGTGCCTTACCATCACCTGCTAGACCCTGCCACCCAAGGAAAAAGCGCAAACTCGATAGATTTCTCGGATAAGATCGTGTTCATCGGGTTCACCGAGCCGTGGCAGGCGGAACAAAAGGACGGTCTTTACACAGTGTTCTCAGGCAAGGACGGCGTGGATTTGAGCGGTGTCGAGATCGCCGCCACCGCCTTCGCCAATATCCTTGAGGGCCGCCGCCTGCAACCCTTGAAGGGCTGGCAGCACCTAGCCTTGCTCGCTGTCTTCGGTATCGCGAGCGGCGCATTGCTGCTGTTGCCCGTCCTATTCCTACCGCTGGTCGCCGGCGCCATCATGGTCGTCTATGTGAGCGGTGCCTACGGTACCTTTTCGTACCACGGCGTTTGGCTACCCCTCGCTGTTCCCATGCTTTGGCAGCTGCCCTTGGCGGTGGTCGGCACCCTGCTTTGGCACTACCTCGACACTCGACGTCAGCATCGACAAGTCCAGGCCACCTTTGGCTATTTCGTACCGAAGGGCGTAGTCACATCACTGATACGGGACTGGAAGGCGCTTGCCAACAGCCGACGATTCGTATACGGAGTCTGTGTGGCCACCGATGCCGAACAATACACCCAACTCGCGGAGACGCTCTCCCCGGACCGGCTTCGGAGCTTGCTGAATCGGTATTACCAAAAGCTCTTCGAACCGGTGGCACGTCACGGTGGTTTCGTGTCCGACGTGGTGGGGGATGCCATGCTCGCCATCTGGGCCGACACCATGACAGAAAAAAAGCTGCGCTACAGGGCCTGCTGCGCCGCACTGGATATCTTCCACGAGCTTAGCCGTTGGCCCTGGGGGCCAAGACAAGCCGCATTGCCCACCCGTTTTGGGCTCCATGCCGGGGCCATGGTCCTCGGCAATATCGGGGCCGGCGCGCACTTCGAGTATCGGGCAGTGGGCGATGCCGTGAATACCGCCCATCGCTTAGAGCAACTCAACAAGCTCCTCGGTACCCGCATTCTCGCCTCGGCGGAGGTCATTACGGGACTCGAAGGCGTGGTGGCGAGGGAGATCGGCCATTTTCGACTGACGGGTAAGCGTCGCCCTATTCTCGTTTACGAGCTGGTGGCGCTCACGGACGAGGTCGATGACGCCACCAGGGCATTACACGTTGCCTTCGCGCGAGCGCTGACGACATTCCGAGCGCAACACTTTGCGCAAGCCCGGCAAGCGTTCCGGCAGCTGCTACTCCGCTACCCACAGGATGGGCCAAGCCGCTTTTACCTTGAGTTGTGCCAGCGCTTTGGGCAGCAACCACCCCGACCGGATTGGGACGGTATCATCACCGAGGCCGACGACATCAATGGAGGCCAACGCGTCGCAGCACCCACACACTGATCCCCCAGAGCGGCCGGTCACGAAGCGACGTCGCTCACCGGCACGTGCTCATGGCGGGCCCGGGTCATCGCCTCGTCAGGACCGCATGTTGGAGCGTGAAACCGGTAGCCGAATCCTTGGGCAACCACTCGAGAAGGAGCGATCAAGAAGCGACCGAAACGATGAGTAACGCTTAATTGCACTGCAGCCCAAATGAGATAAGCTAAGCTAAGCAGGCGTTGGTCATCGTTTCGGCCGTTTGATTGCGTTTGCCCTTGGGGCAGCCGACCTCGGGCCGCAAGGGACGCCGTAAAGACGTCCCTGTCGGCTTGGGTCCGGCATCCTTGCCGCACACACCCTTGCGCGCCCGGGGTTCGGCTGCCGAAGACTTGGGCGCCGAAAGGACGCTCCGCGGAGCAACTCTGACGAAACGATGACCATGGCCAGCTAAGCAACATTATCGGGAACGCGACCTGTGGCGAGACGGTTACGGTGCGCTTCGAGGTTTCCGATCAGGGTCGATGGCTCGGTGGCCCGACTGACTTTCCCATGGGAAAGCAGGCCATCGGCCGAGAATAACAAGAAACGCGAGCCGATCGTCTTTCCAAGTTTGCCTTGCTATGGCAGTTAAAGGCGCAGCAGGCGTGGGAGGAGAAACAGGCGGTCGCTTTGCCAGGGGAGGTGCGAAGCGTCATGGGGAAGCGTCGGTGGTCGCTAGGGTGGGGGCTGCTGTACTCGGCACTATTCGCTTCGGCATGGGCCGACGAGGCGTGTGATCCCGGTGTCGGACAGGTGGTTTCAGTGCAGGGCCAGGTGGTCATCAGCCGCAGCGGCAGCCCACAGTGGATGCCGGCAACGCTGCGGGGCACTCTCTGCCCCGGGGACCGTATCCGCATCGAGGCGCGCAGCCGTGCTGCCATACACCTCGTCGATGACACCGTGCTGCGCCTCGACCAGGGCACCACCGTCACCTTTTCCAAGAGCGAACCCGACGCCCCGTCGTGGATCGAGTTGTTGCGGGGCGCCGTGCACTTCTTGAGCCGCGTGCCCCAGCGCCTCACCATCCATACCCCCTACGTCAATGCCGGTGTCGAAGGCACCGAATTCGTGGTGCAAGTCGTGCCGGGGGAAACCCGCGTCTATGTGCTAGCAGGCCAGGTGCTCACCAGTAATGCTGCTGGAAGCCTGCGGCTCACGAGCGGTGAGGCGGCGGTCAGCGTAGTGGGCCAGCCGCCGCAACGGCTCATCGTGGTGAAACCGCGCGATGCGGTGCAGTGGGCGCTCTACTACCCGCCACTCGTGGATTCCCGGCGCCGCGTCTACCCCACTGGACCCGACACTGAGGCGATCCACGCGGCGCTCGCGAGCTATCGCGCCGGCGACCTACCGGCCGCCTTCGATGCTCTCGAGGCGGTACCGACGACGGGCCGCGATGCCCGCTACGAAACCCTGAAGGCCGGGCTGCTGCTCACCGTCGGGCGGGTCGACGAAGCGCGCTCGGCTATCGCACGGGCGTTAGTCAAAGACCCCGACGACGCCCACGCCCCAGCCCTGGAGGCGGTGATCGCCGTCGCCCAAGGTGACAAGGATACAGCCCTGGAGCGGGCTCAAACCGCTATCCGACGCGATCCCGACTCGCCACTCGCCTACATCGCTCTTTCCTATGCCTACCAGGCCCGCTTTCAAATCGAGCAAGCCCGCCAAAGCGTGGAAGAGGCGCTCCAACGCGACGCCGATAACGCCCTCGCCTGGGCGCGGCTAGCCGAGCTCTGGCTCGCCAGCGGCTATCATCAGCGGGCCCTTGACGCCGCCCAAAATGCCGCCCGGCTCGATCCGACGCTGGAGCGCACTCAGACGGTGCTGGGCTTCGCCTATCTTGCCGAAACCGAAGTGGATCAAGCCTTCGCGGCGTTCCAGCAAGCCATCGACTTCGATCCCGCCGCACCCCTGCCACGCCTCGGTTTGGGACTGGCCCAAATCCGCACGGGTAAGCTCGACGAAGGCATTCGGGACATCGAGATCGCCGCCATGCTCGACCCCGACAACGCGCTGATTCGAAGTTATCTCGGCAAGGCCTACTACGAGCAAAAGCGCGACCGCCTCGCCGCTACAGAGTTCGCCAACGCCAAGGCGCTCGACCCCAACGACCCGACCCCTTGGTTTTACGATGCCATCCGTAAACAGACTATCAACCGTCCGGTACAGGCCCTGCGCAACATGCAACGCGCGATCGCCCTCAACGACAACCGCGCCGTGTATCGATCACGCCTGCTGCTGGACCAAGACCAAGCGGCTCGCGGCGCCAGTTTGGCCAGGCTCTATGACGATCTCGGGTTTCAGCAGGCAGCGCTGGTGGAAGCGACCAAGTCCCTTAGCTCCGACCCGGCCAACCCGTCGGCCCACCGCTTCCTATCCGACACCTACGCCCTCCTGCCGCGCCATGAGATCGCACAGCTGAGCGAGTTGCTTCAGGCGCAGCTCCTGCAGCCCATCAACGTGAACCCCGTCCAGCCCCAGCTCGCCGTCATCGTGCCCGACATCATCAGTACTGCAGGGCCTTCCACAGCATCCTTCAACGAGTTTACTCGTTTATTCGAAACCAACCGTCCACAATTGCTCGCCTCGGGGCTGGTGGGAAACCGTAGCACTCTGGGTGGCGAAGCGGTGACGTCAGGTTTATATCAACGCCTGTCCTACAGCCTGGGTGCCGTTCATACTGAAACCGACGGTTTTCGAGAGAACAATGACCTGTTGCAGACCGCCTACAACGCCTTTCTGCAACTGGAAGTCACACCCAAACTCAACTTGCAAGGGGAGTTTCGACAGCGAGACAGCCAACACGGTGACCTTTCATTGAATTTTGATCCGGAAGCGTTTTTCGCCGACGATCGCCGTAAGCTGACCCAAACCACCGCTCGAGCAGGGGTTCGCTTCTCTCCGGCACCCCACTCGAACCTCATTCTTTCCCTCATTCATAACGAGTCCGACGACAAGAACAACTTCATCCTTTTTAATAGAGAATTTGAGTTTCTATCCGAGGCGCGGGGATATCAGATTCAAGCGCAATACCTGTTTCATAGCGAGCATTATAACCTCGTCGCCGGCACTAGCTTTTACCGCATCGACATCGACGAAGATCTCGCCTCGTTCAAGTCGAGCTTTACCGAAGACCAAGATACGGCTTATTTGTACGGCAACGTCCATTGGCCAAGTGATTTCACATGGACGATCGGTCTCGGCTATGACCGCTATGAGGAACGCCAGAGCAAGCTCGTCGACCAACTCAGCCCTAAACTGGGCGTGCAATGGCAGCCGACGGAAAACCTACGCTTACGAGCAGCAGCCATCAGGACTGCCAAACCCGCTCTGGTGGCCAATCAAACCATCGAGCCGACACAGGTGGCAGGATTCAATCAGTTCTTCGACGATGCCAATGGGACCCGAGCCGATCGCTACGGTCTCGGCCTGGATGCCCGTCTGCTGGACAGCCTCTATGCCGGCGCAGAGGCGTCCAGACGGAAGTTGCAAACGCCGTTTTTCATACCGCCCCTTAGGGAGTTCGAATTCCAGGACTGGCGCGAAGCGTTGGTCCGCGCCTATCTCTACTGGATGCCCCATGACGACTGGGCGGTCAGCAGCGAATTCCGGTTTGACGGGTTCAAGCTTGCCACCACCGAAACCGTTTTCCCGTTACCCCCGAACATACCCACACGGGTGGAAACTCTGAGCATCCCCGTAGTCGCGCGATATTTCAACGAGAACGGCCTATTTGCCACCCTCGGTACACGGTACGTGCATCAGACGGTGGATTTGAGCCCCGCGTCAACGTTCCAACAGAATGGCGACGATTTCTTCTTGCTCGATGCCAGCGTCGGCTATCGGTTCCCCAAGAGATGGGGTGTGCTGAGCCTGGAAGGCCGCAACCTATTGGATAAAAGGTTTCTATTTCAAGATGATAGTTTTCGGTCATCCGTAACCAGGATGCCACCAATCGTCCCTGCGCGTACCCTCTTGGCTCGCCTCACCGTCAATTGGGACTGAGATGTTGTGAAAAAACCTGCTATAGCGCACCTACCTGATTTGTGGACTAACCAGACCTGCCGACTTGAACATTGGCTGGGATCGCTACCACGAATGTCTTAGGAGCGCTATACACGACCCGATAGCGGCGTTGGGCGGTGCTCGCTCCTCGCCTATCGATCTGAT
>CAZUZO010000039.1:0-3868 GCA_964624765.1 uncultured Thiotrichales bacterium
CGGTCCCCTTGATTCCCATGGCGACGCCGATGTCGGCCTTCTTGAGCGACGGCGCATCGTTCACCCCGTCGCCGGTCATGGCGACGATCTGTTTGTTCGCCTGGATCGCCTTGACTAGCCGCAGCTTGTGCTCCGGGCTCGCGCGGGCGAAGACATCGACGTCGCGCACGGTCTCTCGCAACGCCGCCTCGTTCATCTCCTCGATCTCGGCACCCGTAACGGCGGTCTTGCCGTCACCGATGCCGAGCATCTTGGCGATGGCGGCGGCGGTGATCTTGTGGTCGCCGGTGATCATGGTGACTCGGATGCCTCCCTCGTGGCAGGCCTTGACCGCCTCGATGGCCTCCTGGCGGGGAGGATCGAGCAGGCCGATCAGGCCCAGCAGGACCAGGTTCGTTGGCAGGTCGGCGGGACCAAGGGTGCCCGCGTTCAGCCCCGGATTCTCGATCCAGGCCAGCGCCAGCACCCGCTCGCCCTGACCCGCCAGGCGATCCGAGATCTGCATGAACCGGTCGCGATCGAGCGGCACCGCCTCTCCAGACCCGTTCTGCTGGCGATCGCAGTGGCCCATGATGACCTCTGGCGCCCCCTTGGCGAACAGGATCTCCCGGCCGTTTGCCGAGCGGTGCAGCGTTGCCATGAACTTGTGCTCAGACTCGAACGGGATGGCGTCGATGCGTGGCAGGGCCTTAAGCGCCGCCTGGCGATCCATTCCGAGCTTGCTCGCGAAGGGGTAGAGGGCCCCCTCGGTCGGGTCGCCCTGGACCTTCCAGACGCCGTCCTCCTCGAACAGGACGGCGTCGTTGCAGAGCATCGAGACTTGGCTCATTAGGTCCGTCACCGAGTTCTTGCCCGCCGGCCGGCCGTCCTTCGTGACCTCGCCTTCGGGCGCGTAGCCGTTACCGCTGACCTGATACTCGGTTTCTGCTGTGACCGCCGAAACCACCATCATCTCCATCAGCGTCAGCGTGCCCGTCTTGTCGGAGCAGATGCGCGACACCGAGGCCAAGGTCTCCACCGCGGGGAGACGACGGATGATGGCGTGGCGGCTCGCCATACGCTGTACGCCGATGGCCAGCGCAATGGTGATGATCGCGGGCAGGCCCTCGGGAATCACCGCCACGGCAATCCCCACCACCGCCTGAAACAGCTCGACCAAATCCATGCCCGTCACCCACTTGCCGTAGGCGAACACCAGGACGCTCACTACGGCAATAACCGCGGTAATGGCGTAGCCGAACTTCTTGATCTGGCGCAGCAGGGGTGTCTCTAGTGCGCTTACCCCGGAGAGCAGGGCGTTGATGCGACCGAGCTCCGTTCGGGCACCGGTCGCGACCACCACACCGGTCGCACGACCCGAGACGACCATGGTCCCGGAGAACGCCACGCTGTGGCGGTCGCCAACGGTCGCCTTTTCGGGGACCGGGTCGATCGACTTATCGGCCGGCACGGACTCGCCAGTGAGAGCCGCCTCCTCGGTACGTAGGTTCTTGACCTCGGCGAGGCGCAAATCCGCGGGGATCTTGTCGCCCGACTCCAGGAGCACGATGTCCCCTGGAACGAGCTCCTCGGCCGGGATGATTCGAGTCTCGCCCCCGCGCACCGTGCGAGCCTCGGCAGAAAGCATGTTGCGGATGGAGTCAAGGGCCTTTTCCGCCTTACCCTCCTGGATGAAGCCGAGCAGGGCGTTGATCAGCACGACGCCGAAGATGATGCCGGCGTCTACCCAGAGATCGAGCATCAGCTTGGTGAAGCCAGCGCCGAGCAGCACGTAGACCAGCACGTTGTTGAGCTGGGACAGGAAGCGTTTGAAGGGACCGCGCCGCTTGCCTTCCGGTAGACGGTTGGAGCCGTATTGCTCTAGGCGCTTCGACGCCTCCGCCGCGTCGAGGCCCTTCTCCTGATCGGTGGCGAGCTGCTGGAGCACTGCGCTGACGCCGAGCGCGTGCCAGGGGGCAGACGTGTTGGGGCTCTGGTTGCTCGCTGATTCGTTCATCTAGTCCCTCCACGCTTTGCCGCCGTTTCTTGACCCGGACGACTGCGCTCACCGCTCGATGTTAAACCTAGCCCAGCACTGATATCTTCTTGATTTGAACCGCCATAGAGCGCCACTTCTATCAGATGCCTTGTCTCCATAACCCGCCCGCCTATGTCCGCACTATCGGCGTCTGACCCGCTACTCATGTAGAGTTCGTAACCAGACAGCGGCCAGACGAGTGGCCTCATCCCAACATACCGGGTTCGACCCGGACCAACCGCATGACATTGGTGACACCCGAAGTTTTCAGCGGCAACCCGGCGGTAATGACGAGATGGTCACCGCTTCGTGCAAAGCCTGCCTCGTTCGCGCAGTGCACCGCCGCCGCTTCCATCGCCTCATACTCATCCATCGGCTCCACGTCGACGGCGTGAATGCCCCAAACGAGCGCGAGACTGCGGGCGACCTGATGGGAGGGCGTGAGGGCAAGAATCGGCACCGGGGGGCGCTTGCGTGCCGCTCGAAGGGCGGTCGCGCCCGAGGTGGTAAACGTCACGATGGCGGCCGCCGGGAGCGTCATTGAGGCCTGATTGGCTGATTCGGTAATCGTGTCCGCAGTCGTTCGCTTGGGCTTCGCCTGCCCGGCGTTCAACAATTCTCGGTAAACGGGATCGGCCTCGGTCTGCTTGATGATACGCTCCATCATATCGACGACGCGCACCGGATGATCGCCAATCGCTGTCTCGGCGGACAGCATGACCGCATCGGCACCCTCGTAAACGGCATTGGCGACGTCGGAGGCTTCGGCCCGAGTGGGCGTCGGCAGCTTCACCATCGAATCGAGCATCTGCGTGGCCACCACGACCGGTTTGCCCGCCTGCCGGCAGGTACAAATGATGCGTTTTTGAATGGCCGGGACGGTCTCAGGCGGCACCTCAACGCCGAGATCGCCGCGCGCCACCATCACGGCATCGGCCAGATCGACGATCGCCTCGAGCTGCTCGACGGCGGACGGTTTCTCCAGTTTGGCAATCAAATGCGCTCGCCCGTCGATTAATCGTTTGGCTTCTTCGACATCCTCGGGGCGCTGAACAAACGACAAGGCCACTGCACCAAAGCCGATCTCTAAGGCAAACTCGAGATCACGGCGATCCTTCTCGGTGAGCGGCGAGACATCCAGAACCGTATCGGGGACATTAACGCCCTTGTGATTGGACAGTGAGCCGCCCACCAGGACTCGGGTGTCGGCGTGGTCCGGCCCGCACGATGTCACCTCGAGCCGCACTCTGCCGTCGTCCAAAAGCAGGTTTGCTCCAGGCCGCAGCACCGCTAAAATCTCGGGGTGAGGTAACGGCACTCGGGCGGTGCTTCCCGGCTCGTCGGAGAGATCCAACCGAAACCGAGCCCCTGCCTCGAGCACAACACCAGGCTCTGCGAACCGCCCGATGCGGAGTTTCGGGCCTTGCAAGTCAGCAAACACGCCGATGGGCCGACCGACCCGGTCTTCCAAGGCGCGAACGCGTGTCAAGCGGTTCGCGTGCTCCTCATGGTTACCGTGGCTGAAGTTGAACCTGAAAACATCGGCGCCGGCCTGAAATAGGCTTTCGAGCATTTCCTCCGAGCCGCTCGCCGGACCAATGGTCGCAACAATCTTGGTGTGTCTCGATCGGCGCATGCTGAGTTGAGCCTTATGGTCAGTTTGCTGCGAGCTTCGAAGGGGCATGTGGTGCTAAGACTGCAGTCGATGGAGCCCATGGTACCGACGCTCCCGGCGTTATTGGACCAGCCTTGGGCAACCCGCGGTTGAGCCCTTCATTCCAATGCTTTACCGCCGTCGCGCTCAAGTCGGATGAGTCAGTGTGCCAAGGGGCCCTCGCCCTCATGGCACAC
>CAZUZO010000039.1:3878-24271 GCA_964624765.1 uncultured Thiotrichales bacterium
GGTCAACTGAGCGCCGCGCTTTCCCTCCTCAAACTCTCGAAGATTGTCGAGCGTCGTGTCGGCGATGTTACTGAGCGCCTCCTCGGTCAGAAAGGCCTGATGGGAGGTGACCACAACGTTGTTGAAGGTGAGCAAACGCGCAAGGAGGTCGTCGGTGAGGACTTGGCTGGAAAAATCTTTGAAAAAGACTCCGGCTTCCTCTTCATAGACATCCAGACCCGCGGCGCCGATCTTTCCCGATTTCAAGCCGTCAATGAGCGCCCGAGTATCGACGAGCTCCCCGCGGCTGGTGTTGATGAGCATGACACCAGCTTTCATCTGATCGATGGCGGACCGATTGATGAGGTGCCGTGTGTCGGGGGTCAGAGGCACGTGCAGCGTAATGATCTGGGACATGGAAAGGAGCTGCTCTGGCGCGACGTAGTCAACGCCCGCCCAGGACGACACTTCCGAGCTGGGGTACGCGTCAAGCGCCAACACTTGACAGCCAAATCCCAACAAGATCTTGATCACGCATTGCCCGATCTTGCCGGTGCCGACGACGCCGACGCTCTTGCCGTGCATATCGAAACCGGTCAAACCGTCGAGCACGAAATAACCGTATCGGTTGCGCAGATAAGCGTGGTGCAAATGGCGATTGAGCATCAGCATCAGGCCCACTGCGTGCTCTGCGACAGCGTGAGGCGAATAGGCCGGCACACGGGCAACACTGATGCCGTAGGCTTCACACGCATCAAGCGCCACATTGTTGAAACCAGCGCAGCGTAAGGCCACTAGCTCCACGCCCTGGGCTGCCAGAGTTTCCACCACCTCGGCGTCGCAGCGGTCGTTGACGAAGATGCAAACCGCCTTGTGACCCTTGGCCGCCACCGCGGTGCTGCTATCAAGGGCGGCCGGGATGTAGCTAAGCGCATAAAGGTCGCGATTCGACCGGTCGAACGATTCCATGTCGTAGCGCTTGGCATCAAAGAACGCCACCTTGAGGCGTCCTTGCGCATCGTAACCAAACTGGCTGTGCTTGCGATCGAGCGCCGTCGCGATGCGGTCGAAGGTGTCCTCATCGAGCGCTCTTAAGCCTTTCAGCCTGTCGACCAAAGCCGCTAAGCGCTCTCGACCATCCATCATCTGTCCTCACGCACGGCGACTACGCCAGCTTGTGTGCGCTCCGAGAGAACCGAGGTGCACCACCCCAACCCCCCTACAGCACAAGGCCATCAGCCTGTAACCTGAACACAGTCGTCAAGCCCGCTTACATCGCGCTCCACACCGCGTTCCTATTTCCGGCCGCAGAGGCATCGAATAACACTCTCTGAGGTCTTTCGCGACGCACTTGGCCGCGTTTTATCGGCCAATTTCCTCGCCTGAGCCACAAACGCTGCTCCAGATGATAGCCGCCGGCTATTACAGCTACGCTGGATTCCCCTGTCAAGACAAAATTTGCCGGAATTTTAAGGTGACCCCTATCCAGCAAGCGGTCGCCGTGGTCTCAACCGTTCCAATGGAGCTTGCCTTCACATAGGACTCCATATACGCCGTGTTCGGTGTGAAGTCATGGTGCTTAATATTCATTCCGATTGTGCTCACTTTGGCAGCCAAGATTGGCCTTAGGCCGTCACGCTAGTTGATGCCCTTGGCCATTGCCTCTTTGCTTAGCGGTATGCTGACGCCTGCCTCGGAGTTCGTCTCTCGACGGGCTTCTATGAACTTGCCGAGGGGGGCACGGCCATTTGACTCGCTGTTCGAAAATCAGGATGCTATCGCGACGCGTACCGCCAGAGGTTGCACCACATGCTGATCGACTCCGCCTACGAGATTCTCGGCCGCTCGATCATCGAATATCGTGGCGCGCCTGTAGGCACCGCGGCGGCAATCGATCCGAATCCCGCGGCGGCACACTACCACGAATGCTTTATCCGTGATTTCGTGCCCTCGGCTCTCGTGTTCTTGCTCGACGGCCGCACCGACATCGTCCGCAATTTTCTCACCACGGTCATGAAACTCCGCGGCTTGCAGCCAGTCGCCGAGGGACATCATCGTTCCATGGGATTGATGCCCGCGAGTTTTCGAGTAGGCGATGAGAAGTCTGGCGCCCCGTTGATCGCAGACTTTGGGGAGCGGGCCATTGGCAGGGTCATTCCGGTCGACTCAGCGTTGTGGTGGCTGTATCTGCTCCGGGCTTATGTGATCACATCCGACGATTGGGAGCTGATGGCCGATCACGAGGTTCAACAGTGTATCAGGCAGATTCGGGAGCTGTACCTTCGAGAGAGCTTCGAATCGGCGCCGTCGCTGCTGGTGCCAGACGGCTCATTCATGATCGACCGGCGAATGGGCGTGCACGGCTATCCGCTGGAGATCCAAGCCCTCTACTACGGTGCGCTTTTGTCCGCACGAGAACTGCTCGACCATGTTCTCGGCCGCACAAGCCTCCTTGAAAACCTTGACATCCGCATTCGGGCGCTCCAGTCCCATGTGCGCGTGCGCTACTGGGTGGACCGCGACCGGCTGAACGAAATCCACCGCTTCAAGAGCGAGGAATTCGGGCTGGAGGCCACCAACGTCCTCAACGTCTACCCAGAAAGCATCCCCGACTGGATGGACGGATGGCTGGACGCCGATTGCGGCTATCTCGTCGGCAACCAGGGACCGGGAAAAGTGGATTTCCGTTTTTTTGCTCAAGGGAATCTGCTCTCCATTCTGTTCGATCTGGCCACTGCCGAAGAATCGAAAAAGATTATGGACCTCTACGAACTGCACTGGGATGAACTGATCGGTGAGATGCCGGCAAAGATCGTCTACCCAGCGGTCTCGGGAATGGAGTGGATGTACATGACCGGTAGCGACCCGAAGAATGCTGCCTGGTCTTATCACAACGGTGGCAACTGGCCGGTGCTATTGTGGCCGTTTGTGGGAGCAGCGCTGACGACGGGCCGTCGTGATCTTGCGCAACGGGCCATGGACCTCATGTCCGAACGCATGGAACGGGATAACTGGCCAGAGTACTACGACGGCAGACAGGGCAGTTTGATCGGCCGGCGAGCCAATCTATTCCAGACTTGGACCGCAACGGCTTATATCATCGCCCACAAGATCATGGCGGACCCCGAAGCGTTACGTCTGTTTGACACGCTCACGTTTTCAAACATCGGCGGCGAGGCCCCCGATAATCCTGGGACCTAACGAACTCCGCGAACGCCAAATCGCCAATCTCTACGTCTAAAGGCACGACAAGACAAAACGTGAAAAGGAAACAACAAATGGTCCTGGCGGGTGATATCGGCGGAACGAAGACGGTTCTGGCCTTGGTCTCTGGTAAAGAAGGGGTGAGGCAGCCGTTACGAGAACAAACCTTTGCGAGCGCCGGTCACGACTCACTGGAAACTATCGTGCGGCAATTCTTGCCAGGCGTTGGTACAAAGCCGGAGGTCGCAAGTTTCGGCGTCGCAGGCCAGGTTGTTGGCGGTGAAGCCCGCACCACCAATCTGCCTTGGGTCATCAATGCCGAAGCCATTGGGCACGCCTTTGATATTCCCACTGTTCATCTGCTCAATGACCTTCAAGCGGTTGCCGCGGCCATCCCTTACCTGAAGCCCGATGATCTCTGCACGCTCAACAAGGGTAAGAGCGATCCCACCGGACCGATCGGGGTTATCGCCCCAGGCACTGGTCTTGGTGAGGCCTTTCTTATCTGGAACGGCAGCCACTACCAGCCTTGCGCAACGGAGGGCGGCCATGCCTCTTTCGCTCCGGTCACGCACGAACAGTTAGAGCTTTTGGACTACCTGGAACCCCGTTTTGGGCACGTGAGCTTCGAAAGAGTCTGCTCTGGCAGTGGAATTCCCAACCTCTACGATTATTTGAGTAACTGCGGTCGCTACGAGGAGCCGGAATGGTTGCGCGAATCGCTTGCCGACACGGCCGACCCGACACCGGTCATCGTCAATGCTGGTCTGGAGCGAAAGTCTCAGCTATGCATTGCCACCGTCGACCTTTTTGTCCGCATCCTGGGGGGTGTTATCGGCAATATGGCACTCAAAATATTCGCCACCGGCGGGCTTTATCTTGGCGGAGGCATCCCCCCGCGAATCCTCCCACGGCTGCAAAAAAAGGACTTCCTGGATGCGGTTTCGTACAAAGGGCGATTTGGTGACTGGGTCGCACGCATCCCGGTCCATGTGATACTCGACCCGAAAGCCGCCCTACATGGTGCCGCCTGGGACGCGTTGAACGCGCGACAGCATGCTCGAATTGGGGAACAGCAATGATTCAACAGCAGGATTTAGCTGTCACATCTCTCGGGGAATGTCAGGTGCCCTCGCCGCTCGCGTTCGACCCCCCCTCATCGGGACGGCGCAGCCACTTCGTGCGGGAAGCCGAGCGCATCCGTTTTGACCTGGAATTCCGTACCGAGCCAGCCGAGACCGACCAGCTGTCCTTCGAGAAAGCCGGTCCAAGGGAGCGTATATTCTTCGATCCGGCTGCGACCAGCGCCGCGATCGTGAGCTGCGGTGGACTGTCACCGGGGCTCAATAACGTCATCCGTTCGGTTTTTCATGAGCTGAGCGACAACTATGGCGTCAAACGGGTGTTGGGCATGCGTAACGGCTATCTCGGCCTCAATCCGGCCTCGGGACTCAAGCCCATCGTGCTGGACAGATCTCGGGTGGAGGGCATCGACAAGCTCGGTGGCACGGTACTCGGCAGCTCCCGGGGCCATCAAGATCCGATCGTCATGGCCGATTTCTTGGCGGCTTCGAACATCGACATTCTATTCTGTTCTGTCTCGGTGGAGACGGCACGCAACGTGGTGCCCAGCGGTTGCATGAAGAGCTCAGTTGTCGCGGCTTACCCATCGCCATCGTAGGAATCCCCAAGACCATCGAGAACGATATTCCCTATGTGCGGCAGAGCTTCGGTTATGCGACCGCGCTGGAGAAAGCGGCCGAGGTCATTCGCGGCGCCCACGTCGAAGCGCGCGGTGCCATCAACGGCATCGGCCTGGTCAAGCTGATGGGACGGGATGCGGGCTTCATCGCCGCGGGTGCCTCGGTGGTAAGTCAGGAGGTCAATTTCACCCTGATACCTGAAATCCCATTTCCGTTGGACGGGGAGACTGGTTTTCTGGCGACCCTGGAACGACGCATGCGGCCAACGCGCCCATGCCGTTATCGTGGTCGCCGAGGGTGCTGGCCAACATCTGTTCGAAAGCGCCAGTGTGCGACGCGATGCCTCGGGCAACGTGTTGCATCAGGACATTGGCGTATATCTGCGAGATCGCATCCGAGCCTATTTTGCAGATCGAGATTTTCGCGTCGAACTCAAGTATCTCGACCCGAGTTACCACATTCGCAGCATTCCAGCCAATGGCATCGATCGCTTCCTGAGCGACCAGATGGGGCGCCATGCCGTGCACGCGGGGATGGCGGGAAAACGGGTCTACTCATTGTTTTCGAGCACGGCGAGTTCCTCGATCTGCCCATTCCGCTCGTGGTGCGCGAGAAGAAACGTATTGATATTACCGGCGACCTATGGCGGGCCGTCTTGCAAGTGACCCGTCAGCCGCACTGGTAGCCTCTTGCATCAAGCGGGCGCACTTAAGCGACGAACCGACTGGCCAAGAAGCTGCGAGCAACGCGTGACGACCGCTAGCATAGTCCAAGCGTGCAATGAGCTCTTAGGCTGCTGCTGCGGTTTCTCGCTTGGCACTGCAGTTTTTTTGCTGCCTTGTCCATAATTTCTTTACAGAGATGAACCGCGCGCCCCGCGATCCCCCCCCATTCCGGAGACTGACCGAGCATGGGCAGGACGTGCTGCGCGTCCTAAAAAAGCCTGTTCAAGAAAGGCGATATCGAGATGGCTCAGTATCTCGCCAAAGTGAGGCGATTGCATATGCGAAAACCACCCCATAAACGCAGCTTGGCCAATCTACTGCCAGTAGCGCTGGTCATCGGTCCGACGTTCGGTGTCTCGGCAGCGGTTCAGGCCTTCGATCAGAATGCGCGGCCGAACATCAACGACTGTGCGGTGCTCGATGCGGACCGCGAGCGGCTTGCGTGTTACGACCGCGCGAGCGGCCGCACTACCGCCCCCGAAACGCTGCCGGAGGGTACTGCGGTGACCGTACCTCCGGCTCCCGCGCAAACTGAATCCGCGGCGCCGTTGGCGGCAACGCCCAGACCCGATTCCATAATCGATGCCGCCTGGCGCTTCAACCCTGACTCGCCCCGCTATACCATCGGCTTGTACCGCCCCAACTACCTGCAGTTCGCCCGTTACTCCGACCGCCCCAACGATGAACCCTTTAAGGTCTTGTTTGAGGCCCTCGACACCCCGGACACGGAGCTAGACTCGATCGAGGCCGCGTTCCAACTCAGCTTCAAGGCGCGCGTGTGGGCAACCGAGAATCGCCGTTTCGGGGTCTGGCTCGCCTACACCCAACAGAGCCAATGGCAAGTCTATAACGACGAGACGTCACGTCCCTTTCGCGAGACCAATTACGAGCCAGAATTGTTGCTGAGCTTCAGCCCCGATGTGGAGCTCGGCGGCTTCCGTTGGAGCTTATTCAACGTCGGATACAACCACCAATCCAACGGTCGCGCGGATCCCATCTCGCGGAGCTGGGACCGCCTGATCGCCGAGTTCGGGATTGAACGAGGTGACTTTGCCCTATTAGTCCGACCCTGGTACGTCCTTGACGAAGGCGGTGACGACAATCCGGATATCACCGACTATTACGGCCATGGCGACATCACTGGGGTGTATAAATGGGGTGGACATAGCTTCTCTCTGATGGGGCGTGGTAGCTTTGATACGGGGAAAGGCGCCGTTGCGCTTAGCTGGACCACACCGCCCTTGCTTGGCCCCCTGCGCGGCTATGTGCACGCCTTCGCCGGGTATGGCGAGAGCCTGATCGATTACAACTGGTACCAGAATACGATCGGCATTGGGATCGCCCTGAACGACCTCTTGGATCGGCCAAGATAGCTAAACGACCTCGCTGGTTCTCATCCGAGCGATAGAGCGGGGCACCGGTTCGGGTTAAGCGATGGGCCACCATACCGGCTCTGCGTTAACACAATGACATGGGCTCGGGGTTCTTATATACTGCTAAATCGTTCCGGAAGAGCGTTTGTACAAAAACATAAAATATAATAATACAGGGAATAGCGAAATTGTGGATGGGTTTTCCGGTATGCAGCGCACAGCACTCGAGGGACCGTGTTTGCTGAAGCGGTATCCCGTTGAATCCATTTTTCATCGTTTCGTTGGCGCTTTCTGCGTAGCATTGTGGCTGGCCGGCTGCGCGGTGGGCCCGAACTTCACCAAGCCGGCGGCGCCGACGGCGAAGGCGTGGCTCGAGGTCGATGATCCGAAGATCAACGCCGAACGCGTTGATTACCGCCAGTGGTGGCAAACCTTCGCCGATCCGGTTTTAAATGATCTCGTTCGGGCTGCCTACCGACAAAACCTGCCACTGCAAGTCGCTGGGCTTAGAATCCTCGAGGCGCGAGCGCAGCTTGGCATAGCCACCGGAAGCCAATATCCCCAAATTCAGCAAGGAAGGGGAGGCTTTGCTTACACCGAGCTCAGCGAGAACGCGAGTCCCATCAGTACTCTGCCAGCACAAATTAGAGAGCGGGTCAATACCGGCTTCCAGACCTGGGATCTGGGATTCGATGCCGTTTGGGAACTCGACCTATGGGGCAAGTATCGACGAGGGGTGGAATCTGCCGAAGCAGCTCTCGTCGCCTCGGTGGCGAATTACGATGATGTCTTGGTGTCGGTTACCGCCGAAGTCGCGAATGCCTACCTTGCCATACGCACGTTTCAAGAGCGCTTAGCGATCGCACGCCGGAATGTCGCTGTGCAGAAGCGAAGCTTGGAAATTACCAACGTGCGGTTCAAGCATGGCGCCACCACGGAGCTCGATGTACGCCAAGCGGAAGCTTTGCTTCGAAGCACTCAAGCCTCGATTCCTCAACTGGAGATCGGTCTTCAGCAAACCAAGAATGCCCTCAGCACGCTTCTCGGCATGCCGCCAAGTGACCTCGCGGCGATCCTGGGGGGGGCGACCGACATCCCAAAACCGCCAGCGCAAGTCGCGGTGGGTATCCCCGCCGATCTTCTGCGGCGTCGACCGGACATCCGTGCCGCCGAACTGCAAGCGGCTGCCCAAAGCGCCCGAATCGGGGTGGCGCTGAGCGATCTCTACCCAAGCTTCACCTTAACCGGTTCCGTTGGCGTGCAAGCCGAGGACATTGGTAACTTGTTCAAGGGCGGTAGTCTGACCGGCTTCATCGGGCCGGCGTTTCGCTGGAATCTGTTCAACTATGGTCGCATCCGTAACAACGTGCGAGCTCAGGACGCACGCTTCCAGCAGCTCATCGTGAATTACCAAAACGCCGTCCTAAGCGCTTATCAAGAGGTGGAAAATGCCTTAATCGCGTTTCTCCGGTCTCAGCAGCAGGCGGATTTGCTTGCGCAGGGCGTTAACGCTTCCCAGCGTTCCGTGGATCTCGCGCTCATCCAGTACCGGGATGGTGCCGCCGATTTCACCCGTGTGCTGAACACTCAGCAATCCCTCGTCACGGCCCAGGACCGGCTGACCGAAACCCGGGGCGACATCGTGCGCAACCTGGTGGCCCTGTACAAGGCCCTCGGCGGGGGCTGGCAACTTCGTGAAGGCAAGGACTTGGTTCCAAGAAGCACCGTGCAGGAGATGCGACAACGGACCGATTGGGGAAATCTGCTACCACCGGAAGAACCGGCTATCGAACTCGATCCGCCTCCACCCGCCAAGGAACAGCCGCTACTCCGACAGCCCGTCTGGTAAGCACAATAGTCTGCCCTGGCCACCGTGGGGCGCAGCGGAACGAGGCCTATGTGCACTGTATATTTTGGACAGTGCTCCCATGATCCAGATCCGCCCGAGTGGCCATCGGCTAGGCAACTACAGATTCAGACTGCTGCTACTGGCATTGTTTCTGTTCCTCGCCGTCGAGCCGTTTTTCGCCGGCAAGCCAGCCTGGATCTTCGTCTTCAACGCGCTAATGTTCTTCATACTCATTGGCAATATCTATGTGCTGAGGCTCAGGCGCCGCTCGCTCCTGTTTGGGACTATTCTCGCGATCGGCTCGGAGGCGCTATTCGTTTACGCAGACATCGCCGGTGAGCAATCACTAGAGGCTTTCGGGTTTCTGCTGCTAGGCGTGTTCTGGCTCTACAGCACCGTCTCCATCCTCGGGCACGTACTTTCCCGCCAAGTGGTCACCCTCGACACGCTCGCGGGTGCGGTGTGCGTCTACTTGCAGCTCGGCCTCATCTGGGCGATTGGCTTCTTCTTCATCGAGACCTTCATCCCGGGTTCGTTCAGTTTTACCGCCGATCCACTGACAGGGGCCGGGCGCTCCCGCAACGACTTCCAATTGTTCACCTATTACAGTTTCGTGACCTTGACCTCGCTAGGCTACGGTGACATGGTTTCTCTCTCCGCACCGGCGCGCAACCTGTCCTTCTTGGAGGTTGCCTTTGGCCAGGTCTATCTAGCCGTTTTGGTCGCCCGTCTACTCGGCCTTCACCTCGCCCGCACTGGTGCGCAAGAGACAGACGTTACCGATGGGAAAGACCAAGAGCAGCTCAGGAAACACCCGCCCTAGCCGGCCGGGGACCTGGCGCCAAGCAGCGAAACACGCGGTCACCTAATTATTGCGGCGCCATAGGAAATCGATCGCCGTCTCACCAAAATCGCTGCCCATTGCTCGCACCGTGAAATCGGGATTGATGCTGAACTCGGCGGTGACAGCGTTGCCCACTCGGTTACGTTGACTAGGATCGCGTAGTCTGCGGTGGTACTCCACGAAGATGCTTTGGGTAAGATATCGACCCACCCCGAGACGGCTCCCCCTGCCTTGGTGGCCAAGCTCGATGGTGACGGTATCGAGGCCGACTGCCCTACCGATCGTTCGTTCGAGCATGCCGGCGGCAAAGCCGCCGGCAAATTGTTGGGCTTTGCCAAGGGTCGTCCGTTCAGAGCTGGTCAGTCGGTCCGAGGTTCTGCCAAAGATGAGCAGCGACAGAATGTCCTGCTGGTTGAGTTCCGGCTCACTGCGGTAGGCAACTTCAGGCGCTTGGCTCCGGCCCGTCACCGTAATATAGATAGTGAAACCCGCCGTTTCGTAGGATGCAGTGATGTCCAAAATTGGATTGATGTCCTCGGAACCAGTGAAGGTCACGACGCCCTTTTTAAGGTTAAATCGGCGATCGATCAAGCTAGCAAAGCCGCGCACGGTTTCGACGTCGCCCGCCAGACGTACGGGCCGTCCCAGATCCTTTCTCAAGTGCAGTTGGCCGTTCAGCTCAATGGCCATTCCCCTCCCTTGTATCCACACATTCCGCGGCATGTCCAGCTGGATGTCTGCTTGAAGAAAGGCTAATGGATTCGCCGTTGCTTCCGCAGGCCCTATCACCGCCTTGACTTCGGCAGTGCCGAAGGTGGTCACCGCATGCGGCCCGGGGCCATAGACACCGTCGACCGTTAGCTCCCAAGGCTCCACTTCGGCGGGCCCAGTCGCCGGGAGGTTCGCAACGCGAATGCGCGCCCGCGGCACGGTGACACGCCCCGCGGCGGCAAGCTCCGCCTGCGAACCCCGAAGTGTGAGATTGGAGGACACGACCGCCTCGATGTCTCGGGTCTTGATGGCCGTGAACTGGTCTGTATCGAGTGTCAGGTTCGCCCGGCTTACCGCGAGACCCTCAGTCTCCAGCCAACCCTGAAGACGCGCTAGGCCAGAGCCCGAGTTGACTTCGAAGCGCTCGATATCGAGGCGGTGACCCCGAAACAGGGCCCGGGTCTGGATATCGGTATAAGGCTCGCCAATGGCCGCGTGCACCAAGCGGCCGTCCTGAATTTCAACGACTCCGTGAGCGGCTGGCTGGTCCAAGGTGCCCTGGACTTCTAAATCGATGCGTAGCCGACCGGCACTTTCCTGAATCGCTGGAGTGAAGGATTCGAGCCGGGCGAGATCGAAGCTCGGCGCCTCGATATCGAGCGCGAGCGCTGTCGCCGCCTCGGTGTTCAGGCGCCCAGCCAGCGACAGCAGCACCTCGTCGCCATCGATCCAGGTGGCGTCGGCACGAAACATCGGACCGCTCGAGGTGATTGCCGCGCGCACATCCCCCAGGGCTTGCTCGGTCCAGCGCAGCCCGGCCACCTGTAAGGTACCATCGAGGCGGGGTTTTGCGAGCGTGCCGTCGAGCGCGAGGTCAACCGAGAGCGCGCCATCCGGGACGGGCGCCGCAGGGGCAAAAGGACTCACCGTCGCTCTAATGGGCAGTTTCTGGAGGCGCACACGGCCCTCGATCGCGCCTCGGGGCGATAGCCGGCCCGCCGCGCTGAGGCGGCTTGCGGCACTTTTCAGCTCCAAGCTGCGCAGAACCAGCTCATCCTGTTCGTCGTAAAGAATTGCCATGGGCTGCACATTGGTCCAGGTCCATTGCTCGGTCTGTAGCCGCAGGGGGTCGATGCGCAGCTGCAAGTGCGGCTCGGTGTCGATAACGCCGGCAACCATCGATTGATTGAAAGGACCGTCGATCACCTTGAGGGCGAAGGTGCCGGTTTGATTAGCGAAGCGCCCGTCAAGCTTCAATGCGCTTGGCGCGAGCGGCGGTCCTTGCATCTCAATGGCGCTTGCTTGAAAGGTCACTATGGGTGCGGTGGCGAGCGCTTTACCTGCGAAGCGCGCGCGAAGCCCCGCGCCTTGCCAGGGGCCGTAACGCCACTCCTCGAGCGCGAGTTGGCTTTGCGCGCGCAAGGCATCCCATTGCCCGCTCACTTGGCCGGTGAGCTCGCCACGGGCTTTCAACTCGACCCCGAGGTTTTTCTCCACGGCGGCCAAATCGCCCATCACCAGCCGATAGCTGAGATCGGTTGACTCGGTGGTAGAAAGCGTACCCGCGGCGCTCAACGCGAACGGCTCGCTGGTGACATCGAAAATATCCACCCACATCGTGGCGCCAGCAAAGCGTGCGCGCACCCGACCGGCAAGCCCGGGGGCAAGCTCAAAGTCCGTGGACTCCACATCGAGGCTCAAGCGCGCCTCGGGTGTATCCTCGGTCAAACCGCTGCCCCGCACTTCCAACAGCGCCTGCAACTGTCCGCTCAACTCAGGCGCGAACGCGGCCACCTCGAGGTGGCTGATGCCTACGCGGGCACGAAAAGGCTGCTGGGGTTCCTCCATGCGCGCGGTGGCCTCGGCGGTGATGTGCGCCGTCCCATAGTGCAACCGGGCGTTAAGCTCCGGCGTTTGTAACGTGCCGCCAATGTCCACCGTGCCCGCCACCACCGCGGGGTATCCCCGGGGCAGCACCCCTGCGAACTCCGCGAGCTGGAACTGGGGAATACCCAGAGAGACTTGCATCGCGCCGCTGGCGAGATTCATCTCGCCAGCGCCCGTTAACCGCGAAGCGGGCGTTTTCAAGCTGAGCTGCTGCAAGGTGAGCTGCTCGGACTCCAAGCGCGCCTTGGAGATGAAATCCAGCGGCGGGAAATCACCAACCTTCCCGTGGATTTCGAGCTCAGAAGCGGCGCTGGCCAGCGTCGCGCCATCCCAGGTGGCACTCAGGTCAGCCGAGACGTCGTGCAGCGCGAGCGCCATGGCGGCCTCACCCCCCTCGAGCGCCCCCGTCAGGGAGGGCACCCGCAACGTCAAGTCCGGCACTGTCACCGTCCATTCATCACGGGCCAGGGCCGCCCGCAGCGCACTCACCGAGGGCGCGCTGACCACCTGGCCGGCCAGCCGCAGCGGCCCCTTGAGCCCCCTGGCGGCGCCGGCGATGCCGAGCTCGTGCAGTTCGGCCTCGCTCTTGACGGTGAACTGGTCGTAGCCGCCAGTAACCGCCAAGCTCCCCCCCACGGTGCCGGCCAGGGTGGGCGCCTCGGGCAGCGCTTGGTTCAGCACCGCCAAATCCGGCTCGTCCAGGGCAAGGGTGAGGTGAAGCGGCGCATCGCGCAACCGCCGCTCGAGCGGCATCGCCACCAGCGCCAAATCAATGGGCAAAGTCGACTGTAGCGCCACTGTCTCTCTGCCGCCTTGCATGACGGACAGCGTGGCATTGAGTTGCTCGTGCTCATAGCGGACCGTGGCTTCGGCACGCTCCAGGGGCAGCGTGTCCTCGCCGCTCGAGCGCAGCGTCACCGTGCTCGCGAAAACCGGCGCCGTGAGCGACCCCCTCAAATCGGCTTGGCCGCCCAAGCGCCCAGCCACCGCCGGGGGCAAGGAAAAGACCCGCTGCAGAAAGTTGAGATCGATATCCGTGGCCTCGAAACGCACCTGCTTGAGTTCATCGCCAATGAGGGCGCCCGCCACCTCGATGGACTCCTCTGCATGGGTGAGCCGAAACGGCTCGACCCGGATGATCTCCGCCGTGCGCACCACCTTGAGCGGTGTGCTGGCGCGCCAGGTGTGGTCCGCGAAACGCAGGTCAAATTCTGGGATGGTGAGCTGTTGGCGCTCCGTATTCGCCGTCGCGCTGCCCTGAAGGCGGGCGTAGAGTGGCGATGACTCGGCCGTTTCCGCGCCAAAGTCGAGCCGATGGGCGGCGTTGGCATAGGCATACTGGCTTTGCGCCAAGAGCGCCTCGATGCGAAGCTCGCCAAGGCGTAGCGCCTGCGCTTGCAACCGGGCGTTGGCCCGGGGCTCGGCCCCGAGGTCCATCGCTTCATAAACGAGCTCCAACCCATCGAGCCGGGTGTCCTCATAGCGGAGATCGTTTCCGCTCAGCACCCCGCTCGTTGTGACCTTCGGCCACGCACCTTCGAGCTCCCCGGTGAGCGAAAGCTGCCCCCCGAGGGTATCGGAGCCAAGCAGCGCTTGTAAATCGGCCGGTGTCACTGACACGGTATAGTCCAACTGGGAACGACCGGCGAGGTCGATTTCCCCAGCCAAATTGGCCTCGAGGACCGAGGTGTTGAGATCAAAGGCCTCGACCTCGACACGCTCGCCGCGCGCCTTGAGCCGGATGTCGGAGGGGGCGATGGCAACATCACCCACATAGGAGCGCTCGATCGCAAGCTGCAAGCGGGCGCGGCGCTGAGCCGGCTCGAAGCCCTCGCCGGTGAGCTGCAGCTGCAGGTTGAGGTCGCTCTCGAGTCCCGCCCTGGCGACGAGCGTCGAGAGATCGAGCGCACTGACGCTGAGGCGGCCGTGATAGGTCGTGTGCTGGTGCTTTGGGTGGAGCTTGGCCTCGAGCGCCAAGGTGCCCCCCTCTTTGGCCACGAGCTGACCCTGGACAGCCAACCCGTCATTGCTCGCCGTGCTAGTGATTTCACCTTCAACCTCACCGTGCAACGAGGCATCGCCGAGAATTCGCCCGATCTCGCCGACATCAAGGGGCTGCAGGGCGAGCCTTAGCATGGATTGCGGTGGCGGTTCCCCTGCGGATGGTTCTGCCACACCACCGGCCGACTGGAAAAGATCGAGCGGAAAGGTGCCGACAAGGGTCACGGTGGATTCAGCGGTTTCCAGCCGCACGTCCCGGAAGGCCAGAGCGTCCGGCGTCCGGGAAACCGTCCCCTGCAGCGTTTTCAGCACCACGTCGCCCGGCTCGGCGCGCGCCGTGAACTCTTGCACTGCCACCCGGAAGCCCTGCGGATCGAACCGGCCATGGAGCTGAAGCCCGATGTCCTCGATGGCCCGGGTGCCCGCTGCCGCTGCGAGCCGCAGGCGGATGCGACCGTCGCTTAACACCAGCTTATCTAGTGTCACCGTGAGCGAGGAGGGGGCATCTTCGCCGGGCTCGGGTTTAAGCGATAGCACCCGCTCGAGATTCAAACGCCCGTCGGGTTCCTCAACAAGGTTTAACCTCGGTGATACGATCTCGATGAGCTCAATGTGCAACCGGTCCTGCAGGAAAGCGCGCAGACTGTAGCGCAGCCGTAGCATTTCGATGGCAATGACGGTGGTGCCATGGGCATCCTTTAGCGTGATATTCGAGAGCGTCGGATCCGTGAGGATCGAGCCCTCGAGCGAGCCCACCTCGAGAGAACCGTCGAGGGACGTCGAGACCAGTGCGGTAACACCACGAACCAGTGCGATTCGAAGCGGGGCCACCAGCGGTTCCGCCCAGCGCGGCGCAGCGACGGCACAGCCGAGCAGAACCGCAAGCGCAAGCAACGACCAAGCGAACGCTTTAATGAGCCTGCGCAGCATCCTTAAGAGCTTGACCGACGACAAGTTTTCGGAATACATTCCCCCCTGTCCAACGGACCCCTGTTGTAGACTGTGTCCTTCCGCATGGAGAGGAAAGCGATATGAAGGTTATCAAGCGTACTTCGCTGCTGCTAGTGTTGCTGGCAATACCACTGGCCAGCGCCTGGGCCGAAGACAGGTACCAAGCGACTATAAAGGCGTTCAAGGAGGCTGGCGAAAGTGGCGCCTTCTTCAGTAACGCTTACGGATATGCCGTGTTTCCGAGTATCGGAAGGGGTGGGATTGGGATCGGCGGGGCTCGCGGGAGTGGCCGGGTGTTCGTCGGCGGGAACCACGTCGGAAACACCACCATGACCCAGCTGACCATTGGCTTTCAGCTGGGCGGGCAAGTGTATAGCATGATCCTCTTCTTTGAAGACCAGCGCGCCTTCGATGAATTCTCTAGTGGCAGTTTCGAGTTCGGCGCCCAGGCGAAAGCAGTGGCCATTACCGCCGGTGCCTCCGCGGCGGCCACAACCGGGGGAAGCTCCGCGAGTATCAGTGGGGGGAGGGGCGATGCCAAAACTGTGGGTGCCTACCACAAGGGGATGGCGGTCTTCACGATCACGAGAGGCGGGCTCATGTATGAGGCCAGCATCGGTGGACAGAGGTTCACTTTCACACCCAAGGAAAGCTGAGGAATCGTGGCGACTATCGCTTCCAAGAAACGGCTTTTGCGCGGGTTTTTTCCGCTAAGTTCTCGATAAAAAACCGAGTTCCGAAGGGCTTTCAACGACTGCATGCCACGGCGCACTCACATCGTCATCAAACGACACTTGAGCTTGAGCTTGAGTTACACATTTCAATAAGGGATGGCTGACTCACGGTTCGTTTCTTGAACGCATTTGATCCAGACATTCGACTATAATAGGGACTGCGGGCGGCATACGGCTGCTATCTTTCGATATATTGCGAATCATAGACAAATGAGTACCGGGAACGGTTCGGTGGTCGATTCCGTCAAGACGCGTGGACTCAACCGTCACCAGGCCGTCTCCAAGACCGTTGCTCATCGACTTGAGAAAAACTTCTATTTCCTTGGCCATCTTCTGGGCCACCGCGGAGGAACTTTGCCGGGCATAGTTGAGAATCCGGTCAATATCGCCTTCGTCCCAAGGGCTGACCATGCCGGCAATGATAAGCATCTGAATGCCTTTAGGATGCGGCCGGTTGTTCAAGGCCTTCAGAAAACGGCTTTTTGGGAGCAACTCAATTTTCGCTTCACCGGCACCGTCGAGGATGCCGCGGAGAATGTGCCCCTGTCCTTCTGTCAGGTTGACCCACTGATCGCGGATTTCCCCGAATAGGCGAAACCGAGCAAATTCAGAACCGTGATTGGGCGTACCCACCATAATCAGTCCAGCAACCCTGGGCAAGTCTCCGGCGCGCACTTTCTTGATAAAGGCAATCTGCGGGTTGGTCAGCATCTCGCGCGACACGAGTCCGCCCATACTGTGCGCAACAATAGCGATTTGGTTGATTCCAAGCGCTTTCAGACGTTTAATTTCATCATGGAAAAACCAGGCAGAATCCACGATCGGCTGATCATTGGGATAATGCATCTGCCAGACGGTTATCTCCTGAGCTACCAGCGCTGGCGCAAGGTTCATCCAGACTTTTCCAGGGTCATCCAAGCCGTGAATCAACACTACGGAAGGCGCCTCCAAATTTACTTCTAGCGGTTCGGCAAATTCCTCACCATAATGAGTTAGGCCGAATGATGTCGCTACTTTTGCCGCCTGCTGCGGAAAAGTTTCTTCCACTGTGTTGCGGATTCTGCGCCGGAGTTCTTTTTCTTCTTCGGGGAAAAAGCTGAAAAGAAATGCGAGTCCAACCGATAAAGCAATGGCTGTGCCAGTATAAATCAACCACCCCCGTTTCTTCTTCGGCTTATCTTGACTGCTCATAACGGCGTGTAGCAGATTCTCTTGCTCTGCGGTATTCTTGATGACCTTTCCTGACGTCCCATGGGAGCAGGCCTACGGGTCGCTGCTCTAAGAAGCTGTTTCAAAAACGTCGCGAGCGCCGGGCTGGCATGGCGCACGACGGCGACAAAATCGTCAGGAACGATTTTGAACAGCCGCAGGCTGGCCCCGAGGGGCGAGCCCCAGGGATGGTGCGAGTAACCACCGCAGTGTACCAGGGAATACATGAGGAGTGCGAACCGGCGTGCGCACGCGTCTCCCGGCGCTCGCTAGGGTTTCAAAACATGCTCTGAGATAAGAAACCATGACTAGAGAAAAAAAGCGGCTCCAAGAGGCGCGTAACCGGACCATTCCTTGGAAAAAATGGGGCCCTTACCTAAGTGAGCGGCAATGGGGAACCGTGCGCGAAGACTACAGCGACAATGGTGATGCCTGGAATTATTTCCCTCACGAGCATGCGCGCTCGCGAGCGTATCGCTGGGGCGAAGATGGGCTGGGTGGAATCACCGACGACCATAACCTGCTCTGTTTTGCGCTGGCCCTGTGGAACGGAAAGGACCCGATCCTCAAAGAGCGGTTGTTTGGGCTGACTAATGGCGAAGGCAACCACGGTGAGGACGTCAAGGAATACTATTTCTACCTCGACAGCACGCCTACCCATTCGTACATGAAGTATCTCTATAAATACCCCCAGGCAGAGTTCCCTTATGATGATTTAGTGCAGACCAATCGCTCTCGTAGCCGTTACGAACCGGAATATGAGCTGCTGGATACGGGCATCTTTAACGACGATCGCTACTTTGATGTGTTTGTGGAATATGCCAAAGCCGATGCCGAAGATATTTTAATTAAAATCAGCACTACCAATCGGGGACCCGAAGCGGAGCCCCTGCATGTCCTGCCGACCTTTTGGTTTCGAAACACCTGGTCATGGCTCGATACCGGCCCTAAGCCCGTATTGGCGAAGGTCGAGGGAACTAGCGGCAGCGTGGTTCATGCCCACATGACCAATCCCATTTCAAGACAATATCTCAGCGACTATTACTGCTATTGTGACGAGTCGGTTCCGCTGCTATTTACAGAGAATGAGACCAATAATCAGCGCCTGTTCGGCACATCTAATGCGAATGCCTACGTAAAGGATGGCATCAATAACTTCATCGTGCATGGACAGCAGGATGCGGTCAATGCCAACGTTGGCACCAAAGTTTCCCCCCATCACAGCTCCACATTTGAGCCTGGGGAGACGAAGGTGATTCGGTTGCGTCTCACGAAACAGGCTCCGACTCAGCTCGCTGACCCCTTTGGTCCCGAATTTGACCACACATTTGCGACGCGACTTGAGGAAGCGGACGCGTTCTATGCGACGGTAATTCCGCCATCGGTGCTGGTAGATCACGATCGCGCCGAAGTCATGCGCCAGGCACTAGCAGGCATGATGTGGACCAAACAATACTTTTACTACGATGTGGACTTATGGTTGAGGGAGCGCAATGTTACTCCGTGGACCCGTGTTGCTGAGCGCAAGCATGTGCGCAACAGCGATTGGTTTCACATGCATAATGACGACATCATTTCCATGCCAGACAAATGGGAATACCCCTGGTATGCGGCCTGGGATCTGGCCTTTCATGGGATTCCGATTAGCCTCGTCGATCCGGGTTTTGCCAAAGATCAACTGCTGTTGATGCTGCGCGAAGACTACCTGCACCCAAATGGTCAAATCCCGGCTTATGAGTGGAACTTTGGTGATGTAAATCCGCCCGTGCATGCCTTTGCAACCTGGGAGATATATACCCATGATCGCGAGCGGAACAATGGCGTTGGTGACATTGACTTTCTCAAGTACGCCTTTTCCAAATTGGTAATCAACTTTACCTGGTGGGTAAACCGCAAAGATGAAGGCGGCAATAATTTGTTTCAAGGTGGCTTCCTGGGCCTGGACAACATCAGCGTCTTTGATCGCAGTGCGCCCCTACCCACCGGTGGCCATCTAGAACAGGCAGATGGCACGGCTTGGATGGTATTCTTTAGTCAGCGGATGCTCCAGATTGCCATTGAGTTAGCACTCCACGATCCGCTGTATGAAGATTTTGCCGTCAAGTTCTTCGAGCACACGCTGTGGATTGCTGGAGCCATGGATCGAATTGGTGAGCACCATGACGTGCTATGGGATGAAGACGACGGCTTCTTCTACGATGTACTCCACCTGCCGGACGGCGATTCAACGCGATTAAAAGTGCGATCGCTGGTCGGCTTGTTGTCACTTATGGCGGTTGCGGTCTTCCCTCGGGAAACCTTTGAGAAACTGCCGCGCTTTAAGGAAGAAGCGCAAAAATTCGTTGCGCAACACGGGGAACTGCTGCAAAACATCCATCTACCCACGAAACCGGGTGCGCGCGGACGGCTGATGATGTCTGTCTTGAATGAAGAAAAGCTACGCCGGGTTCTTTCCAGAATGCTGGATGAGTCCGAGTTCCTCAGCGACTATGGCATCCGTTCTCTATCCCGTTATCACCTGGAGCATCCTTACTATTATCATCATGCGGGGCAGGATTACAAGGTAGGGTACGTCCCTGGAGATTCCACCTCCGGGATGTTTGGCGGCAATTCCAACTGGCGCGGTCCCATCTGGATGCCGGTCAATCTCTTGTTGTTGCGATCGCTCCTGCAACTCTATGGTTACTACGGCGATTCCTTTACGGTTGAGTGTCCAACCGGATCTGGCAAGTACCTGTCGCTGTTTGATGTCGCTAAAGAAATCGGGGAACGGATTGTCAGAATTTTTCTCAGGAATGAATCTGGTCGCCGTGCGCTCTACGGCGGAACTGAGAAATTCCAGAATGACCCCCATTGGCGTGACCTCATTCTATTCTACGAATATTTCCACGGGGACAATGGAGCAGGCGTGGGAGCCAGTCACCAAACCGGATGGACGGGCTGCGTTGCCCGCATCATTCAGACGCTGGGCTTCTTCACTGCCGAAATGGTATTAGATACCGTCGCACCCGGTGACCCGGCCAACAAGGGTTGAAATGATTTCGTATGGGGTCGTGATTATTGAGCAGCGGCGCCCGGTGCAACCTCGATTGCGCCTATTGGTTTTCCGGCGTTGGTCATCGTTTCGCCAGCCTGATGACCTTTGCCCTTGGGGCAGCCGAGGGCTTGGGCACCAACGGTGTGCTCCAGAGCAACCCTGACGAAACGATGACCATGGCCAGTT
>CAZUZO010000040.1:0-23892 GCA_964624765.1 uncultured Thiotrichales bacterium
GCGCCGTCCGCCTGGCTCTCGGGCCGCTCTCGACGGTTTTTTCACAACCTCTCAGCCGTGCGGCGGCCAGGGTCATCGTTTCGTCAGGGTTGCTCTTCGGAGCATTCCTTCGGCACCCAAGCCTTCGGCAGCCGAACCCCGGGCCCGCAAGGGTGTGTGCGGCAGGGATGCCGGACCCAAGCCGACAGGGACGTCTTCACGGCGTCCCTTGCGGCCTGGGGTCGGCTGCCCCAAGGGCCAACGCAAGCAAACCGCCGAAACGATGACCAACCCGTGCGGCCGAGTCTCCGCTAGGTAACGTACTTTTGTGGCCGTGGCGAGGATAGCTCAAGCTAGGCGGCGCCCCATCACATCATCTCTTAATCGTGTCAGGCCTTTTGAGTATGATCCCAGTCTAGTCAGTACCAAGGGTTCAAGCCGATGAACGAGCAGAGCCGACGTCCGAGCAACTTTATTCGGCAGATCATTGAAGCCGATCTGAAAGCCAATAAACATGGCGGGAGGGTGGCGACCCGTTTTCCACCCGAACCCAATGGCTATCTGCATATTGGGCATGCCAAATCCATCTGCTTGAACTTCGGCATCGCCGAGGACTACGGCGGTACCTGTAACCTGCGCTTCGATGATACCAATCCGCACAAAGAAAACATCGAGTTCATCATCGCCATCGAGGAAGATGTGCGCTGGCTCGGCTACGATTGGCAGGACCGTTTGTTTTTCGCCTCTGATTACTTCAAACAGCTGTACGACTTCGCGGTAGAACTGATAAACAAAGGCCAGGCCTACGTGTGTGACCTCAGTCCCGATGACATCCGAGCATTCCGCGGCACGCTGACCGAGCCAGGAAGAACTAGCCCCTACCGTAACCGATCGATAGAGGAAAATCTGCGTCTGTTTGCCCGCATGCGGGCCGGCGACTTTCCCGACGGCTCCCGTGTGCTACGGGCCAAGATCGATATGGCCTCCCCTAACATCAATCTGCGCGACCCGACCATTTACCGCATTCGTCGCGGCGTGACGCACCACCAAACAGGCGAAGAGTGGTGCATTTATCCGATGTACGATTTTACCCATTGCTTGTCGGATTCTCTGGAAGGCATTACCCACTCCCTCTGCACCCTCGAATTCGAGGATCATCGGCCACTGTACGACTGGTTCCTGGATGTGCTCGATGTCCCCTGCCACCCCCAACAGATAGAATTCTCGCGCTTGACCTTGCAATACACCCTGACCAGCAAGCGCAAACTCACACAGCTTGTGGAAGAGGGCTACGTCGAAGGTTGGGACGATCCGCGCATGCCGACCATCGCCGGCATGCGCCGGCGTGGCTACACGCCGACCGCCATTCGCGATTTTTGCGAGCGTATCGGGGTCACCAAGGCCGACAATGTGGTGGAGATGAGCCTGCTGGAGAATACGGTGCGCGAGGATCTCAACCGCAGAGCACCGCGGCGCATGGCTGTCCTGCATCCCCTCAAAGTGGTCATCGAGGACTATCCAGATGGACGAGTGGAGCATTTGGAGGTCCCCAATCATCCCCAGGACGCGGCACAAGGCAGCCGTCAACTGCCGTTTTCTCGGGAACTCTACATCGACCGGAACGATTTCATGGAGGACCCACCGAAACAATTCAAGCGCTTGACGCCGGGGAGCGAAGTGCGCTTACGCTATGCCTATGTGATCCGTTGCGAAGAGGTCATCAAGAACGAGGTGGGGGAGATCATCGAGCTGCGTTGCAGCCACGACCCAACGACCCTGGGGGCCAATCCGCAAGGCCGCAAGGTAAAGGGTGTCATTCATTGGCTATCGGCTCCCCATGCCCGTGAGGCCGAGATCCGCCTCTACGACCGGCTATTCGAGCACCCCACACCGGACAGTGCAGGCGCCGGCAAGAGTTTCAAAGAGCTGCTGAATCCCGATTCATTACGCACCCTAACGCACAGCTACGTGGAACCGAGTCTAGGGCAAGCCAAGCCAGGGGACACGTTTCAATTCGAACGAGAAGGGTATTTCTGTTTGGACGCCGCACCCACCCGCGAGGGCAAGGACGTGTTTAACCGCACGGTCACCCTCCGGGACAGTTGGGCAAAAATCGAGCAGGCGCACATCGCCCCCGAACGGAAAGGGTGACAACTCAATCGCTGGTATCCAAGTGTAGCACCGCCTTGCCCGAAAACCTTCGTTCCATGAGGCTGCGGGCAAGCCGACCGACCTCGGCCCAGCCATTAGCCGCCTTGACGAATCCCACCACCCGGGCGTCAACCGCTGGGCCAGTACCGTCTGCGGCACACTGAAGCACGCTACCCGCCACATCCCAGCCGATGCGCGAGCCCCTCGGCCGATCCTGGGCAAAGTTCAGTTCTCCACGATTGAGGGAAAAGGCCTTCACTCGAATCAGCGCCTCGTGTGGGGCAGGTTGAGGCTCTGGACCTTCCCCCACCAAGACATTGCCCGGCAAACCACGATCGGTCAGTACTGCCCTCATTGAGCTGCCCTTCGCCTTCTTACAGCGTGTAACAATCCTGCCAAGCTACCTGCGAAGCTGCTTTAAGAACTACTGCGCTTGCCTGAGCACGTTGCGCAGCGGCTCGCCATCCTCATGTACCGCCTTGTACACTCCGGTGGTGACTCGCCCCATCCGTGGGGCTCGCCCCTTCGGGGCCAGCTTAACCCTGTTCAAAATCGTTCCAGACGATTTTGTCGCCGCTGTGCGCCTTGCTCTGCCGGCGCTCGTGCCATTTTCAAACCAGCTTCTTAGGTCTCGGGTTCGCTCGGCTGAGCCTTGAACCGCTCATACTGAGCCCAGAAAGCCTGCTCCAACTCATCGATGATGTCGGATGCGGCGCGCCCCTGGAGAACGTGTTGCGCCATGAGCCTCGACGTGTCGTCAAGCATCGCGTTGCGGTCCAGCATGGGAAAACTGGCCGAAAGGCGCTTAATGGCGGCGATGACACTTTCTTCCTGAGGGCGAGGCAGAAGCTGTGGCGGCGAGATCGGCGTATTCGGTTGCCCACCCCGGGCTTTTAGAAACTCTGCAAACAGAAGCACGCTCTCCCGCTCGGCCGCGCCGAGCGCTGAAAACACTTGTAGCAACCGTTTTTTCTGCTGCTGTGTCGTCACGGCAGTCGGATTCAGAGGCCCCACCACGTATCAAAACCGGCCAAGCCGCTCCGACTTCGCTCAGACGTCTTCACGGCGTCCCTTGCCCCAAGGGGTCGAAGGCCCCAAGGGCACAGAGGTTGTGAAAAAACCGTCGAGAGCGACCCGAGAGCAAGGCGGACGGCGCGAAGCCGAGAGACATATCAGATAGATAGGCGAGGAGCGAGCAGCGCCCAACGCCGCTATCGGGTCGTGTAGCAGGTTTTTTCACAACCTCAAAGCTCATCAAGCTACCGAAACGATGACCAACGCCTATAAACACCAGCAGTCCGAAGCATCGCAACGCTATGCCGGAGGTGCCCAGGCCATCTGCCGAGGAGTTTGGTGAGTGCTGCAATAGCCACGAGCAAAATTCAGCAACTCCTCCATGGCTCGCATACGAAATTTCTGCTTCTGATGCACGAAAGAAAACGGCCGTTCCAACGGCGGTGACAGATCGATCGCTATCAGAGTGCCCAATGCCAGTTCCTTAGTGATGGTGGTACGCGACAAGACGGAAATTCCCATGCCCGTCTCCACCGCACCCTTGATCGCCTCCGGACTGCCCAGTTCCATCACGAGATTCAGTCTGTCCGGGCTCACACTCGAGGCCTTCAGATACTCCACCAAAACCTCATGGGTACCCGAACCCTCCTCGCGCCGAATGAAGGGATAGTCGACGAGATCGGTGGCGTGCACCGCGGTTTTTTCCGCCAACGGGTGCCCCGGAGGCACCACCGCCACGAGTTGATCCACGCGACACACCTCCACTGCAAGATTCTTGTTGGACACCGGCGCTTCCACAATTCCGAGATCGATCTCGTTATTTTCCACCAAGGAAACGACACCATCGCTATTCGCTACGCAAAGCCGGATGGTGACATCGGAGTGCATCTTCTTGAAATCGCCCAGCAGAGACGGAAGCATGTACTCAGCAACGGTAGTGCTGGCCCCCAGCAACAGCACCCCTGACATGTCTCCCGTGAGTTCCCGGACCGTGCTCTCCATCTCGGAGTAAAGCTCGAAAATACGTTCAGAATAATTGAATACCCGCTTTCCCGCATCGGTCAGGCTGATTCGGTTGTGGGTCCGATCAAACAGGCGAGTATTGAAATGCTCCTCTAACTGCCTCACCTGGAAGGTGACGGCAGGCTGAGTCATGTGTAGCACTTCCGCCGCTCGGGTGAAGCTGAGCATGCGCGCCACGGTGTGAAACACTTGCAGTCGGCGATCAGCCATCGTTAGCACTCCTCAAGCATCAAAGGTAGGGGGGCGCCTACTGGCCCGCCTCCACCCCGCGACCGCCCAAGTCAGAACCTTCAATGAGGCTTATCCTACCCTCAATTCCGCTTATGTACTATTCCTGAACCGATAGGCCTGCGCTCTCAGGACGGCGAGGTGGCAGCCCCCGAATCGCCAGCGCGCCCGCCGCTGCGCCGATAGAGGTAGACGTAATACAGTACCGGAATAACCACGAGCGTTAACAACGTCGAAACCAAAATGCCGAAAATGAGCGAAATGGCCAACCCGCGAAAGATGGGGTCATCCAGAATGAACAGCGCTCCGAGCATCGCCGCCAGGCCGGTGAGCACGATCGGCTTAGCACGGACCGCTCCCGAACGAATGATCGCTGTCTCGAGTAACTCCCCGCGTCGAAGCTCCTCATTGACAAAGTCGACCAGCAAAATGGAATTGCGCACGATGATGCCGGCCAGGGCAATCATCCCGATCATGGAGGTCGCAGTAAATTGCGCACCGAGCAGAGCATGTCCAGGCAACACCCCGATGATCGTCAGTGGGATAGGCGCCATGATGATCAACGGCACCATGTAAGAGCGAAATTGGGCCACCACCAGCAAGTAAATGAGGGCCAGGCCCACGGCATAAGCGATACCCATATCGCGGAAAGTCTCGTAGGAGATCTGCCACTCGCCATCCCACTTCAGGCTGTAGGTGTAAGGATCCAGTGGAGGACTGAGCAGATACTGCTCGAGCAGGTAGCCGCCCTCCACCCGCAGGTCTTCTAGCTTGTCGCGCATTTCGAACAAGGCATAGAGTGGGCTATCGAGCGCTCCAGCCATATCGCCCGTGACAAAGGCAACGGGCAACAAGTCCTTGTGATAGATGGCTTCCTCGCGCTGGCCGTCGATGATGGATACCAGCTCAGAAAGGGGAACTAGGGCACCGCTGGCGCTACGCAACCTTAGATTCAATAGGCTCGCAAGGTCGGCCTTGTCCGCCACCGAAAACTCGAGCCGGATGGGGATGGGGTATTTCACCTTTCCTCCGTGGAGGAAGGTCACATCCTCACCTGCCAGCGCCGTTTGTATGGCCGCTACGGCCGCCTGTTCAGCAATACCGAGGAACGCAGCCTTTTGCGTATCGATGCGCACGACAAACTCTGGAGCCGCCGCAACCAGGCTGTCATCGACGTCGACCACGTCAGGCGTGGTCTCGAACACCGACCGAACCGCCTGCGCAACCCGATTCTGACCGGCGTAATCCAACCCGTAGATCTCGGCGACTAGAGGCGCTTGCACCGGCGGACCAGGCGGTACTTCCACCACCTTGACATTGGCACCGTATTGGGTACCGATCGCCTGCAGTGGCTCGCGAACGCTGCCGGCGATGGCGTGGCTCTCACGATCCCGCCGGTGTTTATCCACCAGGTTGACCTGGATATCGCCCAGCTCGGGGCTTTGGCGCAGGTAATACTGACGTACCAAGCCGTTGAAATTAATGGGTGATGCGGTACCCGCATAAGCCTGGTAATCGGTCACCTCGGGTAGCGTCGCCACATACGCCGAGAGTTCGCCCAACACGCGTGCCGTCTGCTCGACGCTGGTCCCTTCGGGTAGGTCCACCAATACCTGCAATTCCGATTTGTTATCGAAGGGCAGCATCTTAAGCACCACCGTCTGGGCCCACACTAGCCCAAGGGACACCAGCAACAACAGCACGACCGCACCGAGTAACGCAAACCGCCGTGGCGCACCCCGGCGTCCGTTGAGAAAGGGGGCCATGAGTTGCGTCAGAAACGGATGGAGAGCATCGCGCTTCTGCTGGTCAATCTCGTTAAGGGAACTCGCTTCCGGCGCGAGGCGATGGGAGCGCAGCAGTTTGTAGGTCAGCCACGGTGTCACCACAAACGCCACCATCAGAGAGATGAGCATGCCAAAACTAGCATTGATGGGAATCGGGCTCATATAGGGTCCCATCAGCCCGCTGACGAAAGCCATAGGCAACAGTGCACCGATCACGGTAAAGGTCGCCAGGATGGTGGGGCCGCCCACCTCATCCACGGCAATGGGGATGGCCTCCAAAAGCCCTCGCTCTCCCAGCTTGATATGGCGATGAATGTTTTCCACCACGACAATGGCGTCGTCGACCAAGATACCGATCGAAAAGATCAGAGCAAAAAGCGATACGCGATTGATGGTAAAGCCCCACGCCCAGGAGGCGACCAGGGTCAACATGAGGGTGATGACAACGGCGACACCCACCACGATAGCCTCTCGCCAACCCAGGGCGATGAGCACCAAGAGAACCACTGCCGCGGTGGCGAAAGCCAGCTTACCGATCAGTTTTTGCGCCTTCTCATCGGCAGTGAGACCGTAATTGCGCGTGACGGTGACATTGACGCCCTCGGGGATGAATACCCCCTTCAGCTGCTCGAAGCGGTTAATGATCTGGTCGGCGATCGCGACTGCGTTGGTCCCCGGCTGCTTGGCCACGGCGATGGTCACAGCTGGAAACTCCCCACGCACGGCGATCCCCTTGGTGGTCGCCGCCGGCCCGGTTCCAAACCATGCATAATGTTCGGGATGAACCGGCCCCAGGCTCACCGTGGCCACGTCCCTCAGGTATACCGGCGCGCCATCGTGCAAGCCCACGATGAGGCTTTCGATCTCCGGCACTGATTCGAGGAACTGCCCAACCTGAACGGCGATATGCTGGTCATCCTTCACCACCGCACCGCCACGGGCCGTCACGTTGGCCGCCACCAGGGCGCGGCGAAGATCGTCTATGACGATGTGGAAGGCCGTCAGTCGCACTGGGTCGAGCTGCACATGGACGACCCGCTCTGGACCGCCGACCGTATAGATGTCGCGGCTACCTTTGACGCGCTTGAGTTCACTCTCGATGGCGTGGGCCACCTTCTGTAGCTCGTAGCCCCCCTGTGCCGGATCGTCCGTCCATAACGTCAGGGTGATGATGGGCACATCGTCGATGCCTTTAACCTTAACCAACGGCTCGCCAACCCCAAGATTCTTGGGTAGCCAATCTTGATTAGAGAACACGGCCTCATAGAGCCTAACGATCGCATCGGTGCGGTTCTCGCCCACCTGGTACTGAACCGTGAGCACTGCACCGCCGGGTTGAGAAACGGAATAGATATGCTTGACCCCCTCGATTTCAGACAGCACCTGCTCGGCCGGCGTGGCCACTAGGCTTTCCACTTCTGCCGCCGAGGCCCCCGGAAAGGGAATGAAGATATTGGCGAAGGTGACGTTGATCTGCGGTTCTTCCTCGCGGGAGGTCATCACCACGGCCAACACCCCTAGCAGCAACCCCACAAGCGCCAGCAGTGGCGTGAGCTCTGAATCGACAAAACGCTTGGCGACGGTGCCGGAAAACCCCAGAGCTTGGCTCACGTGCCTCGCCTCCCGCTGGTTTCCTTCAGGTACACCGCGGCGCGCACCGGGTCGAGAGCGACCTGTTCACCGGCGGAAAGACCCGCCAGCACCTCCATGTCATCGGCATAGGCACGCCCCAGCCGCACATGTCGAAGCCCGACACGCCCGTCCTCGTCAACCACATAGACACCCCGCACTTCGCTCCGATAGGCCACCGCCTGAGCCGGTATCAGCAAGCGTTCTTGTTCGCCAGTGACGAAGGCGACTTTGACGAAAGTTCCTGGGTATAAGCCGTAATCACCCGTGGGCAGGCTCATACGCACACGAAAGGTATGGGAATAGGGATCCGCATAGGGGGTGAACGTCAACTTCTCGGCGGGGATTCGGCCATGCCGGCTAGACGCGTCGATGACGGATGCTTGGGCGTAGGTTCGCACGGCTTCGATCAGACTCTGGGGAACCGCCGCCACCGCCCTCAGCTGCTCTAGAGACAACCCCGTCATCAGCGCTTGACCAGGACTTGCAGTCTCTCCCAGCTCCACGTGGCGCTTCACCACTACCCCGCTGTAGGGGGCTCGCACGACGGTCTGCTCGAGCCCCTCGCGAGCTTTCTCCACCCCCCCTTGCGCCAATTGCAGCCGGGCGGCAGTGGCCTTCAGATCGGCGCCCGCCTGATCCGCCTCCTGCTTGGAAACGAGTTTCTTGGCAAAGAGTTCCTGCACCCGGTCAAAACGGGCTTTGGCCTCCCGGTGGCGGGCCTGGGCTTCCTCTAGGGTAGCGGTCGCCTGTCTGAGGTTAGCCCGCTGCTGGGTGTCCGTCAGGCGCAGCAAAACCGCACCTTTGGCAACGTAGTCATCGACATCGTGGTGGATCTCGATCACCCGTCCGGAGGTTTCAGCGGATACGGTAGACCGATGCACCGCCTCGACCTGGGCATCGAAAATCTGCTCGGCCACCACTCGCCGCCGCTCCGCGGTGGCCACGTCGAAGGGCAACTCGGTACTCGCAACGTCGGTGAGTCCGAACAACACCAGCCAGCCGCCGACGAACCCAGCGCGCGACCGAACGACACGACCGATCATTGCTTTCATCACGATGCTCCCTGAGCGCCCCACAGAATACTTAAGTATATTACATCTTTCTAATATAGTTGTTCTCGATCCAGGATCCAAGACAGGCAAAGGGTCTGCCAGACAGCTCACACCTATCAGTTTAATCATGCCCGTCGTTCCGGCAGGGATTGCCGGAACCCAGTGGCCATGGAGGGCCACCCGGGATCACATCCCTGTGTTCTGGATACCGGCAATCCATGCCGGTATGACAGACTGTTTTCTCCATAAGGCATAACTGATAGGTGGTAAGGCCAGACAGTTTGCCTTTGCATACCCGGTTTTGCTTCCAGTAGAATCCGCTGCACGCAACGCTCGGCCGAGAGGCAAGCTGGCATCAGCGCGTCCGACAACCAGCCTGCACCATCAGGCAACGAGGTTTTGTCGAGGCGCGCGCACCCTATCGGTGAAAGCGATCGGCAACGGCAGAGCAAGTGATGGCATGAAACGCCTGAGCGAGGAAGAGCAACGACGCATTCTGGAAAGCCCGCCCAAAGGCACCTGGGCACTGCGACTCGCCTTCGCGGCTTGGCTGGCGTTGGGGTGGGTTGGCATGTACTTCGGGGTCTTCTTGGCCCACGGCCCGGTCAGTTAGGAGAGACCTCAATGCATGTCGATCCGCTTGAGCGACGCTGGATCGCGGTGAGCCTGGTGCTGATGTTGGCCATCAGCGGCGCGGCCGCTCCTGCCCGTCGGGTAGGAGCGGCGTGCCGACCCAGGGCCCACAAACAGAGGACGCTGCCACCGCTTCCAAGGACCACGCGGATCTGATAGCGGTCCTCGGCAACGATCAGGGCATCCAGGCCCGGCTTCAAGTTCTCCGATCGCCTTCGGCCAGGCGTACCCGTGCTGCTGCAAGACCTGCGGTGCCAAGGCCTTCAGCGCCTCGTCATGTTAGGTGGCGATAACCATCACCGGCTATCGCGGCTGGGGGCCCAATTGGGCTTCGACGAAGCGCCCCTGCGACAGCCGATATCGGCCCATGGATAACAGAAAAGTGGCATTGGTCATCGTTTCGGCAGTTTGATGACTTTTGCCCTGAGAGGTTGTGAAAAAACGGTCGCGCGCGGCCCGAGAGCCAGGCGGACGGCGCCAAGCCGAGAGACATATCAGATAGATAGGTGAGGAGCGAGCACCGTCCAACGCCGCTATCGGGTTGGGTAGCAGGTTTTTTCACAACCTCTGAGGGCAGCCGACCCCTTGGAGCCAGGGACGTCGTAAAGACGTCCCTGTCGGCTTGGGTCCGGCATCCCTGCCGCACACACCCTTGCCCGCAAGGGGTTCGGCTGCCGAAGGCTTGGGCGCCGACGCTGTTCTCCAGGGCAACTCTGACGAAACGATGACCATGGCCAGACAAGTCTGTGGCCTGCCTTCCTTGACCAGAGTTCCCTAGTCGCGCTGCCAGCTGCCTCCAAGTGGGCGCCGAGCGGCTAGGGTGCCCTGGGGTTTTAGCTTGCTATTGGCGCGTCGATCAGCGCAGTAATACAGGAATTGCCGGTCATGGGCTGGTGGGGAAAGATCATCGGTGGCGCCTTCGGGTATCTGGTCGGCGGACCATTAGGGGGATTGCTGGGGATCGCCCTCGGTCATGGCTTCGATAGGGGCCTGGAGCACGCGCGCAAAGGCGCTTTACCGTGGCCGCCGCTCACTCACCAGGAAGCAACCCAGACGGCCTTCTTCACCGCGACGTTCTCGGTGATGGGGCACCTCGCCAAATCCGATGGGCGGGTCACACGGGACGAGCTGGGGGTTGCCACCGACCTGATGCGGCAGATGCATCTTAACCCCGAGCACATCCGCGTCGCCCAGCAATTATTCAACCAAGGTAAGGCACCGGATTTTCCCCTCGACGCGGTGCTCGATGAGTTTCGTCGCAAGTGCCAGGGCAGGCGCAATCTGATGCGGCTGTTCGTCGAGATCCAGCTCTACGCAGCCCTGGCCGATGGCGCCCTGCATCCCCGTGAGCGAAGACTGATCCTTTATGTGTGCCGCCGTTTAGGCCTCCCCGACAGGGAATTCCTGGAACTCGAGGCCATGATCGGTGCCGAACTGAGATTTCGGCGCACCGCCGACCCTCGCAGAGAGGTGTCGGCGGACAAGCCAAATGACCTCGCGGATGCCTACGCACTGCTAAACGTTGCACCGAATATCAGCGACGCCGAGCTCAAGCGAGCTTACCGACGCTTGATCAGCCAGCATCACCCAGACAAGCTGGTGGCCAGCGGTCTACCCGAAGAAATGATGAAACTCGCCACCGCCAAGACCCAAGAGATAAAACTGGCGTACGAGCGCATAAAAAAGGCGAGGGGTCTGTAGGCTGAAAAGGGGCAAAAGATTGGTTACAGTTCGAAAGCAGATATTAAGGAGAAAAACGCATGGCGGATTATCTTATCGCCCCTTCCATTCTCTCCGCGGACTTCGCGCGCCTCGGAGAGGAAGTGTCGAACGTACTCGAAGCGGGGGCGGACATCGTGCACTTCGATGTCATGGATAACCACTATGTCCCCAACCTGACCATCGGGCCGCTGGTGTGCGAAGCGCTGCGCAAGCACGGTATCACGGCACCCATCGACGTGCACTTGATGGTCAAACCGGTCGACCGAATCATCCCGGATTTCGCCAAGGCGGGAGCCACCTACATCACCTTTCACCCGGAGGCATCTGAGCATATCGACCGATCGTTGCAACTCGTTCGTGAATGCGGCTGCAAGTCGGGATTGGTGTTCAACCCCGCCACCCCCTTGGACTACCTGAAATACGTCATGGACAAGGTGGACATGGTGTTGCTGATGTCGGTCAATCCAGGATTCGGAGGACAATCCTTTATTCCATCAACGCTGCAGAAGCTGCCGGAAGTGCGGCGACTGATAAATGACAGCGGTCTGGACATCCGCCTGGAAGTCGATGGCGGCATCAAAGTGGACAATATTCGCCAGATCGCCGCCGCCGGTGCCGACACCTTCGTTTCCGGCTCAGGGATCTTTGGCACCCCCGACTACCGGGCCACCGTCGCCGCCATGCGCGAAGAGCTGGCTTTGGCATCGCGGAGCTTTTAACCGATGCGCATTCCCACACCTCGCCTAGCCGTGATCGACCTGGATGGGACCCTGGTGGACTCGGTCCCTGATCTGGCTTACTGCGTCAACGAGATGATGGGCCAGCTCGGCTTACCCCCACGTCCAGAGACGAGTGTGCGCCACTGGGTGGGCAACGGCGTGGAGCGGCTCGTTCGCCGTGCGCTGATCAACAATCTAGAAGGCGAGCCAGAAGCCTCGCTCTTTGACCGCGCATACCCCCTATTTTTGGATCTGTACAGCGCCCACACCAGCCAACGCAGCCATCTGTTTCCCGGTGCCCGCGAGGGGCTGGCCTTCATCAAAGGCACGGGAGCACGGCTGGCTTGCGTCACCAACAAGGCGGCCCGCTTCACCGAACCGCTGTTGCGCGATCTGGGTGTCTACGACGAATTCGAGCTGGTCATCAGTGGCGATAGTCTACCGAGGCAAAAGCCCGATCCGTTGCCGCTGCTGCATGCTGCCGAGCACTTCGCCGTGAAGCCCGAAGACGCGCTCTTGGTCGGCGACTCGATCTCCGACGTCAAGGCGGCCCGGGCCGCCGGCTTTACGGTGGTCTGCGTGAGCTACGGTTACAACCATGGGGTCGATATCCGCACGGCCGATCCGGATGCGGTCATCGACTCCATCGCAGAGCTTGCCGACTTACTCGCCCCGACCCCCGTGCGGGCGTCTTGACCGAGCCGACCGCTCGAGCAGAGCGCCAAAACCTTTGGCTTGCCGGGGCGCCCCGGGTCGGCTGTCCCCAGGGACAAAGAAATCCAGCTGCCGAAACGATGACGAAGGCTGATCCCCCTTCGCACCGATCTCGGTTGACTGGTATCCTATGTGCCCCATGGACGAGATGACGCCCCAGCGGTTTTCCGAACTTGTCAGCCAGGGCTATAACCGCATCCCGCTGGTGCGCGAAGTGCTCGCCGATCTGGACACGCCCCTTAGCACCTACCTTAAACTGGCGCGCTCACCCTTCTCCTACTTGCTGGAATCCGTGCAGGGGGGGGAAAAATGGGGACGCTATTCGATCATCGGCCTCCCCTGTCGCACTGTGCTTCGGCTGCGACCCAGCGGGGGGGGTGGTGACATCCTTGTCGAACGCGATGGCAAGCCCATCGAGCAGGTCAGCACCGAGGATCCCCTGGGCTGGATCGCCGCCTTTCAAGGGCGGTTTCGGGCGCTGGACATACCCGATCTGCCTCGCTTCACCGGCGGATTGGTGGGATATTTTGGCTACGATACCGTACGCTATATGGAACCGCGGCTCAACACCTGCACGAAACCGGATCCCCTCGGCCTACCGGACGCCGTGCTGCTGGTCTCGGAAGAGATCGTGGTGTTTGACAATCTCCGAGGAAAACTCTACATCGTCGCCCACGCCGATCCGCAGCTGCCTAACGCCCTCGAGCAGACGCGCCAGCGACTCGACCTCATCACCGATACGCTGCGTCAAGCCATTCCCCGTTATCCCTTCTGCGGTCGCTCCCATGAGGTGGGCGAAGCGGATTTTCTTTCCGGGTTCACGCGCGAGGGCTTCGAGGCGGCGGTGCGCCGAGTCAAGCAGTACATCATTGACGGTGATGTCATGCAGGTGGTGCTGTCTCAACGCCTATCCATCCCCTTTGACGCCGCCCCTCTCGATCTCTACCGCGCTCTGCGGACCCTCAATCCGTCCCCCTACATGTACTATCTGGACCTGGGTGATTTCCATATTGTCGGCTCGTCACCGGAAATCCTGGTGCATGTTGAAGACGGTGTCGTCACCGTTCGCCCGATTGCCGGCACGCGCCCCCGCGGTGCGAGCGAAGACCAGGATCGGTTGCTCGCTGAGGAGCTATTGGCCGATCCCAAGGAGCGCGCCGAGCATCTGATGTTGATCGACCTGGGCCGCAACGACGTGGGCCGCGTCGCCGAGATCGGCAGCGTGCGGCTGACGGAAAAGATGACCATCGAACGCTACTCCCACGTCATGCACATCGTGTCCAACGTCACCGGCCGCTTGCAGGACGGTACCTCGATGACCGACGTGCTGCGAGCCACGTTTCCTGCCGGTACGGTCACCGGTGCCCCGAAGATACGTGCCATGGAGATCATCGATGAGCTCGAACCCGTCAAGCGAGGGGTCTACGCCGGCGCGGTCGGTTACCTCGGCTGGGGGGGCGCCATGGACACCGCGATCGCCATCCGCACGGCCGTGATTCAGGACCGGACCCTGCACATTCAAGTCGGCGCAGGCATCGTCGCCGATTCCGTCCCGGCCTTGGAGTGGGAAGAAACGATGAACAAGGGACGGGCCATGTTCCGGGCCGTTACTCACGCGGCAGCGGGACTCGATCGCCGGCCCGGTTAAGTGCAGCACCTAGCCGATCGGTGAACCGCGAGAGGAGGTCTGGGTTATCGTTTCAGCCGCCGCCCAGTGAATCGTGACCCGATTGATTCTGTTCAACAAGCCCTACGGCGTGCTGTGCCAGTTCACCGATCCGGCCGGCCGTTCCACCTTGGCCGATTTTCTATCCATTGCGGGCATCTATCCGGCTGGGCGCCTGGATTACCACAGCGAAGGACTGCTGGTGCTGACCGATGCGGGCTCGCTCCAACACGCTATCAGCCATCCTCGGAATAAGCTGCCAAAAACCTATTGGGTGCAGGTGGAAGCCATTCCCGACCTCCGAGCACTGCAACAACTCGCCCAAGGTGTGCGGCTGAAGGACGGCCGCACCCAGCCTGCCAAGGTGCGCCGCATCGAGCCGCCGGCAGTATTATGGCCTCGCCTGCCCCCCATTCGCGAGCGCAGCGCGATTCCCACCTCGTGGCTGTCGCTCACACTAACCGAAGGCCGCAACCGCCAGGTGCGCCGCATGACGGCGGCTATCGGCCATCCGACCCTGCGCTTGATTCGACAAGCCGTAGGGCCCTGGCAGCTTGGCAGCCTGTTGCCCGGGGCGTGGCGGGCTGTGTCTTGCCCCCGCCAGGGTGAAAAGCTGATGCGACTGCTCGGCCGCGTGGGCCAGGATCCCGGCAGCTAGGATAGCAGGCATCATGACAAGAGGGCCGTGATGACGCGGTACAGGGGTTCGGTCTGGCCGGAAAAGAGCGGCGGCGTGATGCCCATCGAGACATAGATCCCGGTGAGCCGATCGACGCCGATGTTCGCCGGACGCACCCAGTCGGCCGGCACGTAGAGCAGCGCGCCCCGAACGGCACCGGCGCGGTCGGGACCAGCACGGCGATGGACTTGCGACCGTCGATGTCGATCGGCTGCGGACTCGGCGCCAGCGCGAGCACCGCGACGCCATCGCCGCCGAAGAAGCACCACACCGGACTCATGGCGCCGATGTCCGCCTCCTGCTTCTGGTCCAGCAGGCCGACGAACCGGTCGGCGCTTCCCGAGACACGCGCACGACCAGTGCGAGCGGGGTGTCGCGGCGCAGCTCGCGGGCCCAGTCGACGATGAAAGTTTCGGCTTTGGGATCGAGGTCCCGCTCGCGGAATCGACGTCGCGGGGCACGCCGCACTCAGGGGCGCGCCACGACCGTCGCGGCGACGAACGGCGCCGGGTCGAAGTCCTCCGAGCGCAGCCGGTTGCCGGAGGAATCGTCCACCCGGAACTCGCCGGCCACGACCGCGCCCGCCCAGAGATGGAGCGCGAACTGGCGCCCGAAATGGCGCGTGACGCGCACGAACAGCGGCATGCCGCGCTCCTCGCCAACGCCGTTCGGGATGGGGCCGCTTTCGCTCAGGCGGAAGCGCAGGGTGCGGAATGCGCCGCCGAAGCCGATCTCCCATCCGCCCCCGAACAGGTAGTCGAGCTCGAGGCCCGCGGGACCGGACGGGCCTGCGGGCAGCGGGTTGATCAGCCGCCAGCGGTCGCTGAGGCGCCAGTCGACGACGAGGAACGGAAACACGCCCGTCTTCTCGATCCGGTCGTACACGCCGACCCCGAGGCCGAGGCGATTGCCGTCGGCGAAGCGCCTGATGGCCGACACGTTAGCACCCCAGGAGAGGGAATCGCCGGAATCCGCGCCGTTCTCGCGGAACCAGTCGACCGAGGGCACGACGCCGACGCTCCAGCCGTCGCGCAGCTCGAACCCGAGCGGCACCGCGACGCCATAGCGCTGCATGATGGTCCAGGGCGCCGCGCCGCCGAAGGCGGCCGGGTTCGAGAACGAGTAGTCATTGTAGTCGTAGTTGAGCGTGACCCCCGCGCCGACGCCGGGCGCGACCTGTCCGGTCGTGCCGGCGCGCACGACCGTGCGCGAGACGCTGAAGTCCCCGCCCTGGTCGAGGTCGCCCTTGCCCTCGTACGCCGGGGTGATCGAGACGAACGGCCGCCAGCCGGGCTCCTGCGCCTGCGCTGCGCCCGCGCCGACGGCGAGGACGAGGGCGGCGAAGAGCTGCGTCAGGCGGCGGATTGCGGTCGGTTTCATGAGTGGGATCTCCGTTGCAGTTCGGGTATGTGGTTCGCGCGGGCCTCAGGTCGCGGCAGGCGCGATCGGGATGAGGCCGAGCACGCTCGAGAACGCGGTGAGCATCAGCGGCCGCAGCCGCGAGCTCGCCGCGCTGATCGCCGCGTCCCAGACGGTCTTGCCCTCGGCGCGGTCGGTCTCGATCTGGACCACCAGGATGGCCGCGTTCTTGGCCACCATCCCGATCAGCGAGAGGATCCCGAGGATCGCGACGAACCCGAGCGGCCGGTTGAAGACGAGCAGGCCGAGCACGACGCCGATCAGGCTGAGCGGCAGCACCGCGAGCACGACGAAGACGCTGCGGAAGCTCTGCAGCTGCAGCATCAGCGCGGTGAGCATGAGCAGGATCATCACCGGCACCACCGCGAACACCGACGCCTGCAAGATCGCGCTCTCCTCGGCGATGCCGCCGAGCGCGATGCGTTAGCCCTTCGGCAAGGTCTTCGCGATCTCGGCGACCGGGGCTTCGAGCGCAGCGACGACGTCGTCGGGCAGCACGCCGGCCACCACGTCCGCACACACGGTGAGCGTCGGCACGCGGTCGCGGCGCCACACGAGCGGGGACTCCTCGCCGTACTCGAAAGCCGCGAACTGGCTGAGCGGCACGGTGCGTCCGCCCGCGATCGGCACCTGCAGGGAGCGCAGGGTCGTCACCGCCGCGCGTTGCCCCTTAAGCAAAGAGAGGGCGGCCTGGATGTCCTGCTGCTCCCCAATGCCCTGAGCGTACTCGCCCTGGCTGCCTCCGACGCCGCGAAAATTGAATCGTAGGGTGGTATAGCCCGCCTCGCCGTAGGCCCTCGCCACCGCCTCGACGACCGGGCTGTACAGGTCACCGCCGTACAGGGGATGAGGATGGGCCACCACCAGACTCTTGGTTCCCGGCCGCTGTGCCAGCAGCCCCTCCAGCCTCAGCCGATCCACCGTGAACTGCACACGTTGCTCTAACGGGGTCATCGTCCTCTCTCTGCTTCGCATCGTCGGGGAAAGCACCCGTCTTGAGATACTCGCACACATAGCGCACCACTACCGGCGACACCAACAGGCCGGTATGGGTCACCGGCAACTGCACATGGGCACGCATACCTGGCAGCTCCGTTTCGATCACCGCCACAGTGCCATCGTTGGGTTTGGCCAGACCGGGGATCAGCTCACCGGCGCCCAGCGACAGCGTCCCGGCAATCACCGCCAGCGGATGGGTATCCTGCCATGGCGGCACTTCCCCGAGCAGACCCTCCCTCAAACTGGCCCCGAGCAACCAGCGCAAAGGCGCGACGCGTGCCAGCCGCGCAGCAACAAAGCTGCCGCAGTGGGGGGTGCCGAGGGTCACCACCCGACCGGGACGCTGATCGGGGAAACGAGCAAACAGGTGCCGAAGGACCAAGCCACCGAGACTGTGGCCCACGAAATGCACCACCGGCGAGCGCACGATCCACAAAAAATCATTGAGCCGCACCGCATTCTGTGCCGGCGTCAACCGCGACGAATAATAAGAAAAACGGTGGGCCTCGAAGCCGCAGACGTCGAGTCGGCGCTGCAGCACCGCCATGGAGATCCCTCCCATGAACAGGCCCGGCACGAGCACTACCGCTTCCTTTTCCATCGTTATCCGATCGGACTCGCCAACCGAGCGTCCAAGCCGTCGCGGACCGCACCTCGTGCGCGTCACCCGGCGCCGGCAGGACATGATAGACTATGTGCGTGTGTGGCCGATATGCTCGCTTCACCCCTGCCGACATCTATGCCCGCTTGTTCCATGCCGAGGCAGAGGTAGCGCTCACTCCGAGCTACAACGTGGCGCCAAGCCAACCGGTGCTGGCCGCACGTCACGGCGCGGGTGGCAGGCGGGAACTTATCACCCTACACTGGGGGCTCATCCCATTCTGGGCCAAAGACCGGAAAATGGGCTACCGCACCCTCAATGCCCGCGCCGAAACGGTGGCCAGTAAACCCGCCTTTCGCCAGCCCTTCCGCCGGCGGCGCTGCCTGATCGCCGCCGATGGCTTCTACGAGTGGCAGCGCACCGAGGGTGGCAAACAACCCTATTTCATCCGCCTGCGGACGGGTGAGCCGTTCGCCTTCGCTGGGCTTTGGGATCGCTGGGAGGGCGAAGGTGAAATCATCGAATCCTGTACCGTCATCGTCACGGCCGCCAACGCGTTGGTGGCCACTATTCATGACCGCATGCCGGTGATCCTTTCCCCTGCAGACCACGATTCCTGGCTCGATCCAAAGCTCCAGGATCCGCGGGGGCTGCAGCCGCTGTTGCGACCCTACCCCCCCGATGAGATGGTCGCCTCTGCCGTCGGGCTCGCCGTCAACAATCCCCGCCATGACGGTCCAGAGCTACTCGCTGCACCTTGAAAACCCGCTGGCCACCTCGCCGCTCAGAAGCTGTTTTGAGAATGTCACGAGCGCCGGCAGAGCAAGGCGCACGGATGGCGACAAAATCGTTTGGAACGATTTTGAACGGCTGGAAGCTGGCCCCGAAGGGGCGAGCCCCAGGGACGGGGCGAGTCACCACCGGAGTGTACAAGGGAGTACATGAGGATTGCGAGCCACCCGTGCAACGCAGCTCAGAGGTTGTGAAAAAACCTGCTACACGACCCGATAGCGGCGTTGGGCGGTGCTCGCTCCTCGCCTATCTATGTCTCGTCGCTGCGCTCCGTCCGCCTGGCTCTCGGGCCGCTCGCGACGGTTTTTTCACAACCTCTCAGCCAAGTGCAGTAAGTCTTAAAACAGCTTCTCAGATTCCGCCGGCGACAAAACAGGCCTGAAACACGTCTTCGCTCTCGTCGGGATCGTCCTCGGTACTGCGAAACGGCGGTGATCCCAACTCCTGAGAAAACTCGGTTTCCGCCGTGCAAAGACCTTGGCAACGGCTATGGCTGACGACACCGTTAATCAAGGGCGTCGAAGTGACGAGGCCCGGTGGATCGGTGAGGGGTGAGTCATCGGTATCGTCAATCTCTTTGGCGCTATCGGGATGGGTCATGTTGAGCCACCAGGGGCCGCCGCTGGAGCCGCCGGTTTGGTCGCTGCCGATGTACTTCGAGCGCTGCCCATCGCCGGGGACCATATCCACTTCGTACCATTCGGTGGATACCGTGGTGATGATGCGGTTGCCGGTGAACGGCGGGCCGGCAGGATAGCCCCATTGGAACACGGCGTTTCTCGCTGGCCAGTTCCAGGCACGACCCAGCCAACCGGTCACATGACCGACGCTGTCGGCGATGACCGTACCACCGGGCGCCAACACCACGCAGGCGTAGTCGCGATCAAGATTGCCATCGTTGTACCATGCCTCTGAAGTCCTCCAGGTCACGGCGGGCCAGCAGCCGAGATTAGGATTCACCCCCGCTTCGGCGTAGGAAGGGCAGAAAACGATGCTCGCAGACCCACCGCGATCGCGCCCACTGCCATCGTGGACGCAATGACCCGCCGTGGCGATGGTGTTGCGCTGGATCACCGAGGCCGTGCACACTCGGTCTTGACCATTTTGTCGATAGAAAAGCTTACCGACGGTCGAGACAGGATACTGCAAATAGTCGCCGAACCAGCTCCAACGCTGGAAAGGCGCGTAGCGCCCGTAATCATCCGGTGCTTGGGGCGGACTTCCATGTCGTGCGACACTGTCGGCCTGGGGCACCGAGTACGACGGATCACCCGGCGGGGTTAACTCATAGAACGAATCCGGTTCCGGCTGCAGCTCCTCCCCGCTCGGTTCCCAGCCCGGCGCATAGCCGGCATTGCCCCGCTCTTCTTCCTGCTGCTGTTGCGCCGCTCCGCGTGCGGCATTCCCTTCCGGCACCTCGGGCGGCTGCGGGCGGCGCAGAGGCGAAGGCTCCGCACTCTCCATGCGTTCGGGGGTCCAATCGTCCGTAGCATGGTCCTGCAAACGCGCGTCCCCCGCGGCCGAAGGCCCGACCGGGCCTTCGGCGGATACACCGGTGCAGACAAAGGCCAGCATGAGCCCGCAAGGGGCGATAGCCGCTGCCACGCCGAGGCCACTTCCCCCCTTTGTCCTCTCAGCTCGCCTCTGGTTGCATTTCACGATCGGCCCTCCCGTGATATGTCATAAGTGTGTAGCGCACCCTTTTTATCCAACCACTAGAGCTATTGGGGAAGCCGATAGTACACTCGAGAAATGGGAATATTCACCTTCGTGACAACAACTACGACCAAGCCAAGGCTGTTTTGACGTCCTTAGACTTAACAGAGATTGTACAGGAGGTTTTACAAGCGACGCGCGTTTCTTCTGGCGGTCGGACGTTTGAGACTCTTCCCCAAGCGGCATTCTGGAGTATGATGTATCGGCTTTAAGGTCGCAGGAGCGGTGCGTGGTATTAATGCGATGTTAGTATAACACAACCTGTACTAGCAGATGCGCTAGGTGGACAACCTCGGCTATAAGATCCTGGTGAGCATCCCGGGCTACGAGATCCTCGAGGAGCTCGGGCGCGGCGGCATGTCCACGGTGTATCTGGCCACCCAGGAGTCACTGCAGCGTCGGCTCGCCCTGAAAGTGATGGCGGCGACCCTGTCGGTGGATCCGAGCTTTAAAGACCGCTTCATGCGGGAAGGGCGGACCCTCGGCCAGCTCAGCCATCCCAACATCGTCATCATCTATGACATCGGGTTGTCCGCCAACCGCTACTTCATCGCCATGGAGTATGTGGGTGGGGGCACCCTCGGGGAGCGCATCGCTAAGGGTCTCAGCCTGGCTGAGAGCCTGCGCATCCTCCAGGCCATCGGGCGCGCGCTGCACTATGCCCATCGGCGCGGTTTCGTGCACCGCGACGTCAAGCCTTCCAACATTCTGTTTCGCGACGACGACACGCCGGTGTTGGCGGATTTCGGCATCGCTCGCTCGATGGATTCCAACACCCGGCTGACCAAGACCGGGCTGTCGGTCGGGACCCCCAACTACATGAGCCCCGAGCAGGTGAGCGGCCACAAGGTCGATGGCCGCAGCGACCTGTACAGCCTGGGCATCGTGTTCTACGAGATGCTGACCGGTAACCCGCCCTACGAGAGCGAGAGCGCCATCGCCACCTCCCTGAAGCACCTCACCGAGCCGGTGCCGAAGCTGCCGCCGCACCTCGACTTCCTGCAGCCGGTGCTGGAGCGCATGCTGGCCAAGGCCCCTGATAACCGCTTCAGCGACGTGCAGGCTTGCCTCGAGATGTTGGAGCGGCTGGCGGCGCACCACCTGGCCGCGCCCCCCGACGACGCGACCGAGCTGGCCGACCGTACGCTGGTCTATCACCAGACCGCCGAGCAGCACCAAGAGCCTCGATCGCCTCCCCCGGCCGAGCCGGACCAACCCGCGTCACGCCCACGCCCTGGCCCCTCGCGGCTGGCCTGGCTGGCGGCGGTCAAGGGGCGCCGCGGTTGGCAGCTCAGCGTCGGCCTGGCTGTCCTCGGACTGTTGGCCGCGCTGGCGGCGCTACTCATGCGACCGGCGGCGCTGCCTGAGCACATCCAGCTCTGGGTGGACGAACGCCTGCGCATGGCCGATGAGCAGATGGCCCAGGGTCAGCTGTTGGAGCCACCGGCCAACAACGCGTTCGACACCTACCAGCAGATCTTGGCGGTCGCACCGGGGTACAAGCAGGCCTTGACGGGACTGCAGCAGATCGCCGAGCAGTTCTTGGCCAAGGCCCGCGCCCAGCACCAAGCGCGGGAGGCCGAGGCGAGCCTCGCCCTCATCGCCCAAGGGCTGCAAGCGTTGCCCGAACACGAGGGATTACTGAGCTTACGAGACACTATCACCCAGCAGCTGGAGGCGGAGCAGCGACAGCGCGAGATAGCCGAATTACTGGATAAGGCAGAGCGGCAATTCGAGGCGTGGCGGCTGGTGGAGCCGGAGGATGACAACGCCTGGCAGAGTTACCGGGCCGTCCTCGAGCGCGATCCCCATGACCAGCAAGCCTTGCAAGGCTTGCAACGCATCAGCGCTCGGCTCGAGCGCCTAGCCCGCACCAAACACAGTAGCGGCGACCTCACGGGGGCGTTAGACGATGTCAAGAAGGGGCTTAAGGTCGATCCCCAACACGCGGGGCTGCGCACTCTCAAGCAGCGTCTCACGGTGGCCCTGCAGCTCGAGAAGGCCGAGCAGCAACTGCGCGAGGGCCGGCTCATCACCCCGTCGGGGGAAAATGCCTTCGAGACCTATCAGACCGTTCTCAGCGAACAGCCGGACAACGAATCGGCGCGCGCCGGACTCGAGCGCATCGCCGCTCAGCTCACCGATCTGGCTCGGCGCGACTGGGAGGCCGGGCGAAGCAGCGAGGCCCGCCAACGTCTTGATACCGGGCTGCGGCTGTTCAAGGGGCTGCCGGGACATGACGGGCTGCAGACGCTGGCCGGCGAGATCGAGCGCCAACAGAAGCTGACCCGGCTGCTGGCCCAGGCCGAAGCCCAGTTCAAAGAGGGTCAACTGTTCGAGCCGGAGGGAAAAAACGCGCTCACCAACTACCAGCAAGCGCTGGCCCTCGAACCCGAGAATGTGCAAGCCCTGGGGGGGCTTGCGGCCATCGCGGATCACCAGGCGACGCGGGCGAAGCGTCTCGAGGAGGCAGGCGACCTCGGCCAAGCGCTCGCCGCCATCGGTCAAGGGCTCATGGCGGATCCCGAGCATCGCGGCCTAAAATCGTTGGAGGCCGCGGTCAAGCAGGCATTGGAGACCCAGCAACGGCTGGCGGACCTACTGGCTCAGGCCAAAGACCAATTCGAGGCCGGACGCTTCACCCAGCCTCCCGGCCACAACGCCTATGAAAGCTACCGCGAGGTGCTCGGCATCGAGCCCGACCACGACGCTGCGAGGCGCGGCATCCAGGCCATCCCCAAGGCGCTGGAAAAGCGGGCCCGGCAGCAACAAAGCGCCGGAGCGATACAACAGAGCCTCGCGTTGGTCGAGCAAGGCTTGAAGATCGAGGCCCAGCACCCTCCCCTGATCGCGCTTCGCCAGGAGTTGCTGGATCAGATCACCACCCTGGAGCGGCAACAACGCACCGCCGCCCTGTTAGACCGAGCAAAGGCGCAGCTCCAGGCCGACCAACTGACCGCCCCCCCTGGCGATAATGCCGATGCCTCGTACCGGGAAGTGTTGGTCCTGGACCCCGGCAATGCCCAGGCCATCGCCGGCCGGCAGCGCATCGCCGTGCGCTTGGCGGAGCTCGCCCAGCAGCAGCGCGTGGCCGGCGAGTTCGAGGCGAGCCTGGATCTCATCCGGCAAGGGATCGAGATCGCGCCCAAGGACCCGACCCTGCGAGCGCTCGTAGACGATGTCACGCAGCGCCTGAAAGTGCGGGGCGAAGTGACGGCGCTCCTCGATAAGGCGGAAAAACAGCTGGCCGCGACCCGGCTGACGGAACCCGCCGGTGACAATGCCTACGACTCCTATCGTAAAGTGCTGAGACGGGAACCCGGCAACGAAAAGGCGCTGGCCGGGTTCGAGCGCATCGCCGAGCGC
>CAZUZO010000041.1:0-22305 GCA_964624765.1 uncultured Thiotrichales bacterium
AGGGCTGCGTTTCGCACCGCCGGTCGGCGTGTTTTCGGAACTTTTTGAGGGTGGTAGTTCTGTGTTTGAGAAGGGGCTCCAAAATGTCACGAGCGCTGACCAGAGATGAACCTTGAAGGTATCCGGTTATTTGCGCTGAATGCGAGCCGGGCATACGGCGAAAAAATCGCTGGACGGCTGGGAATGTCGCTGAGCGCACATGAGGAAAGGGATTTCGAGGACGGTGAGCACAAGTCGCGACCTTTGGTCAACGTGCGTGGGAGAGATGTGTACGTTATCCAGTCTCTTTATGGCGACGAGAAGGACAGTGTCAACGATAAACTGTGTCGGCTGCTGTTTTTTGCTGCAACCCTTCGGGATGCGTCCGCCGCCCGGATTACCGTCATTGTTCCTTACCTGTGTTACGCGCGAAAGGACAGGAAGACCCAGCCTCGCGATCCCGTGACGACCCGTTATGTCGCGAGCTTGATCGAGGCCGTGGGTGTCGACCGATTGGTGACTCTAGATGCCCACAATGTTGCTGCGTTGCAAAACGCCTTCCGATGCCCAGTCGATCACCTGGAAGCGAGGAAGCTTTTCGTCGCTTTTTTTGGGGAGAGGCTGAGAGACGAAGAGATAGCGGTGATCTCTCCCGACACCGGTGGCATCAAGCGGGCGGAGCAGTTTAGAAAAAGCCTGGGCCAGTCACTGAACCGGTCGATAGCCACGGCCTTCGTGGAGAAACACCGCGCTCACGGTATCGTTTCCGGAGATGCGATAGTCGGTGATGTGCGGGATAAGGTGGCCATCATCATAGACGATCTGATCAGCACCGGTAACACCATACTGCGCGCAGCTCAAGCGTGTCGGCATTGGGGAGCGAAGAGCGTTTATGCCGCTGCATCGCACGGCGTGTTTGTTGGTGAGGCCAACAAGGTGATTGCTGACCGATCCCTCGAGCAAGTTGTCGTCACGGATACCATCCCTCCCTTTAGACTGGATCCCGAGACGGTCGAACAGAAATTGGTGGTGCTGGATGCGGCCTTCCTTTTCGCCGAGTCGATCAAGCGCCTACACACTGGAGGGTCCATTGTTGAGCTGCTTGAGATCTAAGGCTGCAGCCAAGAACCCGCTCAGCAAGACGGCTCGTCACTGAACCCCTGGAGGTAGCGCTCCGCAAGATGCAGGTAGCGGCCGACAATCTCCGACCATTTGGCTGGCATCACGACATCCGGTTCCTTTAAATGCCAGATAGCGAGCTTGGCTCGCAGGAAGGCTCTGCAACTCTTATAAAATCGGACGAGTTTAGCGGGAGGACGGTCGCCGGTCATTTCGGTATAGCAAGCGAATAGGACACTTTCGACGGTTGCTGTGCCGAGTTGCTCACATTCCATGGCGAGAAAGGCGAGTTCATCGACCGGATCGAGGAGGCGAAATGCCCTTTTGAACTCGAGACAGTCGATTATCTTGGGTGCGGCGCCAAGATAGATGTGTTCCGGCCGAAGATCGCCATGGGCTTCAATTATTTTCCCCTCCAGAACCCGCGTCGAGAGGAGCCGGTGATCGCGTTCCAGGAACTGCTGCTGCGCTGTGGCTGCGCGCGCAACCCGATCCAGGGGCAGTCGATACTCAGGTTGCGATAACTCATGTCTGGTATCTCGAACATCCCTCTCGAATCTTGCCAGATACTCGTCAGGTACCATGGGTACCGAGGCCGCCTCGTTATAGAACCTCGAGAGTGTCTCGGCGACCCTACGAATGTCGGCTTCCCGTAGCCGGGCGGTGCGTATGAGGTTGTCCAACATACGCTCGGCCGGCAACCGGCGCATTTTCAGTAGCCAGTCGATAATCTGTTGCTGGACCTCTAAGCGGATTTGTCCATGCGCATCCACCCCGAGGGGGACGAGCTCCAAGTAAACATCAGTTGCCAAACGTCGGTTCAGGCGCAGTTCTTCCCGGCAGTCGAGGTATCTTGCCTCCAGGGTGCTGAAATCCAGGAACTCATGACGCACCGGTTTCTTGGGCTTATAGGCATGATGCTCGGTCAGGAAAACCCAAGACATATGGGTTTGCACGGTATCGATGCGACGGGGTTTCTCAGGGTAGGCCTGTGCCTGAGTCAGGGCTTCGACTTTCTGTTGCAACGTGGCGCGAGGGGATTGACTTTTCGTTGTATTATTGGACATACGGGGTCTGTGCGCTGGAGTGAGAGCTTGTGAAAAAGCCGTCGCGAGCGGCGCGAGAGCCAGGCGGATGAGGAGCGAGCACCGCCCAACGCCGCTATCGGGCCGTATAGCAGGTTTTTTCACAAGCTCTCACGAGTCGGGCGGTGTCGTGAAAGCAAAGAAGGGAAAGCATGAGTCATTCGACCCCCCATCCTCAAGGCCGAGGCGGGAAGCCCCCTGCTGCCCGTTGGGAGCATTATCACCACGGTGCAGATATCGGCGTTCGGGGCATCGGCACTACCCCAGCGGCGGCATTCGAGCAAGCGGCCGTTGCACTGGCGGCGGTGGTCACCGAGCCGACACAGGTGAGGCCGACGGTGCGAGTGGATATCGAATGTGAAGCTCCAGACAATGAGCTGTTGCTAGTGGATTGGCTCAATGGGCTGGTGTACGAGATGGCGATCCGCCGAATGCTGTTCAGTCGGTTTGATGTCGTGATCGATGGAGCACAGTTGCATGGACAGGGTTGGGGAGAACCCGTTGACGTTGACAGGCACGAATTGGCTGTCGAAGTGAAGGGTGCAACCTATACGTCAGTCAAAGTGGAGCGGGGGCCGGATGGACTTTGGGTTGCACAATGTGTGGTGGATGTCTGAGAGGTTGTGAAAAAACCGTCGCGAGCAACTCGAGAGCCAGGCGGACGGCGCATAGTAACGAGATATATCAGATAGATAGGCGAGGCGCAAGCACCGCCCAACGCCGCTATCGGGTCGTGTAGCATTTTTTTACTAACTCTGAGCGGTGGCCTTAGGGGGTAGAGCGTATGGAACTGGCGCAGCTGGAGAGAATATCCGAATTCGCATGGCAGATCCCGGTTACCGGTAAGATGCGGGTGCCGGCGATCATCTATGCCACTGAGGAACTGGTGCGGGACATGGATGCGAAGGTGTATGAGCAGGCCGCTAACGTGGCGACTCTGCCCGGCATTGTCAAGGCCTCCTACGCCATGCCGGATGCGCACTGGGGTTACGGGTTTCCCATCGGGGGTGTAGCGGCTTTTGATGCGGAGGAGGGCGGCGTCGTGTCGGCTGGGGGCGTGGGATTTGATATTTCCTGTGGCGTGCGGGCACTGCACACCGGGCTGACGGCGACGGCCATAGACGGGATCAAACAGGAGCTGGCTGATGCGCTGTACCGGACGATCCCGGCCGGAGTAGGGCGTACAGGTCGCATCCATCTCGGGGGTCGGGAGATGGACGAGATGTTGGCAGGCGGCGCTCAATGGGCGGTGCAGCAGGGTTTCGGCTCGCCCGATGACCTGGAGCGGATCGAAGAAAACGGGCGGATGGCGGGCGCGGATCCCTTGCAAGTGTCGGCCAAGGCGAAGAAGCGCCAGCAAGATGAGATGGGTACGCTGGGTTCTGGAAACCATTATCTGGAGGTCCAGCGCGTGGCACAGGTCTTCCTACCGGCGGTGGCAGACGCCTTTGGCATTCAGGAGGGGGATGCTGTGCTCACCATTCACTGCGGCTCCCGGGGGCTCGGGCATCAGATCGGCACGGAGTTCCTACGGGAAATGGTCATCGCCGCGGGGCGTTATGGCATCGTGCTCCCCGATCGAGAGTTGGCTTGCGCGCCGATCAACTCGGAGGTGGGACAAGCCTACCTCGGGGCCATGCGGGCCGGTATCAACTGCGCTCTGGCAAACCGGCAGATCATCGCCCATTTGGCGCAAGAGGCGTTTGCACGGGTGGTTCCGCAGGCTCGCCTGACGCTCTGTTACGACGTGTCCCACAATACCTGCAAGTTGGAGGAGCACACGGTGGACGGCGAGCGCCGGCAGCTATACGTGCATCGTAAGGGGGCAACTCGGGCCCTCGGTCCTGGTCATCCTGACTTGCCGGTTGCTCTTCGGCACGTGGGACAGCCGGTGTTGATAGGCGGATCGATGGGTACCGCCTCTTATATCCTTGTTGGTACCGAGAAAAGCGAACACCGATCATTCAGTTCAGCTTGCCACGGTGCCGGCCGTGCCATGAGCCGTCACGCTGCCACCAAGCAATGGCAAGGGCGCTCGGTCATCGAGGCCCTGTCGAAACGCGGTATCTTGATTCGTAGCCGCAGTATGCGGGGGATCGCGGAAGAAGCCCCGGGCGCTTACAAAGACGTCACGGCGGTGGTCGAGGCGTCAGACCAGGCCGGTCTTGCGGGTAAGGTTGCTCGGTTAGAACCCATGATCTGTGTCAAGGGATAGAGGATGCATGGGAACCTGTAGCGGCGACGCTTGGCTAAAGGAGTGTGGCGTCGCTCGTACCTTTGCGGATGACGGATGATGGGTAAAGATCCGTCCTACAATGACGATAAGAGCTAGTGCAGAGGAGCGGGATTTCTCTGGGCAAAATGGGTCATAAGGGCTCCCGGTGTTGGATACAGTGTCCCCTGTTTAATCTTTTGGCAGATTGGAGCCAGTTCTGGTTCTTCTCAGGCATCCATCGTACTCAAGCAAGTCTCGCGATCGGTAGGATCTCACGATAGATCTGTGGGTGTTGGTCATCGTTTCGGTTGCCGAAGGCTTGGGCGCCAACGGTGTGCTCCAGAGCAACCCTGACGAAACGCTGACCATGGCCGATCTGTGCTAACCGCTGCACCGGTCGTTATCTCCCGCGAAGCGGATCACGGACCACGATCCACCAACGCGGCTGGAGATGAATCAACCTAGCGATTTTCCATGACTATCCACGGCTGATAGGTTCCGGCTTTCTGGCTGGAACGCCAGGCGTCGGTAGGTTGCTGGCGGAGGGGGTTATCCAGCAGAAAGCCGTCCCGAGCGGCCCGAGGGCCAGGCGAACGGCGCCAAGCCGAGAGCCCTATCAGAGAGATAGGCCAGGAGCGAGCACCGCCCCACGCCGCCATCGGGGGCGTGCAGCAGGTTTTTTCACAACCTCTGGTGATGTCCTTGAACGAACTGCGCGCAGCATTCGAAGAGTACTTTGAGTTAGTTCCAGCACTGACCGACGAGTTGCGCCGCGAAGCGTATAGACTCCGATACGAGGTCATGTCTAAAGAGTTTGAATTGCCCGGTCTCGAGAGCTGGAGATATGCTAGTGGGTTGGAGTCGGATGAATACGATTACCGAGCGGTAAACTACCTTTTGCGTCACCGTGCCAGCTCGATTTTAGCTGGTACAGTTCGCTTAATTCTAGCAGACCCCTTGGATATCCACGCATATCCATCGCATCTCGATCGATCACTGCCTATAGAGCGATTGGCGGCGAGTTTTGACCGAAACGTCGTGGATCCGACAAGCCTACGGCGGGATCAAATCGGGGAAGTTTCCCGTCTGATAATCTCGCGCATGTTTCGCCGGCGGAAGGGGGAAGACGAGTTTCCATTCGGAACCGATCGTTTGATTACCAGTGAGCACCATGAACGTCGCCACTTCCCTCATCCAGTTCTAGGCTTGATAGTAGCACTTTTCAGAATTTCAGCGGAATACGGTATAAATTATTGCTATGCGGCCATGGAGCCCGCTCTTAATCGTCTGCTGCAACGGTTTGCTTTGGATCTGATACCTATTGGGCCATTACTGGAATACCACGGTTATCGACAACCCTATTTTATGTCAGTGAGCGAAGTACTAACAAATACCTATCAAAGAAATCGGGCGGTCTGGGATCTGATCACGCAGGGTGGTGCGTTGTGGCCGGTGCCGAATGTCAGTCTCAATCGCTAGGTCTGGATAAAGAAATGCCGGCTTGGTTCAAAAACTGTTTAGGCTAAGGCCACCGGGTGATTCTAGATTGTTTTGATTGATGGGACATTCCCTAAGCCCTTCTTTCTCAGTGTGTGATGCACTGATCGCAGTTGTTGTCACATTGCTGTTTTCACTTGCTGCCATCGGTAATGAGCAGGTAGATGGGAGTGCCAGCAGTATTATCGTTATCGTGAATTCATCGGTTCCTGAGACCAAAGTATCGAGAAACATGCTACGTGCTATTTATGGAATGCGGCTTCACAGTTGGTCGGAACAGCTACCTACTCGAGTATTTGTTCTGGCCGATCGCTCGGAACTGCATAAGAGGTTTTGTGAGCAGAAACTTGACATTCTTCCGCATCAGATGCAGCAAGCTTGGGATCGCCTCGTATACTCCGGTACCGGTCAGGCACCCATGATGTTAAGGACTGAGGAAGAAATGTTTCTCAGAGTCGAATCAACTCCTGGAGCCATCGGTTACGTTTCAAAAGCACCTGCTGGTAATGCCGTCAAGATACTGGATATTATTTCGGCGCCGCCCTCGCTGTAAGGTGCGAGCCACGAGCCTAGTTGGTGTGTTGTTGGCTCTGGCAACCTGTCTGACACCGACCGTGAAAGCGCTCTCTCTCGGGGATACGGCGCAGGTGCATGGTTTTTTCAGCCAATCAATCATCGGTACATCGAACAACAATTTTTTTGGGAGCACCCAGGACCGTCTAAGTTGTGACTTCAGAGAACTTGGGTTAAATGGTTCTTGGCGCCCCTGGCCCAATCTACAATTATCGATGCAAGGTACAGCACGCTGGGCTGGACAGACTGACACAGGGAATCCTCGCCTCGATTACGGATTTCTCGACTATAGTATTGTTTCCGACCCGATCACATTGGCAGGCCTACGGATCGGACGAATCATAAATCCGTTTGGTTTGTATAATGACACGCGGGATGTGGCTTTTACGCGGCCGAGCATTATTTTGCCACAATCAATTTACTTTGACCGCACCCGCGATCTGGCCTTTTCGGGTGATGGCGTTCAAGTCTATGTCTCCAGAACTATCACGAATAGTGAGTTGTCATTGCAACTCAACAGTATTTTTCCTAGAGTCACTGAGTCGGTGGAGCGGGCACTGCTGGGTGACTCTCGGCCTGGGACGCTAAAAAGCAAGTTAAGTTTTGTTGGGCGATTGCTCTATCAGAGAGATGGAGGTAAGGTCAAGCTCGGATTGTCCGGTGTAGGGTCATCTGTAGGATATGATCCCAGTGCTGACCAGCAGGATTTGCCTGCAGGCTCAATTGACTTTAACGCAATTTATCTTTCTGCTGAATACAATGCGCTTAAGTGGACTATCACCGGGGAATATGCATTGAGGAACTTTCAGTATGAAAAATTCCAACCGGTGATTCCCAATACCGACACCACTGGTGATAGCGCTTACGTTCAGCTGGCGTATAGATTTGCGAGACAGTTAGAGGGCATGGTGCGTTACGATGTACTGTACACGGATCGTGATGACAGAAGAGGCGCCAATTTTTCAGCAATGACTGGCAAGCCAGCATTTTCCCGTTTTGCAAAGGATCTAACGGTCGGTTTGCGCTGGGATCTTAACCGATATATTATGTTAAGGGGAGAAGTGCATTTTATCGATGGCACGGGTTGGTTGCCAACCGATGATAATCCTGACATTTCCAAAACAAGTAAAGATTGGAATTTAATTGCTATACAGGCGGCACTGCGCTTTTGACAATCCAGGGATATCATGTGGGTTGCCGTTTGGAGTGAGAAGCATTGGGTTACGAAGACAAGATGAAAACACGTTAGTTTGGGAGAGGTTTGGCTCGGTTGTCAGAAGCGCTGGAGCGGAAAGAGGGGTGTTGGGGGAGAACTGTTCGGCACAGTGATGAGCAGCGGTAAGCGCGCTCGAAGGGGCGAGAGTTCGGGAAAGGGCCGTAACAACGCGAGTCTATGAGGGAGTACCGGTAAAAGGTGGGTCCTCGCTATCCAGATCGAAGGGGTGCGGTCGGGTGCAGGTATTCAGAATGGCTCCGGACGATCGTATGTCGAGCCGCACTGCAGCTCTGAGAAGTTGTTTTAAAAATGTCACGAGCGCTGGCAGAGCAAGGCTGCGCGGTGGCGACAAAATCGTCGGGAATGGTTTTGAACAGCTGCAAGCTGGTCCCGAAAGGGGCGAGCTCCAAGGATGGGGCGAGTCAAAACCGGAAGGTACAAGGGAGTACATGAGGATTGCGAGCCGCCGTGCAACGCAGCTATGGCAAGCGCAGCAATTTGTAAAACAGCTTCTGAGCGGGTCATATAGTCCGACTAATTCTGATCCGGGTATTGAAAATAGCTATCTTACTTTTAGTGATTAAAAATCAACATTTTGGAATAACGCGGCTGCCCTGATCTCAATTGGCGGCACTATACTAGTCGTTCTTAGGGCAGCTTCTAAGGGAGTGAGTTGTGACGGTCCATGGCGGGACAGCAGGCGTAATCCAAAGCGGTTATCTTAGCCTAAAATGGAAGGCCATCGGTCTAACGACCCTGATTCTGCTTGGGACCGTGTTCTCGCTCAGCAGCTTTGGCTATCTGAGCTTAATGTTTCAATTCGACCAGCAGCGTCATATCGCCTACCAGAACTATATAAAGCAGATCGACGCGCTGACTCAGCAGTCTTACAGAAGGCTTGAGGAATTCGTAGAGCTCATACCCTACCTCAGCGGCATGCGCGAAGCGCTCTCTGCAATGGACGCCGAGAAAATTCGAAGTGCCTTTGGTCCCCATTGGGCTGGACTGCAGATTACCACTGGTTTCGATACGGCACGCTTCTATGATAGTAACGGTCTCTATTTAGCGGGTTGGGGAAATACGGGGCTCGGTGAACAAGCAGAAGTAGCCGCTCCCGCAAGCGTCTATAGGACCTATGAACGCCAGCGGCCAGTACAGGCTATGGAATGTACTTCGCAGTGTATCCAATACATTGCCCAACCCCTTCTCGCTGGCGGCAGCCGCAAGCCCATTGCGCTCATTGGGGCTTCGCTGGCCGGTATGATTCTTAGCTTGAGACAAGTCTCCGGTGCCGATATCGGGCTACTGATTGGTGATGTCGGTGGAGGCCAGACCACGGACCAGCAGTGGCTTTCGTCATTACGTGGTGCGCGAGTGGTCGCACTTACCAATTCTGATCGCGTACTGCCATTACTTCGGTCACTTGAAGCATCCAGCAGTCACTTAACATCCAATAAGCAAGTAGCTCGCACAACGTTCGAAGGTAGAACTGTGGAAGTAGCCTTGATTCGCCTTCCGACCATGATCGATGCGTACGTTGTGATACTTACCGATATCTCGAACGCCATAGCGACCATAACCCGTGCCACAAAGAGCTATATTCTTATCGGTGTTATTGGTTTTACTTTGTCCGAAGCGCTCCTGCTGTTAGTTCTTTGGAGGCCCATGGCGCGTTTGCGAAAAACAGCGCGAAACCTTCCTCAGCTCGCGCAGGGAAAGTTCGATCATTTGACAAAAAATATTACCCGCAACCGATCGCACAAGTGGATAATCGATGAAGTTGATATTTTAGAAAATACCGCTGTAGCGTTGGCAAACCAGTTGCAGCAATTGCAGCATCAACTCGCGGAGCGAAATCGATCATTGCAGAAAAGGATGGAGGAGCTGGGGCGGGAGAGGGATTTTATAGCAAGCATCCTGAATACTGCGCAAGTGATTATTATCACGCAGAACAAGCGCGGCATAATTCTGTTGGCCAATCAATATGCCTGTTCCTTGACCGGCTACCATGACACGGAACTTCGGGGTCGAGAATTCGTGAGCCTATTGAACCAAGGCGAGACTGATGGGGGACTCGCTCAGCAATTCGCTGTGCTATGCAATGCCGGTTCGAATGAACTGCGTCACGAGTGCCAAATAGTACGGCGCAATGGTATCTACAGCGATATCGCCTGGGTACACTCACGCCTTGCTTCGGCTTCGCCAAGCGACGCAGTGGTGTTGTCGATCGGGCTTGACGTCAGCCAACGCAAACAAGCGGAAAAGCGTTTAGTATGGTTAGCAGATCATGATCCTTTAACTGGACTTTTTAATCGTAGACGCTTTCAAAGGGAGTTGCAACAAGCAATCGAGGTAGCGAAGCGCTACCGCAGGTCAGGTGCCCTAGTATTTCTTGATCTGGATCAATTTAAGTATATTAATGACACCAGCGGACATCAAGCCGGTGACGCCATACTAAAATCGGTCGGCAATGCGATCAGCGCAGTGATTCGAAATGTCGATGTGGTCGCCCGGCTGGGGGGAGATGAGTTCGGGATTTTGCTGCGTGAGACCGAGGCAGATGGTGCAGTGAGAGTAGCCAAAGAAATAAATTCGAAGCTTGCTCAACTTAATTGGGCCTTCGATGATCGAAGCCACAAAGTCAGTGCCAGTATCGGCATTGCTCTTTATCCAAGACACGGAACAGACCCCCACGAATTGCTGGCTTGTGCAGATCTCGCGATGTATCAGGCAAAGGAGGCAGGTCGCTGTGGTTGGCACCTTTTTGCAGAGGAGGAAAAGGCGCGGGAAAGAATGGATGAGCGCGTACGGTGGGAGCACAAGATAGAAGCGGCGCTGAATGGGGACCGCTTTCTGTTGTATTATCAGCCAATACTGGATTTGCGTACGAACGCGGTGACGCGCTATGAGGCGTTGCTTCGAATGCAGGATGCTGATGGTAGTATTGTATTGCCGGGTTGCTTTATTTTTACCGCAGAGCGTAGTGGACTGATTCAGCGCATCGATCATATAGTGTTACAGAAGGCAATCAGGCACTTGAGCAAGCTGCACGGGCGGCAACAGAATACGCACTTGTCTATCAATCTATCGGCCAAAGCATTCGAGGACGTCGACCTTTTGCCGGCATTGCAGGAGGGCCTGGCTCGGTGGCGGGTGGATCCTAAGCTGCTCACCTTTGAAATTACTGAGACCGCGGCCGTTGCTGATTTCGGCTTAGCAAGGAAGTTAATGACATCTATACGAGAATTGGGGTGTCGATTTGCGCTGGATGATTTCGGTGTGGGTTTTTCGTCCTTTTATTACTTGAAAGAGCTTCCTGTCGACTATGTGAAAATAGACGGATCATTCATTCGTAATCTTGCCCAGGACCCCGATGACCAGATATTGGTGAAGGCGATCAGCGAAGTAGCGAAAGGCTTTGGAAAAAAGACCATCGCGGAGTTCGTGGAAACAGCGGAAATATTGGGAATTCTCAGGGAGTATGGCGTTGATTTTGCCCAAGGCTATTATGTAGGGAGACCTGCTCCTGCGGAGCAGGGTTTTGGAATACCTATTGGTAACCGATTGGATGCGGAGCGTCTATGCGGTCAGGCTTTGTGAGCGGTTTGGTTTTGCCGGTGCTAGTACGATGTCGATCCAAAAGCCGCGATTTCCTTACGGACCCGTTTCCGTGGCCGGTTTGGGTGCTTCCGGGCTTGGCGTCAACTCGTGGTGATAATGCTGGATGGCCGCGCGCAGATCGCGGGCCGTGCGCAATAGCTTGTCAGTCTGGTTCAAGCGATGTTTGAGGTCACGCTCGAACAACGCGATGCTGCCCTCGCCGAGTTGCTGGAATTCCGTGACGTGTTCGGTGAGGGTAGCATGCAAGCGGTGCTCTAAGTCCTCGAGGCTCTGATCCAGCGCTAGGATGCAACGGGCCTGTAGGCTTTCCCGATTGCGAGCGAACAGCCCGTAACCGATGCCCACGTACCCGAGGCCGCCGAGCACGAGGCCCGAGATCAGACCGTCGAAATACACTCCAAACGCTAGCAATCCGACCGCAGCGCCAGCCTGCAGCAACCGATAGGCGAGCAGTAGCCGGTTCAATCGTCCCAGGGCGGGTTGTGGCTGCACGGTGTCTTCGGGGCGGATACTGTCCAGGTGTCCCAAACGCTCGCGGATCTCTTCCAGAGTCTGTTCCCGCTGACGCGTCAAGGCGTCCTGAGCGGATTTCTTGACGTGGCGCGGGCGTGCAGCAAGGAGGTCGAGCATCTGCCGGGCGAGTTCCTGGCCCCGCTGGTGAAGTGCTGAGTAATATCGTAATTGATCTTGGTACAGGGCATGGGTGAGCTCCTGTTGGACGTTACCGAAGAACTCTAGCAACCATTGTCGGACTTCGTGGCCGCTCGCTAGGGCGTTCTTTAGGGTGTCGATCTTTTCCAGGAACGTGTGCTTTCCTTGGAAGCGTTTACGCAGGCGGCGCTTGGCCTCCTCGGCTCGGCGGCGGCACTCATCCATCATGCGACCGACCTGTTTGTCCACGTCCGATTCGGTCTGCATGTTAAGCGTTAGGCCATGCAGCTTGCCGAGCAGCATGTCATCGTGTTTGTTGAGTCGCTGGTGGCTTTCCAGGAGCTTCTCCACGCCGCCGACGAAACGCAGGATGTTGTGCAGTAGTGACTGGACCTTGGTGTACTGGCGTCCTTCTACTACTGCGGAGCGCAGGTAGTCGCGCAGCGCACTGACTCCCATGCCAGTCTTGACCGATACAGCGAACACGACCGGCTCTTCGATGCCGTTGGCGACCAACTGCTCCCGAATATGCTCTAGGGTGCGCTTGCGCTCGGCGGTGGGGAGCAAGTCTGCCTGCTGCAATACGAACAACGTGTTGCGTTGCCATTCGTGCTTGATGTAGCGCAGGAAGTCCCAGGCACTACCCGTGTAGGGGTTTTTGGCGAAGAACACGAACAAGATCAAATCGCTTTGGGGAATGTAGTTCTCCGTGATCACCTGGTGGTGACGGATAATGGAATTCGTACCGGGGGTGTCGACGATGCAGATGTGTTTGAGGATGGCGTGGGGCAGGTGCAGGCGCTCCTCGAACTCAGAGATTTGCAATCGCTGTTCTTCCTCGCCGTAGTTTATCTCCTGCACGCTATCGGTGCAGGGGGCGCTGTCCACGGCACACACCGGGGTCTCTAGCAGGGCATTGATGAGGCTGCTCTTGCCCGATTTGACCTCGCCGACGATGACAAATAGGAACGGTTTCAGGGCGCCCGTGGAAAGCTGGTCGATTTCTCCGAGCAGCGCCGGCTCGCCGAGCAAGGTGGCGATCTCCTGGCATTGGCGGATGAAGCCCAGCAACTGATCTTGCTGCTGGCTCAGCGCGTTAGGGACCAGATTGCGGTCAAATAAGGTTTTGGCGATGCGCAGCATACGGGGTTGGGTGTCCAAGCAAAAAAGAGGCATCGGCGGTGGTCAGCTACAGCGTAGGGTAGCATGAGAAGTTCCTGGAGTATTGCTTTTGCAGCAGTGTCTGCGGCCCTGCCCATATCGGCCCACGGTCTAAGCCTCCCGTGACGGAGGTGAGGCGCTTTAGTCATTATGTTCCACGGCCTTGTGCCAGGTCGCTGATTCGAAGCTCTCCACCGCCGCGCGCAAATTGCTGGTGGTGGCGCGCAATTCCTCGAGGGTGGCGTGCCGCTTGAGCAAATTGGCCTCGAAGCGAGCCACTATCTTCTGCAAGACTTGCTGCCGCCTGGAGGCATTATCTAGAAGCGCCGCCCGCAGGCGCCGGTCGATAGTTTCAGCCATCGCGTCCAGCGCCTCTCTGGCATGGCGCGCCATGCGCCTGCGATTGCGTGCCGCCAAGACGAAGCCTGCCCCCAAATAGCCGCTGAGACCGAGGAGCAAAACGGTGAACAGATCCCCTAAATGGTAGCCCACCGCTCCTGCCCCAAGACCGGTACTCACCTGCAACCCACGATCGGTGAGTGACCAGCGCGTGAGAGCCCGTAGGGCCGGCAGTTGTGGTGCCGGGTCGGGCGGGTTTGGCTCTGCCATCGTTTGCAACGCCTTGCGGATCCTCTTGAGGGATTGTAGGCGTTTACGGGCGAGGGAGTCCTTAGGGGGTGTGCTGAGGCACGGCGGTTCGACGGGAATGGCGTCGAATACTTGTAAGGCTGCTCGCTTACCGTTCTGAAAAACGTTGAGGTTGCGCATTTCGGCCTGAAATAGGCAGCGGGTGAGCTCGGCCTGGAGGTGGTTGAAACGCTCGCTCATTCTGAGGGGTGTTTCCCAACCGCTGAGCACGGCGTCCCGCAGGATCGCGGATCTGGCGAGCCGCTGTCCGTGTTCCTGCAGACGCTCGAGGGCGGAGGTGTCCTGTCCGTTTGGGAAAGCGGGTTGTGCCGGTGCGGAACTCCCCCCGCGGATACGGGTGAAGTGGGCATCCAGCCACCGCTGCGTTGCTTCTATGTGATGCCGGGCAAGGTGAGCGAGGGATCGATACTCTCGTTCGGCTTCGCTCACGGTCTCCTGCAGCCGTTGCTTCAAGTGAGCCAAACCCTCTTGATCGTACTGCAGCAGACAAGCGTGATCTTCCAGTGTGCTCTCGATACGGCGTAGGAAACGTCGCAAATTATGAGTCAGCGAGATGCTCTTGTTAAATTGCCGTCCCTTGACCACCTCGGTTCGTAGATAGTCGCGCAGGGTATCGACTCCCGTGCCGGTCAGGACTGACACCGGAAACACCACCGGTTTGGCGAACCCTTCTTTGGTCAGCTGCTGGGTGACGAGCGCGATTGTGCGCTCCAGGTCCTCGGCGTCTAACAAGTCTGCCTGCTGGAGCACGAACAGGGTGTTGCGTTGCCAGTCATGCTTGATGTGGTGCAGGAAATCCCAGGCACTGCCAGTGTATGGATTCTTCGCAAAGAACACGAACAGAATCAGGTCGCTCTGGGGGAGGTAATTTTCGGTGATGACCTGGTGACCGCGAATGATGGAATTGACGCCCGGTGTATCGACGATGCTGATGTGCTTGAGGATATCATGGGGTAGCTGCACTCGCTCTTCCAGTTCGGAGACGGTGGTTCGGCGCCTGCGTGCTCCGTAGTTGATCTCCTGCACGCGATCGGTGCAGGGGGCGCTATCCACCGCGCACACCGGAGCCTCAAGCAGCGCATTGATGAGACTGCTTTTGCCGGATTTGACTTCCCCCACGGCCACAAAGAGGAAGGGCTTGCGTGCGCCAGCGGCGAGCTGGTCGAACTCCGTCAGGTATGCCGAAGCCCCCAGGGCCTCGACGACTGGCCGCACGCGCTCGATGAATTCCTGAACCTTTTCTCGATCTCGCGTGAACTCTCGGGGTATGACCGAAGAGCCGCGGGAGGCTCGACTAGTGCTGGGCATTGGAGTTTGGGAATATGCTACTCGACCGGCTCGGGGTGCGCGCAGAGAGGGCGGCGCAGGGCAGATCGTCCTCCGCTGCGAGGGTGTAAAAAAACCGTAGCGAGCAGCCCGAGAGCCAGGCGGACGGGGCGCAGCGATAAGACCTAACAGATCGATAGGCGAGGAGCGAGCACCGCCCAACACCGCTATCGGGTCGTGCAGCAGGTTTTTTTACAAGCTCTGAGATCCCCAGCAGGTCGGGTAACAGGACGTCGGGTTCTCGACGCCACCGCCCATGGCCGATGCATGCAAGTGGTTCAAGTGCGCCGAAGCCTTGACCTGCCGGTGGTGGGGGCAAACCGTCGCAGCCAGAGCAAACGTGATGGGTGTTGGTAGGCCGTCTCATCGTTCTCGTCGCAAGACCCTATCTAGCCGACACAGATCTACGTCAGAGAACGACCATGGTCAAGGTTTCTCTTGTGGGAGCGGATTCTCGGGTTGGCCGAAACGCGAGCGTTTGGCCGTGACGACAAGTTGGTGGCGACAGCGGGGGCATGAACACCCATGTGCGGCTGTTGTTGCGGCTCCACTTGACGGCGATCATATGCGCACCGTGGTAGATGGCAGCACAATAATGAATGATTGTCGGGTTACCCGGCGAACGGATACAGACCGCTTCAAATGTATCGAATTCGATTCCATGGGCGCGGTGGTCAGGGGATCAAGACGGCTAGCCGTATTCTTGGCACGGCGCTCTTTAACGAAGGGTTCGAGGTTCAAGACGCCCCTCGTTACGGTGCAGAACGCCGCGGCGCGCCGATATTCGCCTACGTCCGTGCCGACCGCCATCCGATCCAGGAGCGCGGGATCATCCGTGCTCCGGACTTGGTCGTGGTAGCCGACGATACCTTGGTGCCGATACCGGCTGCCGGGGTGCTGGTCGGTCTCGATCAACACACGGTATTGCTGATCGAGACCGAGGTGGCAGCGCAGGACTGGTGTCATCGACTCAACTTTCCGGGGCGGCTGGTGACGCTCCCGGTGTCGCCAGCGTCGGTCGATACCTTGGAACGGGGTTATCTGGGAGCGCACTGTGCCGGTGCCGCCGCCCGGCTTCTGGGGACGGTCTCGCGGGCAAGCCTCGAGCAGGCTATTCGGGAAGAGATCCAACCGCTTGGAGCCGAGCCGCTGCAGCCCAACCTGGAGCGAGCGCTGGCAGCCTATGAGGCCATGGCCGCACAACAGGGCTGTGTATCCGAGGGAGGTGGCCCCTCGGCGGACAACTACGAAGCGCCCCGGTGGGTGGATCTGCCTTTCGAGGATGCGCGTTTATCGGCCCCGGCGGTGCACGCTGTTGCCACCAGCGTTGAGGTGCGCACAGGCCTGTGGCGGACCGTGCGCCCCGTGATCGAGTACGACCGCTGCAAGCGTTGCTGGTGGGTGTGCACCAGTTTTTGCCCCGACAGTGCGATGACCCTCGGCCAGACAGGCTATCCCGAGATCGACTATGACCATTGCAAGGGCTGCCTGATCTGTGTGGCCCAGTGTCCCCCGCATGCCATTCGGGTGGTGCCGGAGGGCGAAGCCCGCAGCGCCGAGCAGGAAGCGACATGAAACGCACGCTGCTCACGGGCAATGGCGCTGCCGCTTGGGGGGCGCGGCTTGCACGCGCGGACTACATCCCTGCGTTTCCCATTACTCCCCAGACTGAGATCATCGAGACCTTGGCCGGCTGGATCGATGGGGGCACCATAATGGCACGGCTAGTGACCCTCGAATCCGAGCATGCCATGGTCACTGCAGCGGGCGCCGCTGCGGCCACCGGCGTGCGGGTGTTTACCGCCACGTCGAGCCAGGGGCTACTTTACGCCATGGAGATGCTCTACACCGTGGCGGGTTGGCGGGCCCCTTTCGTGCTGGTTAATGTGTCCCGGGGGCTGGCTGCCCCGATCACTCTGGAGCCCGACCACAACGATGTTTTAGCAGCCCGCGACAGTGGGTTTCTGCAGTTGCACTGCGCAACCTGCCAGGAGGTGCTTGATCACGTTTTGATCGGCTATCGCCTGGCGGAGGACGAGCGTGTGCGGTTGCCCGTCATGGTCAATCTCGACGGCTTTTATCTGTCTTTTACCCGTGAGCCGGTCACGATTCCCGATACAGGGACGGTGGATGCTTACCTGCCGGGCTATGACATCGAGAATTTGGGATTTCGGGCGAGTACACCCGTCAGCCAGGCCGTGGGGGTGCTGGGCGGTGGCCCATACTCGTATTTTCGTTACCAGACCCATCTGGCGTCGTTGAATGGACTCGAAGTGTATGAGGCGGCGGCGGATGCCTTTGCGGCATGTTTCGACCGGCACTACACGGCCCTGGAAACTTACCGGACGGACGACGCCGATGATGTCATGGTCATGATCGGGTCGTTTGCAACCAAGGCCAAGGATGCTGTTGACCACCTGCGCCGCGCCGGTTGGCGCCTTGGGCTGGTACGGCCCCGTTTGCTGCGGCCATTTCCCATCGGTCCTGTGCGGGGCGTGCTGGCGGGAAAGAGGGCGGTGGCCATCATCGATCAGAATATCTCCGTGGGTGGCGGCGGTATCCTGTATGGAGAGATCGCCTCCGCACTGTATGGCCATGCCGGCGCCAGGCCGTTGCTGTTGAGTTTCATTGGAGGGCTCGGCGGTCGGGATATCAGTCCCGAGGAATTTTTTGCCATAGCTGAGGCGATGCGTTCGGCGGCTGAGCGCGGCGAGTCGCCACCGCCACGCTTGCTTTACACCGAGACGGAGCTTCGCGAGATAAGAAAGCTGCAGGCTATCGCCCACGTGGAACGGTATCGGCAAGGACTAGAGCAATGATGGACACGGCCTTCGAACGTATGCGCGATCTCCCCTCCACCCACCTTCTGGGGGGAGGGACGCCCATGTGCGCTGGCTGCGGTGGGTTGTTGGCATTGCATCAGATCTACGACATTCTGGGCCGCAACACGGTGTTCGTGAATGCCGCCGGTTGCCTGTCGCTGCTCACGATCTATCCCTTCACGCCGTTTCGTGGTTCCTGGCTTTACACGGCCATGGCTTCCGCCCCCGCCGGCGCTCAAGGGGTACGCGATGCGCTCGATCTGCTGCGGCAAACGGGGCGCATGGCGGCCGAGGAGGATCTGCAGGTCGTGGTTCTCACCGGCGATGGGGCAGCCTACGGCATGGGGCTTTCGGCCACTTCCGCCGCTATCACCCGCGGCCTCGATTTTCTTTACATCTGCTATGACAACGAAGGCTACGGCAATACCGGTCAACAATACTCAGAGGCGACCCCCCATGGCGCGTGGACTGCCACGAGCCGCGGTGCGCGCGGCTTTCCTGGGGATAAAAAAGATCTTTTCGCCATCTGGACTGCTCACAAGCCCGCTTACGTTGCGACGGTCATCGGCTCGGAGCCTTTGGATCTGGCGCGCAAGGTGGAGAAGGCAGCCAAGATCAAAGGGCCACGACTCCTCATCGCCCTCGCACCGTGCCCTACCGGTTGGAACTATTCTCCTGACCAATCCGTGACGATCGGTCGGCTGGCGGTACGTACCGGCGTCTGGCCGCTCAAGGAATACAGCGATGGGAAGGTGATACATACCTATATCCCGCACCCGCGGCAACCGGTGCAGAATTACCTAAGGCTCCAAGGGCGTTTTCGACACTTGTTTGCACCGCAACGTGATGACGAGACGTTGGCAGCGATTCAGATGCGGGTCGATGCTTACTGGCAGGCGTGTGAGCAGCGCGGATAGGCCAGGAGCGAGCACTGTCCAACGCCGCTATCGGGTCGTGTAGCAGATTTTTTCACAACCTCTGAGTCGATTCTATGGACGTCGAAGGCAAACAGGTCTTGGTGTTAGGTGGGGCCGGACTTGTGGGTTCGGCGGTCTGCCGGCAAATCCTTCTGCGGCGACCGCGGGGGTTAGTCGTCTCCGCGCGGCGCCAGGAAACCGCAACCGCAGCAGTCGAGCGGCTGCGGGCTCAATTTGCGGGGCTGGATGTGCCTATTGTGCTGGCGTGGGGGGATGTCTTTCTGCGCGCGGACTGGCAACGGGATGGTCCTGTGTCCCGCGAAGCCGTGCTGGCTGACGCGGGACGGCGAGCGCGACTGGTAGCGGATATCTTGGACCCCCTGGATGAGGACATCGTCACCGGCTCCTGGCTTGTTCGACTCATCACCGGCGCGGCACCGGGGCTCGCACAGACGCCGGCCGAGATCGTGGTCGATTGCATGAACACCGCGACAGCTGTCGGTTATCAGGATCTCTACGGTGTAGTGAGCCGTCTGCGCGAGCTGATCGCACACCATTCAGCTGACACGGATTGGCCGGAACCGATCGAGCGCCTGCTGGCTGCCCTCTATCTGCCCCAGCTTGTCCGACACGTGCAGCTTCTCAACGAGGCGATGCGGCGTGCCGGCACGCAGGGCTATGTTAAGGTCGGGACCTCGGGCACGGGAGGTTTCGGCTTTAACATCCCTTACACCCACGGTGAGGAAAAGCCATCGCGGCTGCTGCTGGCCAAGGCAGCGCTGGCGGGTGCGCAGACCTTGCTGACCTTCCTCATGGCACGTACCCCCGGAGGACCGGAGGTGGTGAAGGAGGTGAAGCCCACCGCGCTGATCGGTTGGCGGGCCATCGATTACGGGCCGATCCGCTATCGGGGGCGAACCCTTGAGCGCTGCGATTGCCCACCGGAGCGGGCGGTGTCATGCCGCGATCCGGCCAATCTTGTGGTCCAGGGAGACTTTGGGGTGCGTGTTGGGGAACCGCTTCAGGGTGTGTTTATCGATACCGGAGAGAACGGTCTTTATGGTGCCGAGGAGTTCGTTGCCGTTACCGCGGATCACCAGATGCAGATGATTACCGCCGAAGAGATCGCAGCCAACGTGGTGCGCGAACTCGAAGGGACGAACACCGGCCGTGACGTTATCGCTGCCCTCGACGGTTCGGTCATGGGGCCGAGCTTCCACGGTTGCCGTCTGCGCCAGGGCGCCATCGAGCGCCTGCGGCAGCTGGAGGTTGAACACGGCCCCTCGGTTGCCTACGAGTTCCTGGGACCACCCAGGCTATCCAAGCTTCTGTTCGAGGCGCACTTGCTGGCACGTACCTGTGCTACCGTCGGGAGGGTGTTTGAGCAGCCGCCGCAGGCGTTGGCGAGTACGCTCGAGGGGGAGATCATCGCCAGTGGCGATTTGCGGGAGCGTATCCTCTCTATCGGCATCGCTATCCTGATGCCTGATGGGCAGCGGCTGCTGCGCGGACCGCTGCTAAAGGCCAGGACGGCGGAAGACGGTTGGGTGGACTTGACGCCAGACAACATCGACCGCTGGAGGAAACGTTTCCAAGAACTGGCTGCGCAGCTTCGGCCGAGCAGAAGCGGCACCGGAAGTTCAGATCACCCTTTTGCTATCCGCGGAATCGACTGGATCTCCGATGACATTCGTCCCGGCGAGCTGGCGGCATGGATTCTCAGCCACGAAGAGGGGGGTTGGCGAGTCAAGACATAACAACAGCCGAAATCTGGCTCCACAGGGGTGGGTCACGGCACGATGGATTGGCTCCCGAGCAAAATTGTTCCGGATAATGTGCTTGCGGTAGGGTGTCTTGGTGTATTTCTACACTGGCCTCTCAGGTAACAGACTACTCTGATTTGATTGTTTTGAAGCGAGCGGCCGCGGCCAGGAAGCCAACAAGGAAAAAAGCCGTACCAACAAGAGTAAAGCGTAGGTGCAGCTCCTCTACAGCCATATCATCGGTCGCGTAAAGCATGATAATGATGGCAACAAAACCCCATCCGAAGCAGCGTATTAGGGCGCTGCTAAGGAGTTGCCAAAGGGATTCTGACTCGCTAACCGGTGTATCCATGCGATAGGCGATAAATCCACACATGAGCGCTGGCAGGATACCCCAGCGCATATGTTGGATGAAGCTTTCTGGAAGACTAAAGTAGTCTCGGTCGTAGTAAGTCAGTTCTAAAATGAGCGCCGACACCGTAGAACTCACGATGAATCCCGTTATCATCATCACCATATAGAATCCATAGTAGCGATTTAATTGCTCGTGTTGGCGCCTGAATGCGACTGCCCGCGAGGCAAAGACCAATGCTATGGGTAGGACGTACATCGCCGTCGCATAAGCTATCCATCTGAAAGTGCTGTAGTGAAAGTGAGCTAAAGGCTTATCGGGATATATGAAAGCGTTGTGTAGAAAAATGGAAACCTCTCGGCCCACCATCACCCCGATGGCAGTGGCGGCGGTGAATATTAGAACGTATTTATAGGTATGTTTCAGGCGTGCTTCATGGGCATTGCCGCCGAGGTGTCTCACAGTTGCCCAAATATCTTTCTCGCTGGCGCTCCCAAAAACGATTAAGGACGCGAGCAAGCGACAGAGGAGACCGGTCAGCTGGTCTAATTCTTTTATCAGCGTGAGAGTCTTGGTGTAGTGTGGTTCTGATTCTTTCCAGGCGGCCACTTTCTCGGACATCGCATTGTAAGAGACACAGATGGTGCCCCATTTCAAAGATGGCTCACTAAAGAAGCGGCGAAAGGAAGGTTGATTGGCATAGTTCTGTATCTGATCAAAGAGAAGGCTGTTATGAGCCCATTTGTATTCAACGGCAGTGCTCGATTTCTCGAAGTCACCGGGATCGATGCTTGGTGCAAGTAGACGATTGGCAATGTTGGCTTTCAGCCTATCGTCGACAGCCGATAACCGAGACGTGATCAGGGCGTTATAGACTTCTACCGCTTGGGTGGGGATTGCAAAGGCATCATGGATGCTGTCCCGAAAAATAAGGACGGGATTAAATTTGTTTTCCCAAGATACAAAAAAGAGGTATAGGACGGCGACAATAAGGGGTATGAGCGTTGTGCCGTCCAGACTCTTGATCAGATTTTCCCATGTGCTAGCGCTGCTATTTTCTACCACAAGAGTGACCAGCGGTTGTAGCGGCAGCCACCTCCAGGTGAGCAGAAAGTACGCTACCGCCATGATGGTGCAATACGAGGTAATGCTGACCCAGTAGGCGCTCTTGCGGGTAAAGTACTGGGGTAACGTTGGTTCAGCACCTAGCTGAATTCGCCGTTTCTGAAACGAACGGTATGCCAGCAATAATGCTGCTCCGGTTCCCAGAAGCTGAATAGCGTGGCCAATGAAGAGATCGGTGCTCATCCTGTTGCTGCTCCCACGTTCTTGTCTGCAAGTAGCTGTTAGTAAGGGGTTA
>CAZUZO010000041.1:22405-23797 GCA_964624765.1 uncultured Thiotrichales bacterium
GTTAGTAAGGGGTTACAAGGTTGGATTTGGGTATCGATGGCCTGGAACGGACCGCTTGCCCTGTTATAGTCCGGCTAACTCTGATCCGGACTTTGCCAGTAATCATCTTGCTATTAGTGTTTGAAAATCAATAAGATTGGATTAGGCAATACTCTGTTCTCAACTAGCGGCACTATATTGTGATACCGTTTGTGTTCGGGCGATGGTTAAGTGCTCCCAGATGTCGTTCTTGGCATTCACGGCGGGTTGGCTGTGTTGGCTGTGGGTCTTGATCTTGGCACGCTGGCCAGGGCCGTGTAGCTAACAGGCTGTTTAAGAAGGACGAGTGCATTGGCCTGTGCGGTGGTGAGGTTTCGGCGTTCGCCGTCTTTAAAACAGCCCCTTAGGGTAGTGATGGCGGCGAGGAAAGATGGTAGCCATCTTGTATCAAGCTGTGATTCGGTGCATGCTAGATTTGTTGCGACGTTGTCTCGCGCAAGCCCGTCTAGCTCAATTGGCAGAGCAGCTGATTTGTAATCAGCAGGTTGGGGGTTCAAGTCCCTCGACGGGCACCAAGAAAAATAATCAATTACCGGCGTCGGTTATCGTTTCGGGAGTTTGATGACCTCTTGCCTGGGGGTCAAGGGATGCCGTGAAGACGCCCCTGTCGGCTTGGTTTCAGCAGGCCTGCCACGCTGTACCTGTGCTCAAGGGGTGCGGCCGCTGAAGGCTTAGACACCGCCGGTCGTGTGCTCCAGAGAACCAATCCGACGAAACGATGATCATGGCCCTACTGCCATGGGAAGAAGCTCCATTAACGGTCTTCATGCGATGCGTCTGGGCCCTTGGGTAGCACATCCGGTCGTAGCATCCAGTTAACGCTGAACCGACCTGATCGGTCTTTTTCAAGGCAGACGATGCTGCCTGGTTGGAAGGCCACGATACCACGCTCGGGATCGGCACCGATCAAAAGCGACGCCAGGCGCGACATGAAAGGTAGGTGGCCAACCAGGACGGTGTCTTGACTGAGAGCTGCAACCGTGGCAGCCACGGCTTCGACAGGATCGTTCGGCGCCATGCCGGACAGGCTGCTGCAGCTGCCGCCAGTCGTCATGACTTGGGCTAGCATTTCGGCTGTCTGATGGGCGCGGCGCTTGCCGCTGTGTAGCACGTGGTCGGCGCGTACGCTGGCTTGGTGCAACCATCTTGCCATGGTTTCAACGTCGCGCTTGCCTTGCTCGCTGAGGGGTCTTTGAGGATCGACTTCTTGGATAACGGCATCGCCGTGTTGCACTAAGAATAGTTTCACGATGAGTTCTCCTTCATCACTCCGGGTCTCTACATAGAGCTGAGAGGTCGTGAAAAAACCTGCTACACGACCCGATAGCGGCGTTGGGCGGTGCTCGCTCCTCG
>CAZUZO010000042.1:0-23158 GCA_964624765.1 uncultured Thiotrichales bacterium
ATTAAACCCTAGTAGAAAAGGCGGGCGGATGAAATCCGCATTTCCCGTAATGGCGATCAGGGATTACCCGGAGGGGGGACGGATTGAGCCATCTGTATGAGGAGGGTCATCTGGATCAACTCCGCAAGGGAGTGAGCCTGCATTTTGTCCATTATTTTTTTACGGTGGGTTTCCACGGTCCTCTCGCTGATTCGGAGTTCCACCGAAATGACCTTGTTGGCTTGCCCCTGAACAACTCGCTGCAGGACTTCGCGTTCCCGTGGCGTGAGCGTTTCGACGCGCGCTTGCACCTGGGCTCGTTGGAGCTGCTGGCTGCGTTGTTCGGCGTCTTGCTTCAGGGCGCGCTGAATCTGGTCAAGCAAATCCTGATTGGTGAAGGGCTTTTCGATGAAGTCCATGGCACCTGACTTCATTGCCCTCACAGCAATCGGAACATCGCCGTGCCCGGTCAGAATAATAGTGGGCAGCTCGATTCGTTGCGTGCGCAGGTGTTCGAGCAGCCCAAGCCCGCCCATTCCGGGCATGCGCACGTCAAGCACCAGGCACCCAGGCTGGCCGGGTGTGTAGGCGGCCAGGAAGGCTTCTGCGGAGGGGTAAGTGGCCACCGTCAGCTCGACGGACTCGATAAGCCACCGTAGCGCGTGGCGCACATCTTCATCGTCGTCGACAACAAAGACGGTGGGTGCTCCGTCAGCGGCCATAGGGGGCACGGGGTAGCGGCGGCAACGCCAAGTGGAAGGTCGTTCCCCGGCGCTCATTGGCGGTTGCCCAGAGCCGACCGCCATGGGACTCGAGGATGGTTCGGCTGATAGACAGACCGAGACCGAGACCGTCATGTTTGGTGGTTACGAAAGCTTCCAGTACCTGCGAGGCAATGGCAGGATCCAGGCCGACTCCGGTGTCCCGAACCGTTAGCTCAAGCTCAGCTCGACGATTGATAAATGTTCGTAGCGTCAAATTGCGAAGCTCGCTGTCTGCTTCTTCGATGGCTTCGATGGCGTTGCGAATGAGGTTGAGCACCACCTGTTCTAATTGGACTAGACTGCCAGTGACCAGCGGCAAGCCGGGTGCGAGATAGAGCTCCATGTGGATCTGTTTCTGACGCACCTCGGCACTGATGAGCCTCGCCGCTTCGGAGATGGCTTGATTGAGGTCCACTGGCTGGAACGGTGCATCCTTCTTTCGGACAAAATCGCGCATGCCCCGTACGATCTGAGCTGCACGCTTGGTGAGTTGCGCGATATGATCGAGCACCCCGATGAGTTCAGGGTTGTGGGCTCGGAGGTGGCCAAACCGTCGCAGGGCCCCTTCAGTGTAGCTCACGATAGCGGTAAGGGGTTGGTTAAGCTCATGAGCGAGCGTGGTGGCCATCTCTCCCATGGTGCTCAGTCTGGCGACGTGGGCGAGCTCGGCCTCACGCTTTCTCGCTTGCTCCTCGGCGCGCCGACGGGCGGTGATATCGATAACGGTATCCTGGACGGCGACCTCCCCTTTCCATTGGACGAGTCGGACCACTTTGTCTAGGGTGACCGAGGCACCGTCTTTGCGCGAGGCATCGTATTCGTAATGGACAGGCACCGGATCACCGAGAAGCCGCCTGGTCAGATAGTCCTTGAGTCGCAGGCGTTCATGGGGTGCAATGTGGTGCTCAAAGCACTTCAAGGAGAGGATCTCTTCCGGCGAGTCGTACCCTAGGATATCCGCGTAGGCTTGGTTGACAAATAGAGGGTGCCAGTGCTGATGGATGCAGATGCCTTGGATGGAGCCTTCGATAAGGTTGCGAAAGCGTTCCTCACTCTCGCGCAGCGCACTTTCCGCGGTTCGGCGTTCAGTCACATCCAGCAAAGCCGTTCGGCAATAGCGTGATAGGCCCGCTGCCTCTTGGACCAACACGCTTTCTAAGGCGCCGTAGAAGGTCGAACCGTCACCGCGTCGAATGGTGAGTTCCACCGCTGCCCGGTTGCGACGAAAAACCGTGCGCAGATGCTGCATCAGAGCGTCCCGAAAGCCGCGGGGCAGATAGAACCACAGGGGTTTGCCCAGGACGTGAGCGCGACTGTAGCCCAGCATCTGGGCCCCCTGCAGATTAAGTTGGTGGATGACCCCTTCGCGGTCCAAGAAGAGGTAACCCACCGGAGCGTATTCAAAAAAATCGATGTAGTTTCGCTGTGACTCTTCGAGCTCGGCGTGGGCATGAAGGAGGTTCTCGTTTTGGGTGTGGAGCTCTTCGCGATGCACCTCCAGTTCATGGACCACGCCGAGCAAGCGCTCCTCTTTGGCGCGGCTCTCCATTTCCAGGCGCTCGAGATCGTGAATCCGTTGGCGCAGCCGCTCGAGGGCCTCATTGAGGTGGTGTTCGTCTTGGACCATGGCCATGGACGCTGGGGAGATAGCGCTACTTTGGAGCGGGGGGTAGGATGATCTGCTCATCAGGGGCGTAGATGAGGCCGATGAACGATCGCCGTCCGCCCTGCGTCCATTCGGTCAAAGTGAGGTGGATCACAACTTGCTGACCGGATTTGTTGAGCGCGACGACTCTTCGACTCTTGCCCATAATGTGGGATTCCCCCGTCCTCACGTAGCGCTTGATGTAGTCTGCATGCCGATCGCGTTCGGGTGACGGCATCAGCATCGCGACATTCTGACCCATGACCTCCCTGGCCTGGTAGCCAAAAATGCGTTCTGCAGCGGTATTGAAACTCTCGATGCAACCGGTCTCATCGATGCTGATGATGCCGTAAAGGTAGTTGTTGAGGATAGCGCCGAGGTAGGCTTCTCGCTCACGCAGCGCTTGCTGGGCAGTGTGCAGGGAGGTTCGATCCAAGAACATCAGCATGGCACCGGCGGTGTCGCCTTGTTCGGCGTAATAGGGCAGGATCCGCTTCCAATAGACGGTGTTGCTGTGGACCAGCTCGGACTCCAAAGCTTGTCCCGTCTCCATGACCTGAAGCAACTCGCTGCGCAGACCGGGTAAGTTCACGGTGCTCGCGACGCCTGTGACGACTGGATGGGAAAGCAGGGCGGAGAGATCGAATATCTGTTCGGCCGCGGGTGTGGCTCGGGTAATGCGCAAGTCGCGGTCTACCACCAGCATGGGAAAACCGATGTTTCTTAGAACGTTTTCGATGTCGGCGCTGGTCATGGCCAATTCGGCGGATTTTATCTGCAGCGCTTCGTTAAGGGCGTGCAATTCCTCATTGGCGGATTGCAACTCCTCATTCGATGTCTCCAGTTCTTCGTTAGCCGAGTGGAGCTCTTCATTCGCCGATTGAAGCTCCTCATTGATCGACTGCAATTCCTCGTTGGTCGTTTCCAACTCCTCGACCGTGGTCTGCAGTTGTTCCCGGGTATCCGTGATTTCTTTTTCGAGTTCTGCTATGCGGGCTTCTTCGGAGAGATCGACGACGGGAACATCCGCTTCCAGGGTGTCGTCTCCCGTTTCCTCTTGAAAGATGACGGCAATCAGCCAGCCCTCGTCCTCGCTGATGTGCACCGGCCTGGCGTGTAGGCTGATCCGAACGATGTTGTCGCCAGCGCCGATCTGAAGTCTGCGGCTCTTGAGCGGTGTGCGGTCACGGGTGACTCGATAGAGCAAGGTACGCAAGTCGGTGCGCAGCTCATCGCGCGCCAGATTGACGATGTTCAGATCCAGGTCTCCTGCAGAGAGTCGCAGATAGGTGCTGATATCTCCACGCACGTGACGCAGTTGCATGCGTTCGTCGATAAGTACGGCCAGGGGCGCGTAGGCATCGGCGATGGCGTGATTAATGATCTCCTGCATGGAATGGCGCTGCTCGCGCTTGCGCCGCTTGGTGGTGGGCGTGGCGATGGGGATCCGATAGGAGTGGTAAATATTGCCCTGGGCTATGGAAGCCGTTTCAGGTCGTCGCCGATACAGCCTCCACTTGCGGTCCACCTGTTCGAACAGCTCGCTAAAGGCCACGAGTGACTCTGATTTTCCCAGCAAGAGATAGCCGTTCGGTTCGATCGCTTGATGAAACAGAGGGATGATTCGTTGTTGCAAGCGGCTGTTAAAGTAGATGAGCACATTGCGGCAACTGATGAGATCAAGATGGGAAAAAGGCGGATCTTTTACCAGGTCGTGGCGTGCAAAAATGACCATTTCGCGGATCGGTTTGACCACCTGGTGAGCATTTTGGATGCTGATGAAGCAGCGCTTGCGCAGGGCCGGGTCAATACCAGTGAGGCTGGTGATGGGATACAGCCCGCGTCGGGCATGGAGGATGGCATTTTCGTCCAGATCGGTGCCGAAGATCTGGGCTGAGATGCCGTTGGCTTGTTCCCGCACCAGCTTGTCCACAAGAATTGCGATGGAGTAAGCTTCTTCGCCGGTGGCACAGCCCGGTACCCAGATGCGGATCTGGTCACCTCGCTCCTTTTTGTCCAAGAGGGTTCTAAGCGCTTTTTCTAGGGCTTCAAAGGCCTCTGGATCGCGAAAGAAGGCGGTTACCGAGACCAGAATATCGCGACCGAGATCCCAAGCCTCCTTGGGCGATGCCTCGATGTAGCGAAGGTATTCGCTGAGGTCTGACAGTTTATGGAGGGTCATTCGACGCTGAATGCGTCGATTGAGTGTGTTGGGCTTGTAGTCGGAGAAATCACAGCCTGTGCGCGTCAGCAATAGCCGCAGGATACGCTGCACGTCTCCCAGGGAATCGTCCTCTGGGAATGGCAGCGGTGCGCTGCGCGGATGTTTCAACAGATCCTGCAATTCCGGACCGATGCGATGAGGTGGCAGCACTAGATCGACATCGCCCGTGTTGATGGCGGCGTGGGGCATGCCGTCGAATTTTGCTGACTCGATGGCTTGCGCCATGGTGAAGCCACCATGGGCCTTGATGGCGCGGACACCGAGGGCACCGTCCGAGCCGGTACCCGAGAGAATGATGCCGACGGCTCGTTCCCCCGCATCTTCCGCCAGGGCCGTGAAGAACTGATCCACCGAGGGTTTCGGACCCACCTCACGGTTGGTCTTGGTCAGCTTTACGCGGCCGTTGTTGATGGATATATTGCGCCCTGGTGGAGTGACGTAAACCCGCCCGGCACGCAACGAGTCACGGTTCTTTGCTTCCACGACCTCTAATTGGGTATGCGTGCGAAGCAGGTCGATGAGCATGCTGCGATGGGTCGGATGCAGATGTTGGGCGATGACATAGGCAATGTTGGCGTCGGTGGGTAGTCCGACCAGCAAGCCGCGTAAGGCCTCGAGCCCGCCTGCGGAAGCACCGATACCGACGATCACCAAGTCATCGTTCAACTGACCGCCGGGTTGGGGGGGGCGTTGGGTTGCCGGTTCAGCGGCAGTGGTCGCCACCAGCCTGTCCTTATCGTTAGTCAATGCCAACTCGCTTGCCATCCACGCGATGGCGTTTCTCGATCATTGTAATCCGAACGGTGCGTCGCCCAATCAGGGGGTGGATAGGCTTCCCCGATAGCCGATTTCACAGAGGTTGTGAAAAAACCTGCTGCGCTACCCGATAGCGGCGTTGGGCGGTGCTCGCTCCTCGCCTATCTATGCCTCGTCGCTGCGCTCCGTCCGCCTGCCTCTCGGGCGGCTCGCGACGGCTTTTTTTTCACAACCCCTCAGGTCTTTAGTCGTTCACACGCGTTGCTTTTTGCTATGATTGTGATCGGCAGCACATCCCGGTCGGGCCGTCAAGTTGTCGCATCACGGCCCACGAACCCATCGCTTGCACCGTGGGGCCCGTGCCGTCATCAAACTTCTCGCCCTGCCCCTCCTGGTGTGCTGGCAAGGAGCATGTGCTGCTCTTGCTGGCGGCGTCAGAGTCGATCGCAAAGTGCGTTTCTACTCGGTTATAGCTGCCGCCACTGAGGATACCCGCGACCGGTGCCTCGTTTGTTGAACGCGTAACCACGATCATTGCCTAAGTTTGCCGCCAGAAAGCCCCATGACGACTTCGGCTCACACCGTACTCGATGTTCTGGAGACCCGTGCACGTCGCTATGGGTCTCACCCTGCCCTGCGTGCCAGGAAGGACGGGCGGTGGCAGACAACATCCTGGAGCGCTTACCACGAACAGGTGATGTTGGCCGCGCGGGGACTCATGTCGTTGGGTCTCGAGCCGGGCGCGGGCGTCGTGATCATGGCGCCTAATTCGCCGCGATGGTTCCTCAGTGCCATCGGCGCTATCGCTGCCGGAGGTGTTCCTGCGGGTATATACACGACCAATCCACCTGAGCAATGCTTCTACATTGCCGAACATTCCGATGCCGTCGTCGCCATTGTACAGGACAATGCGACGGCTGACCTTTTTCTCGGCCTGCGAGCTCGGTTACCGCGGCTCAAGGCCATCGTGGCGATCCAGGGATCAGCGATGAGCGAGCACGTGTATACGTGGGAAACTCTGCTCGAACGCGCAGCGAAGGTGCCAGAGGAGCGTCTTCGGGCGCGCATGGCGGCGCAGCAGGCGGACGACGTCTGTAGTCTGATCTATACCTCCGGTACCACCGGTTCGCCCAAAGGGGTGATGATCCGGCATCGAAATATCGTTTGGAATGCCAATACCTGTGTGCAGGCCTATGCAGCGCAGGCCGACGATGCCTTTATCAGTTATCTACCGTTGAGTCATATCGCGGAGCAGCTGTTTACCCTGCACGTTCCCATGGCGGTGGGTGCCTGCACCTGGTTTGCCCAAGGGTTCGACACCCTGGCCGACGATCTGAGGGAAGCTCGCCCCAGTTTCTTCCTTGGGGTACCGCGGGTGTGGGAGAAGATTCAAAGCGTTATGCAAGCGGCCGGTGCCGATGCCAGTCTGCTCAGGCGTCAGCTCGTTGCTTGGGCGCGTCGCATCGGTTTGCAATCGGGTTTCGCGGATCAAGACGGGCTTGCCAGGCCGCGGTCTCATTGGCTGGCCGAGCAGCTGGTGTTTGCGAAAGTGCGCCGTCGGCTCGGCCTGGATCGAGCACGCTGTTGTTTCACCTCGGCAGCGCCCATCTCGAGAGGCACGCTGGAGTTCTTTTTGAGTCTCGGAATCCCCATCTTAGAGGCTTACGGCATGAGCGAGTGCAGTGGTCCTGCCACCGTGTCTTATCCCGATCGATACCGCCTCGGTAAGGCGGGGGTTCCCCTTCCGGGTACGGAACTGCGGCTTGCCGAGGACGGAGAGATATTGATCCGTGGCCCGCATGTGTTTCTCGGCTATTACAAGGACGATCAGGCGACTCAGGCAACCTTAGATGACGAGGGCTGGCTGCACTCAGGGGACATTGGCACCTTGGATGAGCACGGTTTTCTCGCAGTGACCGACCGTAAGAAAGATATGATCATCACCTCAGGGGGGGAGAATATTGCGCCGCAGCCCGTCGAGATGAAGCTTCGCGAAATACCCGGTGTTGCCCACGCTATCCTGGTGGGTGATCGGCGAAAGTATGTCACGGCATTGCTTGCTCTGGATCTGGGCGAATTGTCAGCCGTGGCTGCGCGTGCCGGGAGCCCCGCGCGTGTGGTTGAGGAAGCGTGTCGATGTCCTATCTTTCGCCAATATTTAGAGCAACAGGTCGATAGGGTGAACCTGGGGCTTGCGCACTACTCAACGATCAAGCGCTTCGCTGTTTTGCCCGAGGCGCTAACGATCGATGGCGGCGAGTTGACACCCACCATGAAACTCAGGCGTCGCCTGATCGGTGAGAAGTACGCCGCGTACATCAAGCGCCTCTATACGTAGTCAACCTGCTGGGGGCTAAGCAGCTGTTTCAAAAACGACTGCGCTTGCCTGAGCTGCGTTGCGCAGCGGCTCGCCATGCTCATGTACTCCCTTGTACACTGCGGTTGTTACTCGCCCCATCTTTGGGGCTCGCCCCTTCGGGGCCCGCTTTCAGCTGTTCAAAATCGTTCCAGACGATTTTGTCGCCACTGTGCGCCTTGCTCTGTTGGCGCTCGCGAGATTTTCAAGACAGCTTCTCAGGGTCATCGTTGCGTCGGGGGAGCACCCGAAAGGGGGTCGGGTGTCGATCCAATCTTCCACCGGCTCAAGGAGGCGAGGCAAGCCCCTTGATGCGGGCTACAAGATTCGTTAGGCGGCGCCTTGATTGCGCTCGGCTGACAGCCATGGCCAAGGCTTTCACCTGGCCGACGATCACGACCAGCTGCTTGCCGCGGGTTACACCGGTGTAAAGCAGATTCCGTTCCAGCAACAGATAGTGCTGCATAGCCAGCGGAATGACCACCGCCGGGTACTCTGAGCCTTGGCTCTTGTGCACCGTAATGGCGTAGGCTAGCGCGATCTCATCGAGTTCTGCCAGCTCGTAGCCGATCTCTCGGCCATCGACCTCGATGCTCACCACGCCCTCTTCGCTATCGATGCGCGTGATGCGCCCAATGTCGCCGTTGAAAACTTCTTTCTGATAGTTGTTTACCGTTTGAATGACTTTGTCGCCCGGCGCGAAGGTCCAGCCGTAACGATTCACGGTAGGTTGAGCGTGGGCGTTTAGTCGACGTTGCAGCTCAGCGTTAAGCGAACGTGTTCCCAAGAGCCCTCGGTTCATAGGACACATCACTTGCACATCTCGGATGGGATGCAGTCCGAAGCGTGCGGGGATGCGCTCGGTCACGAGTTGCAGCAAGCGGTGGTGGATGGCTTCCGGGGTATCGGTGGCGATGAAGTAAAAGTCGCTGTCACCGTCGGACGCGGTTGGCCGCTCGGGCATCTCCCCGCGGTTAATGCGGTGCGCGTTGGCGATGATACGCGAGCGGGCCGCCTGCCGGAAGATCTCGCGCAGGCGTACGGTGGGGATGCGGCCGGAATCGATGATATCAGCGAGCACGGCACCGGGGCCCACGGAGGGAAGCTGATCGATGTCACCCACCATGAGCAGGGCCGCGCGGTCGATGAGGGCTCTCAGTAGCTGGTTCATGAGCGCCACATCGACCATGGACAACTCGTCGATGATTAGGAACTCGGCATCGAGGGGATTCTCTTGGCTGCGACTGAAGCGACCCTGGTGAGGATCGAATTCGAGTAGCCGATGGATAGTCTTGGCCTCGACCCCGGTTGATTCTGAGAGCCGTTTGGCGGCGCGTCCGGTCGGTGCGCACAGGACGACGCGTATACCTTTGGCGCGAACGATGCGCAAGATGCTATTGACTACCGTCGTCTTCCCAACGCCGGGGCCGCCGGTGATCACCGTTAGCTTGCCGTTGATCGCAGTGGCGACCGCGTGGCGTTGGGAGGCCGAAAGGGTCAAGCCGGTAGCCTTTTCCACCCATGCCATGGCCTTGTCGGCGTCGATCGATCCCCAGGGTGGCGCTCCCGGTAACAATCTTAGCAGATGCTGCCCCACCCCGACTTCCGCACGGTGCAGTGACTTTAGAAATATGCAGGGCTCGCCGTCGATCGTTTCCGCGACCAAGTCCCCTGCTGCCAATTCCTCGCGGATTCCTTGCTCAAGAATGGGTACCGGAATCGTCAGCATCCGGGCCGCGGTTTCGATGACACGCTCGCGTTCGGCGGCGCAGTGTCCTTCAGCGGACAGCTCTTGCAATACGTGGCGTAGGCCGGCCTGGGCACGCATCAGGGAATCCTTACCGATGCCCAGACGCTGGGCCAGAGTATCGGCCGTCAGGAAACCCATGCCATGGATGTCCAGAGCCAGCCGATAAGGGTTTTCCCGAACCCGATCGATGGCCTCTGCACCGTAGGTTCTATAAATGCGCACCGCGCGGGCTGTGCCGACGCCATAGGAACGCAGAAATACCATGATTTCACGGACGACTTTTTGCTCGCGCCAGGCCGCAACCACGCGTTGCATGCGTTTGGGTCCGATGCCGGGTAGCTGTTCGAGCTTTGCCGGCTGCTGCTCGATGATGTCAAATACTTGCTCGCCGAAGGCGCGCACCAACTTGCGGGCAAAGTGAGGTCCGATGCCCCGAATCATGCCGGATCCCAGGTATTTCTCGATTCCCTCGAGGGTATTGGGCGGCACGATACTGAGCTGATGCGCTTTGAATTGCAGTCCGTGGGTGCGGTCGGTCACCCACGATCCCTCACCCTCCACATATTCACCGGGCGTTACGGTAGCGGCCGTGCCCACCACCGTTGCCAGATCACGGCGTCCCCGAACCTTGACTCTGAGCACGCAGAAACCGCTTTCCTCGCTGTGGAAAGTCACGCGCTCGATGGATCCGCATAGCCGCTCCGCCAGCGGCGTATCAGGGTTGTGAGATGCTCGGTACAGTCTTACATCTCCTGTTTTGGCGTTTGCACGTTGTGCTCGACCATGGTCCGGCTGCAAGGGGGTATCGAGCTATTCCGAACAGCCAACCAATGGGCCATACTCGGGTCAAGGTTAAGCAGGACGAACGATGGGCTGTTGTGCTCCTTAGAAGCTGTTTTAAAAATGTCACGAGCGCCGGCAGAGCAAGGCGCACAGCGGCGAGCCACCGGAGTGTACAAGGGAGTACATGAGGATGGCGAGCCGCTGCGCAACGCAGCTCAGGCAAGCGCAGTAGTTTTTAAAACAGCTTCTTAAGGAGGCGGTCTGGCTAGCACCTGTTGAAGCGAGTTGGGCGCAGGTTGGTCGCTTGCGAACCGTGGCGTGCGCGCGCTCAAAGCGCCTGGTTTCGAATAGTTGAGCGGCCATCATTTCGTCGACAGCCGAGCTCGCCCTCGGTTGCGTGATAGATTGAGCCGGTGGCCACTAAGCGGTTTTTTCACACACTCTAAGCCGGTGAAATCGTCTTGCGGAGATAGATAATCCGGCTTAAGTTTAACACTATAAACTGCTGGCACTAGGCAGATGACTGGACGTTAACTTAGAGGTTGTGAAAAAACCGTCGCGAGCGGCACGAGCGCAAGGCGGACGGCGCGCAGCGACGAGACATATCAAGTAGATAGGCGAGGAGCGAGCACCGCCCAACGCCGCTATCGGGTTGCGTAGCAGGTTTTTTCACAAGCTCTTAGGCCAATGGAGCTGACAATGATAGAGCTCCACTTACCTCCTCGCGGCTCGGTCCGCCGATTTTGCACGCTAGTCATTCTGACGTTGGCTTTGTTGGGCATGAGCGACGCGTTGCGGGCCAACGCTGGCGAGACCTCATCCGCCGACCACGCCGTTACCTTACCGGCCCTGCCCGTCTTTCCCCCAGCGCCAGGCTCGGCGTCGTCCTCTGAGGAGTGGTCCCCCCAGTATGCGGCTGTCTTGCAAAAAGGCACTCTGTTAGTGGCCAACCAGTACCTAGCGGACCCTCATTTTGTCAGGGCAGTGGTCTTGCTGCTGGACTACGGTACACATGGGGCGATGGGTCTTGTTATTAACCGTCCTACCAATGTGAGGCTCTCCGATGTTTTTCCGACCATTGGGCCGCTTCGCAGTCGCTCGGATCGGCTGTATATGGGCGGCCCCGTCGCACAACAGCAGATTATGCTCTTGCTGCGTACAGATCGACGCCTGAAACAGGTTGCGCATATTTTCGCCAATATTTTTCTGAGTGGCAGCGAGGCTACCCTCAAACAGTTACTTGCAGAGTGGGATCGAAGTGCGAGCTTCCATGCCTACGTGGGTTATGCCGGGTGGGCTCCGGGGCAGTTGGAAGATGAGGTGAATCGAGGCGACTGGCGGCTCGTCTCACCCGATTCAAGAATCCTGTTCGATGTCGAGCCGTTGGAGATCTGGCATGAATTGTTGCGCCGCAGTTCAGGATTGTGGGTGTATTACCGGGGGGTGCCGCTTGGCGGCTACGCTCCCTAAGAAGCTGTTTTAAGAATGTCACGAGCGCCGGCAGAGCAAGGCGCACCGTGCAACGCAGCTCAGGCAAGCGCAGTAATTTTTAAAACAGCTTCTAAGCTGGGGATGGATCTGGAGCGGGTGTGTAGCCTCTCCGTGGCTGGGTGGCCCGCTGGACCGGGGTGCCGCAGCCGGTGGTGGTTGCAAAAGGCTCGGTAGGGCAAGTACTTAACATGTGGGATTATGGTGCGAAGGTTGCATTAGCCTAATTATCCCGGTTCGGAACAATCGGGTCTCGAGCAGGCTCTAACTTTAAGGCCATGAACGCCATGCGACTCCGAAGTCATGATAGTTAGCGCTAGACGTTTGGCTGCAGGTCGTCACGACAACCCATGGGCCGGTCTGGGTTCGTTGGAGCGCAACGCAAAGGCTAGAGCCGCCGCGGCCGGGGCATCGTGGTTGCCGCTCACTGCGTCAATCGCCAACCTAAGATGGAGGGGAGGGCTGACAGATGCGATGGATTTACATTCCCGTAGAGGAGCTCAGCTATGACTAGTGCTGAGGTTTTTACCGACAAATCGACCATCCGGAAGCGTTCGAAATTCGTCGATTCGCTGACCGAATACACGCAGCAGCACAAGGTTCGCCATTGGAGCGGGACGTTTGCAGAATTCATCGAGGAAGTTCTGCCCACCAATGCGCAAGCTGTGTGCCGTAACAGCCACGAGTATATATGGGATATGTTGCGCTGGAAGGGTTATCGGGGGGCGGAGGAGGAGAACACAGCGGCGATCAGCCTGTTCTCCGGAGAATTGTATGGGGTTGATAAGGCTTTGGAGCGCGTTGCGGAATATTTCAAGGCCGCTGCCGCCGGCTCTGAGGTGGGGAGACGCTTACTGCTACTCCTTGGTCCGCCTTCGGGAGGCAAGTCCACTCTCGTTATCCTACTTAAGAAAGGCCTCGAGGAGTACAGCCACACCGAGGAGGGTGCGATCTATGCCCTGCAGGGTTCACCGATACACGAATCTCCGCTGTTACTGGTGCCGAGCACGCTGCGGGCCGAGTTTCGCGAAACCTATGGGGTGGATGTGACGGGCGAGCTTAGCCCCTTGTCCCGTGTGCGCCTCGAAGAGGAGTTCGACGGCGACTTCATGAAATTCCCAGTCGAACGGGTCTTTTTGTCGGAGGCAGGTCGAGTGGGAGTCGGGACTTATGCTCCCCACGACCCCACCACAGCGGACATCGCCGATCTAGTGGGTTCGGTGGATCTCTCGAAGGCGGCTCAGTATGGCGACGAGGGCGATCCACGCGCTTGGTCTTGGTCAGGCGCGGTGTACGCAGCCAGTCGCGGTCTGCTGGAGATGATCGAGATCCTCAAGGTCAAGCGGGAGTTTCTCTATTTGCTCCTGACCTTAACCCAAGAAAAAAACGTCAAGGTGTCGCGCTTCCCGCTCATCTATCTCGACGAGACTATCCTTGCGCACACCAACATGGCCGAGTTCAAGAAGTTTCTGCAGGAAAAGGAAAACGAAGCCTTGCTCGATCGCATGGTGATCGTTCAGGTGCCTTACACCCTGAGTTACAAAGATGAGGCGCGAATTTACAAGAAACTGATCTCGGCGGCCACGGCTTTCCGGGAGGTGCACCTTGATCCCCACACCTTGAAGGTGGCCGCCGTGTTCGCCGTCATCACGCGGATGCAAAAATCCGAACGTGAAGGGTTGGACCTATCGAAGAAGGTCAGGCTTTACGCGGGCGAGGATGTGGAAGGCATCTCGGAAGCCGAAGTGGAACGCATTCGGATGGAGAGCCCCGACGAGGGTCTAACGGGCAGTAGCCCGAGGTTTGTGATCAATTCGATATCCAATGCCATCACCCGTAGCGAAGCGCAGAGTCTCACCAGTATGGAGGTGATGCTCGCGATCAAGGATGCCGTGGAGTCCGATCCCCGTATCGATCCGAAGGAAAAGCGTCGCGCTGTGGATTTGTTGGTGTTAGTGCGCAAGGACTTCTATAACCGTTGGGTCAAAGAGGATGTGCACAAGGCCCTGTTTGCGTCCTTCGAGGCCGAGGCACAAGCACTGCTTGAAAAGTATCTTGATGAAGTGGAGGCAATGCTGGATCGACGTGAGCTTACTGATGCCATTACCGGCGAAACCCGTCCACCCGACGAACGGTTCCTGCGCTCGGTGGAACAGAAAATCAAGATCTCCGATGCGGGGAAACTGTCGTTCCGACAAGAAGTGGTGCGCAAGGCGATGGTCGCGTTCAAGCTGGGGGATCGATTCACTTTAAGTAGCCATGGGCGTCTGAAGGAAGCCATCGAGCAGTACCTATTCGAAGAACGCCGCGATGTCCTGCGCCTCGTGAGTTCGGTCACGCGGCCGGATAAGGAAGCCCAGGAGAAGATTTCGGCGGTGGAGGAACGTCTCGTCTCGGAATATGGTTATGACCGCCATAGCGCAAAGGAAGCGCTGAATTACGTGACGACACTGCTCTCCCAGGAGTGATGTTTGAGGCGCGCTGCTACCAATCCAACTGCCATGCGATCAGGCAGGCGGCGTTGGGAGTCCAACGTGACCAACAGTTGGTGGTGGATATCGGTAGAGGAGCATGATCATGTCTCGTGAGTATGGCATAAGCGCCACGCAAGCGGCGCGCTGGTACGACCTCTTCTCCCGCGGGGCGAGAGATTGGTTACGTCACAACGAGAAGGTTCGGGAGTCGGTTCGGAGCGCTCTTCCGGAACTGGTATCGGGCTCGGATGTCCTTAGCAAACCCGACAATCGTGTGATCAGGGTTCCGGTGCGCCTTTTGGAGCATTACCGATTTCGACTCCGAGAAGCCGATAGTGAAACCGGCGCAGGGCAAGGGCAAGGGGTTAAACCTGGCGATGTGCTACGGCCTGCGGGAACTGGCAATCGGGCGAGCGGCGGCGCCGGCAGCGGTGAAGGCGGGCTGGAGTTCGTCGTCGAGCTGAAAGTGGACGATATCCTCGATTGGATGTGGGAGGAGCTGAGGCTGCCCCACTTAGAGCCCAAGGCGGCCAATACCCTCGAGGACAGCGACTTCGTGCGCGAAGGCTGGGACAAACGTGGCGTGAGGGCGCGCCTGGATCGGCGCCGCACATTGCGGGAAGCCGTCAAGCGGCGTGCGGTACAGGGTGATGCGGTTCCGTTTTCCGATGAGGATCTGCGGTTTCGGCAGATCACCAGAAGGCCACGTCCCTCGACCGTGGCGGTCGTAATCTATGTGCTGGACGTCTCATCGAGCATGGATGAAGAGAGCCGCAAGCTCGCGAAGACGTTCTTCTTTTGGAGTTTGCAGGGGTTGCGGCGACAGCATACGCGCATCGAATCGGTGTTTGTCGGGCACACAGTGAACGCCTGGGAGTTCTCCGAGGAGGAGTTTTTCCAGATCCGGGCTGCAGGCGGTACCGAAGCCTCGTCTGGGTTGGAGCTGGCGCAACGGATACTCCAAGAGCGCTATGATCCGGCCCAGTACAACGCGTACCTGTTTTACGCATCGGACGGTGATAATTTTGCCGCTGATCATGATGCGGCGTGGTCAGCCCTGCGTGCTCTGGTGGCACGTCTGAATTTCATCGGCTACCTCGAGGTCGGCCATCGTGGTCCTGATCGGCTGCACACCGAGATGGGACGCTTGTTCGGCGATCTGATGCAGACCGAAGCTCGCGCTGGTGCTTATGCCGTATCGGGGTATGATGATGTCTGGAAGGCGATACGAGAGTTCTTCGTGCACCAGGCAGAAGCGAAAGAGGAATAATCTCATGCCAGCCATGCCGACCCGGTTTCAGTCAGACCTAGAGAATCTCGCCAAGCGTATGCAGCTTGACTATTTTCCAGTGGAATTTGAGGTCGTACCGCCGAGCTTCATGATGGAGGTGGCGGTGTACGGCCTACCGGTACGCATGCCACATTGGTCTTTCGGGGTTCGCTATATCCACCAATTGGTACAGCATCGGATGGGGTATTCGCGCATATTCGAGGTGGTGTTTCCTGGCAACCCTGGCCATGCTTTTCTGGCCAATAATAACTCACAGGCTGAGAACACCTTGGTGTACGCTCATGTCCTCGGGCATGCTGATTTCTCCAAGAACAACGAGCTCTTTCGCCGCACGCACGAGCAAGTCAGTCACCGCATCGTCGATCTAGCGGCTGGCCATGCACAGCGTATCGAGCAGGCTATCGAGAAGCATGGTCGGCACCGCGTGGAACAGGTTTTGGACGCGGCTCTGGCACTCGAGCAGCACATCGATGTGAACAAGGACTTAGAGCGGCCGTTATTTCCCACCCAACCTGAGGAAAAAACCAAACAGCCGGTCGACAGTTTTCAGAAGCGTTTTGGATCGTTGACCGGCGAGGGGCCAGAAGCGACCCTGCATCCGAAAGAACCGCTGCGGTTGCCCATTCCACCGCGCACGGAGTATGACTTGCTGTGGTTCCTTGCCCACTATGCACCGGAGATGGAGGATTGGGAGCGGGACATCTTTCTGGCCGTGCGCGAGGAGTCGTTTTATTTCTACCCCGTGTTTGCCTGCCAAATCATGAACGAGGGGTGGGCTTCCTATTGGCACGCCCGGCTGTTGCGGGAAGCCCATTTCTTGCCTGCCGATGTGTATCTGGACGCCATGAAGGCGCATTCCGATGTCGTGCGTCCAGTGGCTGCTGACAACCAGGTGTCCCTGTCGGTTAATCCCTATCACCTCGGTTTTGCCATCTGGGACCAGATCGTGGAGCGAGATGGGCTAGAGGCCGCCCGTAAGATCCTGGTTCAGGAAGACGATTTCAGCTTCATTCGCAATTGGCTCGATGCCGAACTGGCAGAAAAGCTCGATCTTTTCGTCTACGATGCCAAGCGAAACGGGGAAATCAAGGTCGGGGAGCGAGACATCTATCGCCTACACGAGGCGATCCTCGGGCCTAAATTTAACTTTGGCTCTCCCCGTGTGGGCGTGTCAGAGCTGCGGCGGGACGGCACCCTTGAGCTGCGCCATGAGTACGAGACAGATGGTCGGGGGCTCGATCTAGAAAGGGCTCATAACGTGGCGCACTATATTCACCGTATCTGGCGGCGTCCCGTGGTGCTGCAGACGGTGGATGCCCGCGGCGGCCAAAAGACGTTAGTCACAGAGTGAGGGCTTGTGAAAAAACCTGGCCACACAACCCGATAGCGGCCTCGGGTGGCGCCCATCCCCCGCTTATCTACTTGATACGTCTCGTCGCTGCGCGCCGTCCACCTGGCTCTCGGCCCGCTCACGACGGTTTTTTCGCAAGCTCTCAGTCTTTGTCCTGACTCACCGATGGATGGTTGCGATCGAAGGCCACGACGACCGACTTGCGTGGCTGGTCGGGGAAAAGAGGGCGTTCTTTCATTGGCGTTCCCGCCGCCTCGGCGAACTCTGCTTGGCGAGCGGCGATCAGCTCGAGACAGTGGCGAATATTGTCACGTGTGCGTTCCGACAGCGGATGGCGCAGCCCCGGTTTGGTCGTTGTGTCTCGTATCACGTCGATGAGCACCGTCCTCATGACCCGCAATACGCGCTCTTCCGTTGAAAGCCCTTCGGTGTCTTGCATGTCCTCGTAACCCCTTTTATCTTGGCCCACTATACCAGACATTCCGCTCGCCTTGTCAACACGCATCCTGCCAATACCAGGGTCAATTCGTCCTGCTGGCCAACCCGTTGAGTCCAGATGAATCCGTCCGTCATTCCGGCTAGGAAGCCGGAATCCAGTCGCCAAGGATGGCTATTACGGTCGAGCAATCGGCCGTGGTCATCGTTTCGTCAGGGTTGCTTTGGAGCACACCGTTGGCGCCCAAGCCTTCGGCAGCCGAACCCCTTGGTGCAAGGGTGTGTGCGGCAAGGATGCTGGACCCAAGCCGGCAGGGGTGGCTCCACGGCGTCCCTTGCTTGCCCCAAAGGCAAAGGTCATCAAGCTGCCGAAACGATGCCTAACGCCGAGCACGATCCATACGTTGACAGATCTTGACGCGGGACTTTCGTGTTACAGCCTTGATCTTCGGTCATCTTTCTGAGAGGCTCCCTTAACGCTGCCTGTAAACACAGGTATGGGGTCAGTGGCACCGTCGGGCTTACGCCGAGTGAGAAGCATGTCGATGGCCGCCGCGCGGCAGGGCACATCATGTTGGAAACACGGCACAATGGGTGACACCTCGGTCTCGGTCGTCCTTAACGTCGATCTCGGCGATCGCAGCTATCCCATCCACATCGGTCCTGGACTGCTACAACAGGCCGGGGTGGTCGTGTCGCACCTTGCCCAGAAGCGAGTCGCGATCGTGACCAATAACACGGTGGGCCCGCTGTATCTTGACCGACTGAGCCAAACCTTGACGAGCGCGGGGGTAGCGGTGACCCCCATCGTGCTGCCGGATGGTGAGGCCTACAAGGATTGGCCAACCCTGAACGTGATCTTTGACGAGCTGCTGAGAACTCGGGCGGAGCGCAAAACGACTCTGATGGCCCTGGGTGGCGGTGTGATCGGCGATATGACGGGTTTTGCTGCCGCCTGTTATCAACGCGGCGTGCCGTTCATTCAAGTGCCGACGACATTGCTGGCGCAGGTCGACTCTTCGGTCGGTGGCAAGACCGGCATCAATCACCCGCTGGGCAAAAACATGATCGGCGCCTTTTATCAGCCTAGGGTAGTGCTGGCGGATACCGACACCCTCAACACGTTACCACCCAGAGAATTGTCCGCTGGGTTAGCGGAGGTCATCAAGTATGGGCTGATCCGAGATCGGGCATTTTTCCAATGGCTGGAAGCCAATATGGAGAAATTGCGCGTGCTCGATACGGACGCGACCCGTCATGCCATTTACCGTTCTTGCGCGATCAAGGCTCAAGTGGTGGCCGAGGACGAGCGCGAAGGCGGTATCCGTGCCATGCTTAATTTGGGGCATACCTTTGGCCATGCCATCGAAGCGGGTATGGGTTACGGACATTGGTTGCACGGCGAGGCGGTGGCAGCAGGTATGGTGCTAGCGGCCGACGCCTCGCGGCGCAAGCATTGGCTGACTGAAGTGGATGTGGAACGGATTCGGGCGCTGGTTCGGCGTGCCGGCTTACCAGACACCGCCCCGGATCTGGGTGAAGATACTTACCTCGATTACATGCGGCACGACAAGAAGGTCGAAGCGGGAACAATCCGTTTCGTGTTGCTGAAGGAAATCGGCCAAGCGGTGATCACTTCGGATCTGCCGGAAGCGGATTTGCGCCGCACCTTGAGAGGTTACGTAAAGCCTGTTTGATCGGTCTGGGCTGCCAGCCGCCTTGAGCTTGGCGGCTTCGCGCCGACTGCGGCGACGCCACCATTGGCACCGACGGTAGGCCTTTCCGGTGTCTGAACCGGCTGTGAAACGATTCACCTTTGACGACATTGAGAAGCCCGAAGAACGCGGCGACAGCCTGCGCTACGAACTTTGGGATGGCAAGTCGGTGGCCATGCCCCGAGAACCGACGCACACAGAAGGGGTCACGACGCACACAGAAGGGGTCACGTCTTGGAGCGTTTATCTGCTGACGGCGTATTAAGTATCTGACTGATCGGGGCGTCATGCCGATCCATGGCGGATGCGATCGCGGTGAGCGTGTCACCATGCTCTACGTGTGCCGCGCGGCTAAGCGGGTGGCGTTTCTCGGGCGACCTGGCTTCTGGCTGGTTGCGCATGTCCACGGCTTGTGACAGGGTACACGGCATCGGGGTACTCACTTCGCAGCTGTCTTGCCATGCATCGACGATTACCGATGGACTCCTATAAGTCAAGACGTGACCCCTTAGCCCTCACGACGGTTTTTTCACAACCTCTCAGTCGACGAGCTGCGCTTTTTGTAGCCGCGCTGCAAGAGCACTCTTCTTCGCGTGCTCGCGGTACAAAGCGCTCATCCGCTGCGAGAACTTGGTGCGGGTGCCGCGCCTGTCGGCGAGATCACGCAGATCACGGAGCAGTGTGACTGCCTGGTCATAAGGTTTTGCCATTCGCATGGCAATGAGCTGTTCGACCTGGACCCAGAGTTGCTGCTCCTTACCAACGAGTGATTTCAGGTACGCTTCGCGCTTTTCGGCCAGCTCCCGTTCACGCAGGGCTTTCGCCCGCGCGCGTTCCTCGGCCTCTTTCTGCATTCTCGCCTCGGCGATCTCCTCGGCTCTGACGAGAAGCACGGCAACACTTCGCTGATTGCCACGGCGGTCTCGTCTGCCTGTAGGCTTCGCGCCCCGTATGTCGCGAAGAGCGCGCTGTCTAAACAGGGCGGCGGCATGGGGGTTCTCGCCTTCAAGCAAGCTTGTGAGGACGGCATCCTTATCCGCGGCCGGAAATTGGGCCAGCCAGCGGACGATATCTTGCCTCGACAGGCTCAAGTCTGCATTTGGCTCACTACACTCGGCTGCGGCCGCGATGAGATCCTCGTCGATGCCGAGAAAATTCACGAGGCTTTGAAGCGGCGCATTCAACTCTGACAATCCAGGCGGCACGGGCGGTTCCAAAGCCGCCTCTTGGAGTTCATCTTGCTGAGCGCCGAGCAGCCATCCAAGGTACAGACAGCGATGATCGCCCTGCACCAGGTCTCCTCGCAAGGGCAGCAACGATCCGAGACAACCCTCGCCCTCGACCCACTCGGGGGCTTCGATTTCGGCACGAAAAGAAAGGATGACATGATCGCCGTGAGCGTGTAGCGACAATGCATCGCCGGCACAGTAACGGGATAGTGCATCGGGCTCCAATAGTTTCTTCGGTACGCGAAGCATGAACCAGCGGCTACCCCAATTGGCTAGGTAGAGGAAGGCATCAAAGTATTCTTGCACCCATTTTTTGGGCTCGCCCTTGAAGTCGCCCCAATTGTAGACATTCACGAAGCTGCTCGGCGTAATCTGCGCCCGGGACGAGTAATGCCTGAGTTTGGCTATTTGTTCTTGGGTCAGCCGGCGGTCCAAAGCCTGGAATTCGTAGTATTGATATTCGCTCATGCACCTCCTCCAACCAGGGATAACTCACACAACGGCTTCGGCTTCCGGGCCCCGCAACGTTGGCCGGCGCTTGGGAGTCTTCTTCTCCTCGTCGCGGACTCTCGGGAGCGATCGCAACTTCGATCTGCCGGATGGACAGGAACACGGCGATCGGATCAGGCCGGCTCGGAGGGCACCACTGACTCACTTCAGGGTTCGAATCCAAAGTCGGCGTGTAAAGGACCGTATTCGGCTTCGTATCCGCCACAACGCTAAGACAGCAGCCTATACCGTTGGTGCATCGGTGTGGCACCGACTATGCTGCCTCTGAGAGGAGCCGTTCAAACTTGTCCGGTCGTGACCAGTGCGCGATGCTGGAAAGCCCCTCTACCAGTCGAAAGTCCTCTTCGGCCCAGACATCCACAGCATCGTCGAAAAGGGAGATGAAGCGAAGTGCTTCCGGGCCTGCCGCGAGGTGGTTCAGATCGTACCAGGCCGCGACCACGTGCTCAGTTACCGAGCGGGCCGCCGAACGGTTGCCCGTACTCAACACATAGACGAGAGAGCTTTGTACCGGAGTGCGGACGTGGAAGTCAACGTTCCAGCTGCGACCGGAACGCCCGGCGAGTTTTTCGGAGCGAGCAAAGGACAGCCCTCGTTCCATCAGAAAATCCGCAATCTCGTCAGAAATCGACTCCACCGCTCGACTGCGAAAGGTAAACCACAGGTCCGAAACCCGCAATGCCGCCTGAGCAACGCGAGTCACCACCGCCGCCAACGACTCATCCTGACGACAACGCGCCTGTAGCATGCCACGGTAGAATTCCACCCCGTGGGTTAGACAAGCATCTTCGATCAGTTGACGCTGCTTCGGGGAGCGGCGTACGGCGACCGACTGCATTCGTAGCCAGCGAGTGGTCTCGGCGAGATCCGTCACAGTGATCACATCACCTTCAGACTTGCAAAAGAGATCGATGTTATCGCCATCGGGATACAAATAGGGCGTACGAACGCGCTGATAGGGGCCATGCTCCGTGCAGGTAAAGAGTTCGCCAAGGCGCATCCGGAACACTTCGCACAGCGTGCTTTCGTTCATAAAAACAGCTCCTCCTGCGGTGCCGGTCGCGCCAAGTTGCCTCTATGTACGATCCGAGCCTCTTCGCAAAACTGCGCCCATACCGCCACTGGGTCAGAGAGCGGCGCCGTGATGTCCTGCGGTTGATAAGCCTCCTTGTCTCGAAACCGCTCGCTCCAGCAGTGTTTGTGGTTCTCGCCGACCGGCGTGCAGGCGCGGTTATGGTGGTCTTTGCCCATGTCTAGCGCATAGATGCGTCCTTCCGGCTTAAGTATGAGCGCATACGTCAGTGCACCGGCGAGGCAGTTGTAGCTGCCGCGGACGAACAGCGGCCACCCCGAATCGGAACGCACTTCGGCCCGGAACTCCAGGACGGGTGAATGATCCTCGTCTTCAACCCAACCGATGTCGCCCTCAATCTGTTTGGATGAGTCCTCCAGAATGGATGCAAATTGCACATTGGTCAGTGGCATGTTTGTTGTTCTCTGTTGCGGTTCTTTGAGCGTCCTCCACGAGGATGCCATCTCCCTCCTTGCGGAATCAATCTCCAAACTTCTTCAAGCTTAGATGAGATTTAAAGGCTAGACAGGAATGGTCGATACGCGTCCGTGCAGGACAACTCCAGTGGAGGGAAGGTTATGGCACCCTGCCGAGCAAGGACGACTCTGACATGGAAGCAGGCAAATAGTGAGCGGCCGCGGATTCAAAGCCAGGCCAGGCAGTGTATTGCGCGGTGTTGTCTGCTGCTGGGGGAGCTGAGAGTCACCCGCCTGACCTAGCAGTTTTCCCACATGGACTTACCTATCTCAGGCATGGACCGCCCAATCGCACACAGCGATACCTTCCACTGTGATCGTGTCTCACGCGTCACTTTTTCCCATCCGCGGTTCAAGGTGATCGATTGGTGCGGCGAGTTTGGCCGCGCCGGTGCCCTGACTCGCGGTTTTCGTCCCTGCGCTGAAATGTCCCCCCGTCAAGCGAGTCGAGCAACGCCCCCAATGCGAGGCACTCCCCTATGAAGACCGTCCGCGATGCCTGCCAGCTTCAACCGAATGCGTTGTCCATTAAGCTCAGCGACCAGATCGAACAGCTCGATGAGCTGATTGCGACCGAGGGGGATGGCGCGGGCTTTTTCGAGAAAACCCATCTTACCCAGGGGATGCAAGACCTCATCGCCGAGGGGATCGCCCGCTTGGCCGGCGCCTCCTCGCAGGCGGTTTTCCACCTCAAGCAAGCCATGGGTGGCGGTAAGACCCACCTGCTGGTGGGTTTCGGGCTCCTTGCTCGTCACCGAGATCTTCGCCATTGCTATTGCGCCGCGATCGAGCACGCGGATGCATTCGAGAGCGCCCTCGTCGCGGCCTTCAACGGCCGCAACAATCCCGACCATTTCTTC
>CAZUZO010000043.1:0-22778 GCA_964624765.1 uncultured Thiotrichales bacterium
AGAGGTTGCTAATAAGATGAAGGTATTTCGCGTCAGGGGAGGAATGCGACTCAGCGGGCGCAAGCAGCATACCGAACATCGCCGTATTGTTTCTCTGGCCACACCGGCTTATCTCAACATACCGTTAAAACAGCACATTGGTACTGCGGCTGAACCGGTGGTCAAGGTCGGCCAGCACGTTCTTAAGGGCCAGCTCCTTGCTCGAGCGCAGGGCTCGATGTCGGCGCCGGTGCATGCCCCCACCTCCGGTTCGGTGATCGCTATTGGAGAGGTTGCCGCTGCCCATCCCTCGGGGTTGGATATCCAAGCCATCACGCTGCGAAGCGACGGTGAAGAACGTTGGGCCGAGCTTAGCCCTGCCGTGGACCCCATGGTGCTCGATGCAGCAGCCATCGAGGACCGAATCGCAGCCGCCGGGATCGTCGGCCTCGGAGGGGCTACCTTTCCGGCCGCCGTCAAGTTGCGACTGCGCACCCAACATCCGATTCAGACTCTGATCATCAATGGTGCTGAATGTGAACCTTATCTGAGTTGTGATGATCGGTTGATGCAAGAACGCAGCAAAGAAATCGTCGATGGCGTGCGCATCATGTTGCATGCGCTCGGCCAGGGCCAGAGTCGCCGAGGCGTACGCGCGCTGGTTGCTATCGAGAACCATAAGCGCACCGCATTGAGTGCCCTGAACCAAGCGCTCGATGGCCACTCAGACATCGCCACTGTTGCCGTTCCGACACGCTATCCGATGGGTTCGGAGAAGCATCTCGTCAGGGCCCTCACCGGTCGGGAAGTCCCAGCGCGAGCGCTGGCCGCCGAGATCGGGGTGCTCGTTCATAATATCGGTACGGCCTACGCGATCCACCGCGCGCTGCGTTTCGGAACACCCCTGATCTCGCGCATCGTGACCGTCAGCGGCGGTGCCGTGGCGTCGCCACAAAATGTCGAGGTGCCCGTGGGCACGCCCATATCAGCGCTGCTGCGCGCTGCGGGAGGGCTGCGCACCACTCCAGCACGCCTACTCATGGGGGGGCCGATGATGGGGATCATGCTTCCCCACGCCGAGGTGCCAGTGGTCAAAGGCACCTCCGGCATCCTCGCCCTCACCGATGCAGAGATCGCGGCTAAACCGACTATGCCCTGCATCCGGTGCGGAACCTGCGTTACCGTCTGCCCCTGTGGGTTGATGCCGGTAGAGATGATGACCCGCATCCGCAGTGGCCAGCTGGAATCTGCGCGGCGCTTCGGCCTGCTGGATTGCGTCGGGTGTGGCACCTGTGCCTACAGCTGCCCGTCTCGAATCCCGCTGCTCCAATACCTCAATTTCGCCAAAGGCGAACTCACCGCCCGCGAGCGCGAGAGGCACAAGGCGCAGGAAACCCGCCGTCTCACGCAGCGGCGCACCCTGCGTCTGGCAAAAGAAGCCCAGACTCGCACGGCAACGACCAAAGCAAGGTCCCACAAACCGCAATGTGAGGGCGGCGCTGCCGCGGGAGCCAACGTTCAAGACAGCACTGATACGCCCCAAGCTGCGGCATGAACGCCATACCGATCGCGGCCTCACCCCACATTCACGCAGGCACCAGCGTGTCGCGCAGCATGGTTCTGGTCATGCTGGCACTTGTGCCTGCAACCATTTGGGGGATTACCCAGTATGGCTGGCCGGCGCTCAACCTGCTGCTCGTTACCATGGGAGCCGCAATCGGGGCCGAAGCGCTGTCCTTGAGAGTTGCCGGGCGCGCTGCAAAACCAGCGCTTGCCGACGGTTCGGCGCTGCTTACCGGTTGGCTGCTAGCCATCACCCTGCCCCCTTGGGCACCCTGGTGGATAGGGGCGATCGGCGCGGTGTTCGCCATCGTAATCAGCAAACAGCTCTTTGGGGGACTCGGTCAGAATCTGTTCAACCCGGCCATGGTGGCGCGAGTCGTCTTGCTGATTGCCTTCCCCTTGGAAATGACCACTTGGGTTGCCCCTCAACCGCTATTGCAGCCCGCCAGCCCCAACATCACCGAGAGTCTCAGCATTACGTTCTTGGGAGCGAGCCCTGCCGATGCCATCAGCGGCGCCACCGCCCTTGCGGGCCGCAGCCACTTGGCAACGACAACTGAAGGCCAGCACGCCTCTATGGCGAGCGGTTTTGAGGTGCGCGAGGCCTTGCTCGGTTTGCATCACGGTAGTCTTGGGGAAGGATCCTCGGTGCTACTCGCCGCCGGGGGACTGTTACTGCTGCTCACGGGCGTCATTCGCTGGCCTATCCCCATGGCCATGCTGGGTAGCCTAACTCTGGTGGCTTCACTGTTTCATTTCTTGGATCCCGGGCGCTACCCCCATGCTGAGCTGCATCTCCTGTCGGGTGGACTCATCCTCGGCGCCTTTTTCATCGCCACCGATCCCGTCACTTCGCCGGTGACACGCACCGGGCAAATCATATTCGGGGCCGGCTGCGGATTACTGACCTATACCATTCGTACGTGGGGAAGCTATCCTGAAGGGGTCGCCTTCGCAGTCCTATTAATGAATGCCGCAACCCCCCTTATCGACTATTACATCCGTCCGCGCATATTCGGACGCACGCTATCGGGCGTTTCCTTGAAGCTACCGGAGGAACAAACGGCACCCGCGCCCAAGCATCGGCAAGCTCGGATAGCCAAGAGTCGACCGCGATGAGGCTCGAGAAGCTGCGCGCCACGATCGCCTACCAGACTGGGGTACTAGCTATCATGGCGTTGCTCGTGAGTGTCGCCCTGGGGCTGGCCGATCGCGGTACCCGCGACGCCATCGCCGCACGCAGGGCCGAGGATCTCGAGGCTTCTCTGCGGCAGGTGATCCCCGACCGTCTCTATGACACGGATCTGTTAGGCGACCTCGTCACGGTGCCAATGGGCCCCCATGCCTCACCGCTGCAGATCTACCGGGCGCGGCACAAAGGCCAGGTCAGCGCGCTCGCTTTCACCGTCGTCGGCACAGGCTATGCTGGGCCCATAGAAGCCCTGATGGGGATCGATCCCGACGGCCGTATCCTCGGCGTGCGGGTGCTTGCACACCAGGAAACGCCTGGATTGGGGGACAAGATCGAGCACCGCAAGTCTGACTGGATCTTGGCATTTAATGGACGCTCGCTCGCCAACCCTCCACCGCCGGCCTGGCGGGTCAAGAAAGACGGGGGCGACTTCGACCAATTCACCGGCGCCACCATCACCCCCCGAGCGGTCGTTCAGGCAGTCAAGCAGGGGCTAGAAATCTTTGCTGGCCACCGAGGACGACTGCTGACACGTGAACCGGCACCAGGAGTGCCAAGCGAGGAGGTTATCGATGGCGACTGATTATCGGCACATCGTGCGCCGCGGACTCTGGGAACACAACGTCGTACTCAGTCAAATGCTGGCTCTGTGCCCTCTGCTGGCGGTCACCAGCACAGCCACCAACGGGCTCGGCATGGGACTCGCCACCACGGCTGTGATGATCATGACGGGCGGGCTGGTGTCATCGCTGCGCCAACTCATCCCGGCGCAGGTGAGAATCCCCATCTACGTGCTGTTGATTGCGGGAGTGGTCACCCTTGTCGACATGGTCATGAACGCCACGCTCCATCAACTCTACCAGGCTCTCGGTCTGTTTATTCCGCTCATCGTCACCAATTGTGCCATCCTAGGCCGGGCAGAAACCTTTGCGGCCCGGGAACCGGTGGCTCGAGCTCTTCTCGATGGTCTGATGATGGGCATGGGGTTCACGCTCGTTCTTGTCACACTCGGCGCGGTGCGTGAAATTCTCGGCACCGGTACACTCTTCGCCGACGCTTCCCTGTTGCTGGGTCCGGGATTCGCCTTCCTCGAGCTAACACTTATCCCTGACTATCGTGGGTTCTTGCTGCTGATTCTGCCGGCCGGCGGATTCATAGCACTCGGGTTCCTGCTGGCCGCCAAACGCCTGCTGGACCGTCGCTGGCAGTGGCACACCAACACCATCGCTGCCTCCCGCCCGCCGACACCGGTTCAGGCATGCAGCATGTGCTCCAGCAGCTGCACGGGAACGACGGCATGAACGTCGGTGTTGCCTATGCCAACGCCACCGCCCAGCTGTGGCTGGAACTCGACCTGCCCGAGGGCAGCACGGTCCAGGATGCCATCCAGTCCTCAGGCATTTTAGATCGCTTCCCCGATATCGATCTCGAGCAGCAGAAGGTCGGTATCTACGGAAAATTCGTCAAGCTCCAGACCTGCCTACGAGAAGGCGATCGCGTTGAGATCTACCGCCCGATCCGCTGCGACCCGACGCGGGTAGAACGTCGTGTCCGCCAGAGCAACGACTGAGAAGCTGTTTTAAAAATGTCACGAGCGCCGCCAGAGCAAGGCGCACGGCAGCGAGAAAGCGGAGTGTACAAAGGAGTACATGAGCATTTCGAGCTGCCGCGCAACGCAGCTCAGGCAAGCGCAGTCATTTTTAAAACAGCTTCTGAGAGGTTGTGAAAAAAACCGTCGCGAGCGGCCCAAGACCCAGGCGGACGGCGCGCAACCACGAGACCTATCAGATAGATAGGCGAGGAGCGAGCACCGCCCAACGCCGCTGAGGGTCGCGTAGCAGGCTTTTTCACCCCCTCTGAATCGAGCGCTGCAGGACAAGGGCCCCCATCGTAATGCCTCGAGGACAGTGGTAAACAGCGAACAAAGATTGCTCGGTAGTCCCCTCCCTGCTGCCCATCAGTCTAGAGACAATAGGGGTAACGAATCCAGTCGGCAAGCACCGCCTGGTCGCGCTCGGGCAGATAGTCAAAACCCATCTGCAGGTCCTGATACACCGAATCTCCCAGGGTGCTAGGGACGTGTCGACTGTGTACCATGCAGAAATACCAGGCGAAGGGATAACCAAGTTCGCGATCAAACTGCTGCACCAGCCAAGCGAGGTCTGAGCCCCGTGCTAGCACCGGTACGTGCAAACGTGGAATAGTCTTCCCGTAGGTACAGGTGGGTGTTGCCGTCGAAATCGTCTCGCCATGAGTGCCCTGGTGACTTCTCAAGCTTAACACCCATCGATGACAGAATCGGCCCGTTCGGCCGGCACTGCTGCGGGTCCACTCGCTCATAAACCGCTGAATGGGGGGAGTCTGCAACGGCCGCCGTGGCATCTCGGCAAGGAAGGTACTGACATCGGTGACACGGCGAAACTCGTAATGCGGTGCTGTGATGGGTTGCAAAGGCTGCCCCGGTGTGACTACCGGGTCGATGAGCTGGTCGATATCATCGGGCGGCACGGCCGGATCAACCCTTACAGGCGTAATGACTTCTTGCAGCTCTTCCACCTCCAGTTGGAGAAAATCCGCTGGGCCTGCTCCGATCGGCGCAACGAAGTAATGCGTTTTCCCAAGCCATCGGGTAGTCAGATAGCGGGCCTTGGCCACCCGATCGACCAAAACATGCATCGCCTCCCCGCAGTCGTGAAACAGCTGCTGAACCCAAACCTCAAGATCCTGGGCGATCCGTCTACCATCGTCGGTGATCACGCCTCCCAATCGATACCAGCCACCGCGCGTCAACACCCAGCGAAATTCGTACTTTGGACTGAGTCGCCTCAACCCTTCCAACAAGGCTTGGTGACGGGAACTCGGTATTGTGTATTGGCAGAGCTCCGCCAGGGCTGACGGAGACAGAGCATCATCATCCACTGGCCACCTCTTCGAGCCGCTGCCGAGGCACCAGAGGACTGCCAGCACGAAAATAAGTCTCGGTCAGCTCATCGTGCACCGCTGCGAGCACAATCTGCATCGAATCAAGAAAGTCATGTAACCCCTCGGAGGCCAGTTTTCGGGTGTTGGCCTCGCTCGCCATCAGCCGTGCGCGCTCCAAGAGACGTAAAGCGGCCTCGCTGCGCCGGTCGCCGCGAAGGCAAGCTTCCAAGCGCTGCAAGCAATGCGCTACTGAGCGGGGAAATTCCCGATCCTGAAGCAGGAACGCCAGGACTTGGGAACCGGTAACCGGTACTTGAACATGGCGACGATACATCTGGTAGGCAGAAACAGAGCGTAAAACACCCATCCACTGAATGTCCTCGAAGGCTTCGGTGTCCTCTGATCCCGCCAGCCCTAGGCCGCTCACTTGCACATCCATAAGACGTGTCATCATGTCGGCTCGCTCTAGTGCCTGGCCCATACACAAAAAATCGTAGCCCCGATCATGGCTCATGGTGCCGTCCAGCAGCCCGGTCAGCAGCTGCGTATGCTCGATGATGCGTCGCAGATAGTCATATCTTCCGCGTCGGGTAACGCCCGATGGCACCTGTCCTTGAGCAAACCGATAGACATCATCGAGCGCTTCCCAGGCCGCACGAGGGATCACCGCGCGGGTGGTGCGAAGGTTCTCCCGAGCACTGTAAAGCGACAAAAGCACCGAACTCGGGTTCTTGGGATCGCCGATGAGGAACCGCACCACCCTTTCCTCGGTCGGCCGGTCGAAGCGCCCATAAAACTGTTCACCGCTGCCAGTGATGGTCAGTAAGTGCTCCCATCCCAGTCGCATCTGGCGCGGTAGATCGAGTACCAGGTTGGTGTGCGTCAGCACCATCCGAGCCGTATCCTCGGCACGTTCGACATAGCGCCCCATCCAGTACAGTGTCTCCGCGACTCGCGATAGCAGCATCGCCGCTAGCCCTCGTCGTCCACCACCCAAGTGTCCTTGCTGCCCCCCCCTTGGGAGGAATTGACCACCAGAGAGCCGCGCTTCAACGCCACTCGCGTCAATCCCCCAGGCGTAACGTAGCCTTTGCCACCGGAGAGCACAAATGGGCGCAGATCCAAGTGGCGGGGTTCCAGCTTGCCGTTGCAGAGCGTCGGTGCGGTGGAGAGCTTAAGAGCCGGTTGGGCCACATAGCTGCGTGGATGTTTCTTGATGCGACCGGCAAACTCGCTGCGTTGCTTTCGAGTCGACTTGGGTCCCATCAACATCCCGTATCCTCCGGACTCGTTAGCCGGTTTGACCACCAACTGATCCAGATGAGCCAAGACATGCTCGCGCTGTTGCTTGTCGATGCAGAGATAGGTCGGCACGTTGGCAATAATGGGCTCTTCAGCCAGATAGTAGCGGATCATCTCGGGAACAAACGCATACACCACCTTGTCGTCCGCCACACCCGCCCCCGGAGCATTGGCCAAGGCGACATTCCCTTTGCGCCATGCGCGTATCAGGCCCGGGACACCGATGACCGAATCAGCACGAAAAACCTCTGGATCGAGGAACAGATCATCGATGCGCCGATAAATAACGTCCACCCGCTCCAATCCATCCACCGTTCGCATATAGACGCAGTCGTCATCGCCCACCATCAGATCGCGTCCCTCAACGAGCTCAACACCCGCATGCTGGGCCAGGAAACTATGCTCGAAGTAGGCCGAGTTGTAGACCCCCGGCGTCAATACCACCATCGTCGGCGGGTGCCCCGGACGCGGCGATAACGATGCCAACGTGTCGAAAAGCCGGGAGGGATAGCTATCGACAGGTGCAATGTGCTGATGCTGAAACAACTCAGGAAAAACGCGCTTGGTGACCAAGCGGTTTTCCAGCATATAGGAGACCCCGGACGGCACGCGAAGATTGTCCTCCAGAACATAGATAGTGCCGTCGAGATCCCGTATCAGATCGGTGCCACAGATATGAGCCCAGATGCCGTGGCGCGGAACAGCACCCACACACTGACTGCGAAAGTTCCCTGAATCAGCCAATAACGCTTGAGGAAACACCTTGTCCTTGACGATCCGTTGCGCGCCGTACACGTCGTCTATGAAGCAGTTAAGTGCCGTCACGCGCTGCTTCAGGCCTGCTTGCACTCGCCGCCATTCGGCTGCGGCAATGACACGAGGAATAATGTCAAAAGGCCAGGCTCGGTCGATCCCTCCTTCCTCACTGTAGACAGTGAAGGTGATCCCCATCGCCCGGATCGCGAGCTCTGCCGCGGCTTGCCGTTCCTGGAGGTCTCGATCGGTGAGAGAGGCCAAATACTGGCTGAGCTGTCTGGCGGCCGGCCGCGGCCTACCGTCGGCAGCGATCAGCTCATCGTACAGCCCATCCATCGGATAGGCCTCCCAACATATGGGCATTCTCCTCGATCTCGAGGAATCGATCCGGCTCGAAACAGCGGAGTCTTGGTGCAACATGGTTGGAAACCAGAGGTCAGGCCTTACCAGTTTCTCAGAGCTTGTGAAAAAACCTGCCGCGCTACCCGATAACGGCGTTGGGCGGTGCTCGCCCCTCGCCTATCTATCTGATAGATCTCTCGGCTTCGCGCCGCCCGCCTGGCTCTCGGTCTGCTCGCTACGGTCTTTTTTCACAACCTCTCAGTGTTGCTGGCCGCAAGCTGCCCAGAACCACGTCTATCAGCACAACTCGGATCAGCTCCATAAACGACCCATCAGCAAACAACATGCCATGGCCACCCTAGGGCCTACAGGGTGCCTCAGACCATCGAGTCTCTCACCACAATCGCTGAATTTCGCACCACTAATGTGCGTCAGATCGACCGCTCGCACCGAGATGGCGCCAACGAGCGCTAAACCAGAACGGCCAGATGCGCGGCGTGCAGAAACGCAGAAGATAAGGCGGGACAGGCGTTCCAGAGAGACTCGGGGACCCGCAGGTCCCCGGTCATTGCCCTGTGAGAATCAGTAGGTTGCCGGCGTAGTCTGGATGCGCTCGGCACGAATCTCGACTTCCACCCGACGGTTGGGCCGCAGGCACTCGATCAGCGCACTTCCGCGAATACCCTCGCAGGCCTCAATAGGGTTGGCCGGACCCAAACCTTCCACCTCAAACTTTCCCGGAGAGATCCCGGTCTTGTCCACAAGATAGGCCTTTACCGCGTCCGCCCGCTCCCTCGAAAGGGCTAGGTTATATTCCTCCGACCCGATGCGATCGGTAAAGCCGGTGATGCGCACCGTCTCGATGGCAGTGAAGCGATCCAATCGATCGGCTAGCTCGTCCAAGAGTTCTGTCGCCTGCGGATCCAGCGTCGCCTCATCAAAACCAAACAATGTCTGCACATCGAGAGTCTCTTGCACGGCTACGGTAGTCGGGGCGGCGACCACCACCTCTTCCGGCTCCACCGGCTCAGGTTCTGGAAAGAGACGTGCATAGAGTTCCGGATCACACTCCTTTAGGACCATCTCCTCCACCCACGAGCTGGTTCGGACGCAGGTTCCATCACTACTCCTCACCACCACACCGGAGGTGTCAACGGCATAACCGGGAAAGGAATTAGCCGCTGGCGCGGCTCCAGAATACGCCCCCACCGTCACAGCAATCGCTGCAAACAGGCCGTAACTACTGATATGCTCGAGTCGTCTCATACGCATTAGGGTCTCCTTAACAATGTTCTCCAACAGTACCGTGCGCTGCTCGCCAGCGCGATCCTCGTTCACTCAACGTCTTGCAAGTTCCTCCCCGTCACTCCCTAGGACCTGTTTACTATAACGGCCGCGTTGCTTCGTCTGTGTTCGCGACATCTCTTGGATAGACTCTTGCGGCACTGCCGTCTCCTGAATGACCTCATCGCCTCCATCACCGCTACTCCTGTGCCGTGGCCACCTCAACCCGCAGAACCCGCACAAGGATACAACGCCGAGGTCGCTGTCGCCCCCGACGTGATGCCCCAAGAGCGGTTCTTACGCCATAGCGACCTAGCCGCCCTTTCTTGCATCGGGACCTTGCCATTTGTTGCAATCGAACAACTTTTCTGTCGTCAGCGATAACTCGTACCTAAATAGCATAGGCAATCCATTTCCGCAAGCAGCTTCACTGATAATCGAGACACCACTGTCTCGGCTTCTTGCTCACTTAACTTTAAACTCCACTCGCCAGAAACAACCGCTTTATGGCTTGTCCGCATGAGTTCTCGGCATCCATCTGCTCGCTACCAATGCCACGACACGCATTTCTCCCAGATCCAATCGCCAATAAGGCGAGCCCTTTTCGCTCCACAGCAACGCAGAAAACCGCGACGGTCGCACGGGTTGTTGTAATTTGCCACTTTATGCGGTTTTTTTCAAACGACGCCCTACGGTTTATATTTAATGGATCGCCAGAGTTGCCAAGCCCGTTCGACCGCTCGCCACGACGGCCCTCTAACGGCTTCGTCTAAACAGCCGCGGTAGCTAATGTCCGGATAGCTGCCCTTTGGCTCGTGCACGAACGGACAGGTAGGCGATCGGTCGCCACCGATGTTGACGGGAATCGTTGACGGGAATCGTTCGGAGTAGGAGACCTATGGCTTTTCTCTTACGAAACGATCGCCCCTGGGGTAGTAGAGTAGAGGGTGGTGCGGGTGCAAAATGTAATAGCCTGGATAATAGCCGGGCAAATCCACGCGACACCAGGGAGCGGATCGATGCGCTGATCGGCATCAAAAATACACTTGCAAGGCAAGATCTGCTTGGGTGAAGTCACCCGCAAACTCGCGCTTACGAGCGATGGCAAAATGCAGAGCACTTTGGGAACCGAGCTTCACGCGCTGACGCAAAACCAGCTCATAAGTGGCTCGGCGATCCTCGGTAACCAACCAATGTGAGTAGCCGGCAAGCTCGACACGCCAGCGCGCCGAAAGATCCGCCAACAAACCCAACCGTGGTCCCACGCCAAGTGCCATGCCCCGCTTAAACCGGTCATTGACCGGCACCGCGGCTTCGGCAAACCCGTACCCCAATACGTTCCCAAACACTTCGTAGGCAACGCCCATACCCCCGCCTAGCTGGAGGACCAGCGGTCTGTGGCGGTCGCCAAACTGCCTGCGTGTGAGTTCGGCCGCCGCCTTCCAGGAAAACGGAGTCAGCAGCCGACTACGGGGCACCAGCGAAACGACATCGATGAACCGAATACTTTCCAGGTCGAGTTGCGAGTCATCGAAATCGTAGCGCAAGGCCGTGTTGAGGATCTCGATCTGCGCTCCGCGCGTGTAGCCGCCTACTGGATCCAGCCGATCGTGGTAGCCGGGCCGTAACGTGAATTCGGCAAAACCATGACCGTCGGCGAACCCGATACCGACACTCCAGCGCGCACTCTTATGCCCTTGGTCTGGGCGCACCGCGGGTATGAGTGTCGCCGGTGTCTGATCTCCCACCGGCACCTGGCTGCGCGCCTCCAGAAGGGCCAGAAAGCGGGACCGCTCCAATTGGGCCTCGGCGGGATGGCGGCTCCGGCGATAGGCCAAGTACTCCATGGCGAGCTCCAAGACGCGAGCGTGTTCCACCGACGAACGCGATCGACGGGCAACGGTCTGCGCCTCCACCTCCCCGAGCGCTAACTGCTTGCTAAGACGCTGAGCCCGCGCGTTTAATGCTCTCTCCCGTTCTCGGAGCGCCGTGCTACGAGCCGGCCGAAAGTGGACCGCCGCCAGCAGGCCCGCCTCATCCGTGACGGCGCGAACGGTTTCGGCAGGAATTGCCCACCACCGGAAAGCCTCCGTCAGCCTCAATCCCGGTCGTGCCACCTCGAGCAGGGAGAGCAACTGGTACGAGCAGTTCTCATCTAGGAAATAGTAATCGAAGTAGGCCGAGCGCATTTCCCAGACATGCCTCAGCAACCCCTCGATCTCGTCGGGATCGAGGTTCAGAGTGTATTCCCAGATGTCGCGATTCTCGATATCGCTGTACTGTCTGACGCTGACGTAGTACGGCGCAACTGAAAACCGGCCCGGGTAGCCGCCCAAGAGCCCCTTCAAGGCATAGGCTACGCCGCGTTCCTGCTCGGTGACGGCAGCATAGCTGATGGTATATCCCAGCAGGGGGGCGTGTTGTGCCTGCTTCCGTGGATCCACACGCAGCAACGTATGGCCGAACAGGGAAGCAGGATTATTCAGATACGCCGAGGCGAACACGAGGATCAGGCGCCCTGGATCAAGCTCTTCCATCCAGGCGCGAAACCTATCGCAAGTCTGCTCTATCAGACGATCCGAGTCAAAACCCAGCTCCTGCTTAAGCCACTGATAGCGAGCCACAAACCGGCACTGGGGATGCTCGTCGGGGCTCTGCGGATCGGCACTAGCAAAAAAACCCGCTAGCGTGGCCTCAAGCTCCGCTGCCGGGTCTTGCTTCCCCTCCGGCGAATTAAAAAAGCTCTCGGCGTCGACCAAACTCTCAACCCCGGTGGAAAACAAACGTGGTTTATAGTGCAGCAATGCCTGCCACTCTGGACGCTCGGCCAAGCGATGCGCGTGGGCTCGCTGGCGCAGCACCTGTGCATAGTCATCGGGCGTGCCCCAGCCCATCACCGAAACCGACATGAGCACCGTCCAACTGACCAGAACGAGCAACCGGTTCGGCATGAAGGGAGCTTGGGATAAAGACTCGTGGCAAGGCTAAAGGCAAACCCACCAGAGGAGATCGAGGCGGGATATGTCCCTCTTGCCACTCGGGGTACACGAAAGGTGTTCGGACCGACACCCTCCCCCACCCGCTTGTGCTCGGATCTCCGTGATCAAGGATAGACCGCCTACTCGACGGTCGATCGACAACGACACCTCCCGAGCCGCCGAAGGCAACTCGGGAGTAGATATCGGCGCGTGTGCGCGGGAGCGCCTACGAGGCTCGATCGCGCTGCATACCCTTCATCTGCTCAAGCCTTGCCACCAGCTCCCGCGGCGTCAGCTCATCGGAACTCAACAAGCCCGGAAACCTCTCCTTGGTCAGCGCGAAAAAGGCCGGCTGGCCAGCCTCTGGGATGCCCATAAGCGAAGCCAGCGAGGCGAGATACTCTCCACCGCCACGCGCCATATCTTCGCGAATTCGCTCAAAGTTGACGGTTGTGAACGCGTAAACCTTCTGTTCGGCGGCACTCGTCGAATCGCGAGGGCTCGTGCTGGAGGTAAACTCCACGGTGGCTTCGCTGGTGTTGGCCACCGTCTCCGTCGTCGTCTCCGTAAAGGCACACGAAGACAACAGCCACGTTAAACCTGACAGGACTACGACTCGGGGGATCCACTCGCGCCGTCTGTTCACTTGAGCCTCCTCGCTCCCTCGCAGGGGATGTGATTAGGGGTTGACCCAAGCGCGGAGCTTACCGACCCCCTCCATGAGAGTCAAGAAAACTCCGGCCATGGTCATCGTTGCTTCAGGGTTGTTCTGGAGCACACCGTTGGCGCCCAAGACTTGGGCAGCCGAAACCCGGGCGCGCAAGGGTGCGTGCGGCAAGGATGCCGGATCCAAGCCGACAGGGACGTCTTCACGGCGTCCCTTGCCCCAAGGGATCGGCTGCCCCAAGGGTCACAGTCACTCGACGCCCGTCCGCTTGAGCACGGTGCGCAATCCCGCATGCAACATCGGCCGCTACTCCGCACGCGGGGTGGCCGGCGGCGCCTCGCGATGGATTTCCGGTGGTTGCGGTCTATCAGGCTCTTCGGCGGACGGCCTTGGCGACGGCTGCGGCGCGGGCCGCGCCGGCGGGGGCTTGCCTGGCCCAGCATCCGGCGGCACCAGGCCACTGAACTCGGCGAGATCACCGAGCCCGACCTCCTTCAAGAGCGCATCCACCAGGGGGCGCTGCGCCCGATAACGCAGCGCATGATCGACCACCGAGCGGGCCAGATTGGCGTCTCCACCGGACCCGTCGGCGTCGCCCGTGACTACGCCCATGCCCCGGATGTCGACGATCTTGATGCCGTCGATCTTCTCCATCGGCTTGACCGACTGCTGGATGATAGTGGGCAGCTGGCGCAGCAGTTCGAGTTTCGCTTCCAGCGCGATCTGCTGATCGTTTAGCGCGTTGCGCGCCTCGTTGATAGCCCGCTTTCCGTCCGCCTCGACACGGTAGCGCTCTTCGTCGGCCTGTGCGCGGATACGCACCGCATCGGCCTCACCGGTGGCAGAGATGCGCGCCGCGGCAGCCCGATCCTCGGACGCCTTCTTGTCGGCCTCGGCCCCGACGACGATGGCGATAGCTTCCTGCTCGGCCTTCTCACGCGCCTGCACCAGTCGCACCGCCTTGGCGCGCTCAGCGATCGCGGTCTCGCGCACCTTGTGCACTTCCTCCTCGGCGGCAACCGCCTTGGCCAGCGCATGGTCGGCCTCGGCCTTGGCGGCGGATTCCTCCTTGGATTTCTCAGAGATAGCGATCTCGCGTTCTTGTTCGGCGATACGCACCATCCGCTGGCGCTCGATCTCGCGCTGCTCGATGGTGCGGCGCTTCTCGATCTCGGCCTCGGCGATGGCGCGTTCGGCGGCGAGGCGCGCCTGCTCGGCCTCGCGGCGACGCTCGGCCTCCTGCTGGGCGATCGTGGCGGTGGCCTCGGCGGTGCGTACCTTGACCTCCTGGTTCTGGATCAGACGTGCGTACTCGGCGTCGCGCGCGATCTCCAACGACTGGCGCTCGGTTTCGAGATCCTTCATCTCGATGGCGATCTTGGTTTCGCGCTCGATGTCGTTACGCTGCTTGCGGCGCAGTTCGATCTCCTGGGTCAGTTTGGTCAGCCCCTGGGCATCGAAGGCATTCTGGGGGTTGAAGAAATCGGCCGCGGTTTGGTCGAGTCCGGTAAGCGATACCGATTCCAGCTCGAGACCGTTCTTGTGCAGATCCTCGGCCACCGCGATCTGCACCTTCTGGGCGAAGTCGACACGGTTCTCGTGCAGGCCCTCCATGGTCATACCAGCGGCCACCGCACGCAGCGCATCGACGAATTTACCCTCGACCAACTCCTTCAGCGCAGCGGGCTCCATGGTGCGACGGCCGAGCGTCTGCGCGGCGGTGGAGATGGCGCTGGCATCCGGCTTCACGCGCACGTAGAACTCGGCCTGCACGTCCACGCGCATGCGGTCGTGGGTAATCAGCGCCGCTTCCCGGGCGCGCAGCACCTCCAGTTTCAGGGTATTCATGTTAACGGGGATGGTCTCGTGCAAGACCGGCAGCACGATGGCGCCGCCGTCACGCACGACCTTCTCGCCCCCAAGACCGGTGCGCACGAAAGCGATTTCCTTGCTGGCACGGTAGTAGAGGCGGGCGAAGATCAGGCCGATAGCAAACAGCGCGATCAAGATGATCACGGCCGGCACGATGAGGGACATCATCGCAATGTTCATATCCATGCAAAGCTCCTCAGACGGTGGACCGCAGCAGCCCGGCTACAGCTATAACGCACAAAGGTGGGGAAACGCTCCTACCCATCCAGCAGGGTCGGATTCGGATTGGCGATGGCGCTGAAACGGCCACCGCCGAGCTTGCGCACCAGCAGCACGGTACTGCCGACTTGGAAGATATCATCGGCTTCCTCCGGTTCCACCAGGACGTAGTGCTCGGTGCCAAAGGCATCTACCACGCGCGCCTGCCCTGGCATCCCGGCGCGTGCGCTGCCCGGGCCCACAATCCGCGCGGTGCGCCCGACGAAGGTAGCAGGGCTGACGGCACTGGTCTCGTCCCGCGGTAGCATACGTGCGAGTCTGCCGGTGCAAGCGCGCACCACCGGCAAACTGCCGATCAGCACTAACGGTGCCGCCGCCACCGCCGGCAGGGCAAAGCCGCTCAGATCGCGCAGCAGACCCTGCAGGGTCAATCCAGCCAGGCCAAACACAGTGAGGAACACGATCAGTACCATCAGCACCGGTACCCGCCCCACATAAAGCCAGGCTAGGAAACGGCCGATCACACCCTGCGCGTCGGCGTGACTGGTCGCCTCCATGCCGGTCGGCGCATCGCCCAGGTTTTGGATACCGGTATGCGAGATGACGAAGTCATCGACGATGTCGTGGACGGTAAAGCCGGTCATCAGCGCGATGAGTTCCACCACAGCCAGACCCACCATGACCAGCAGCGCCACCGTAAAGAGTGTGCTACCGTCCGCGGTGAACCACTCGGTCACACGTCGCCTGCCTTGAGCTCGGCCAGCCGGGCGGCCACGCGATTCTTGCGCGCCAGCTCCTCTAATTCCGCCAGCTTGGCGGCATCACTGGAGGCAGAGGGGCTCTTGAGTCCGGTCTGGCGCTGGAAGACACGTTCGAAGGCGTCGCTGGCGCGCTCGGCCCGGACCTGCGCCGAGTCGCCTCCGGCGCTATCGGTACCCGTCGTCTTGATCGACGATGCCTGCTGCTGGCGTGCCTTGACGTAGTCGGCCAAAGCGTCGCGCATCTCGCGCCGCTTCGCCTGCAGGGCGGTCACGTAACCCTCCAAGCGTGCCTTGTCCTCGGCCAGCTCGCCCAAGCGCGCTTCCAAGACCGGGATCTGGGCCTCAATGTCGATCTGGCGCTCGACGGCAACGGTAGCCAGGTCCTCGCGGCCCTGATCCAGAGCCAACTTGGCCTGCTCGGCGAGCCGCTCGTGGCGGCCACTTTCCTCGGCCAGGCGCTTGGCGGTAAGATGGCGTTGCGCCTCGACGTGGCCGAGGTCAGCGCGCACGTCAGCGATGGCCCTGTCGATCTCGCGCACTGCCTGTTCCATGGTGGCTTCCGGCGCGGCGTTCTCCACCGCGTCGACGATGGCGTGGAAACTGCCTGCGATCAGACGGCCGACGCGGCTGGTCAGGGATTCGATCATCACTTGTTTCTCCCTCGTATGCTTGAAAATTCTCGCGGCTCGTATTCACCCATCTACATGATACGTCTCGTCGCTGCACGCAGGGCAACTGCGTTGGGCTGGCTAACCCGTTGAGTTCGAATTAATACGCCCGTCATTGCGGCTAGGAAGCCGGAATCGAGTCGCCAAGGCTGGCGATGGTCGAGCAACCCATACGTCGACAGATCTCGACGACTCCCTATCGCGGGCATGACGACTAACATGACGGCGAGAACCAATTGACTGGTCGCTGCCCACCGTCGATCGGGCTATCGATGAAGCTCACCTGCCGCTATGGAGCGCAGCGGAATAGCGGTCAGGTGCAGCGCATTGTTCGGCAGTCCTTTTGCTCCCGTCGTGGATTTTTCTCATCGTCAGCCGATGGAGTATCTGATCACAAGGAACACAACCACCTGGGCGTCTCGCCTGAGCACGCCATCGGGCGCCAAGGATAACGCAAACGACCCATCGTCTTTCAGTGCATCCGTAAGGTTGTTCACATCCACGACGGTTAGTGTTGACCGCTCCAACTGCTGACCCACGATCGCTGCCAACTCGACAGAAGCAACACTGACGTCTCGCCCCTGCGTGAAGTAGGGGAAGTGCTCGCGCTTGACGCTGATCTCGAGATTTCCGGCCGGGCTATTGACAAACCGGTGCCACTCGCTCGGGAAATCGTGCTTCAGGTTGAACAGAAGGGCAAGCTCCGACCTGTGGGCGTCTTCGATGAGCTCGGTCAAACGCTCTACTGCCTTCTCCCTCAGTTGCGTACCACCCTCTCTCGCCGTATACCGCACATGCAGGATCACCTCCGAGATGGTGTTGTAGTCGAACTGCCGGAAGTTCGCAGGCAGTTCCAACCTCCATGTGCTCTCGGCTCCTGCCCCTTCGAAGGGCAGAAATCGCTCATCGCGCAGATTGGTTTCGAACATCCCGCTGTCGTCCCGGGCGTTGCTGGTGACGATGGACTGGATCGTTCCGTAGTAGTCCACAAAGCGAGTGTCTTCCTCGTCCGTTGCGCGCTGGTACTCGCCATCTCTGAGCGCCGGCGATCGGCGCAGGGTGCTTTTCAGCAAGGACAGGGTGCAGTTCACGCTGGTATAAGGGCCGGTTACTGCCGGGATGGAGAGACTGACGCTCTTGATGCGACGCATGTAATGACCCGGAGCATCCAAGTCGAAGAGCCACTCAGGCAGGATGACTTCGCAAGAGCCGGTCGTCCTCAAGCTCAGCAAGGCCACCGGATCGAGTTGCCGCAACGAGACGTGCTTGATCAGTTCGTACTCGCGCTGGTTGTGCTCGTGATAGGCCATCTCCATCCGCTTCGCATCCAGGTAGAGCGCCTCGCCGGATAGCGACCCCTTGCGGCCGCCGTCCCAGTAGTTGAACTTGACGAGCGTCTTGTCGTCGAGTTCGGGCCGCATCAGCTCGCGCTTCATCGTCTGCTCCGCCTTGCGAGCGATGTCGAAGGCAAAGCGGTAATACTCGTAATAGAGGCGCGATATCTCGCCCTACATCCACAGGTATAGCTCCTCGTTCGTGAACTTCTCTCGCAGGAACCGATCCACCTCCTGAGACTGCTCGATCTGCTTTTGAGTGTTCAAATACTCGTGATGTGCGATCTGCTCGGCGATGAGCGAGCCAATGATCTGCCGGCCGATCTGCATCAATTCGCGGGCGGCCAGGTTGCTCTGCAATAGCCATTCGTCGGCGCGACGCTCGTAAGAGCCCGTTTTCGAGGCGCTTGCCCCTTTCGAGTCCACGAGTATGGCTGCCGTGTTCAGTCCCCCGGAAAGTATTTGGCCGGCGCCGGAGAAAATCTGCCCGCCTGTGATATCAAGCTGGCCACCGATTCCCCAATACGCGCCGCTGATCTTGAACAGCGGCAACATGGCGAGCACGCCGAAAATGTGGTCAGATACTCCCGCAGCCGTCCGCAGGCCAAATGATGCCGGGGCAAGGGTGTTCAGGTCGCGGTCTTCATTGGCATTCAGATACAGCTGACCCTTCCCCGAGGCCCCGGATTGGTTCGCAGGCGACGTATCTCCTGCCAGCCTCAGTTGAGGGTATTCGTGTGCGGCGATTTCCGTATTGTACTGCCCGACCAGCGCCGCGTAGGCTTCGTCAAAATTCTCCTCGGTCAGCTCCCTGCGATCGAGCGGAAGCGTGTCCGGGGTGGTCTTGCTGCCAGGGCTCAGGCCGAGGAGTCGCAGATAATAGCGGTAGCGTTCCAGGGCACTGGCCCGGCTTCGCAGCAGCGATTCAGTCGCCTCCTGCGCCTGCTTCCATTGCAGGAAGCGCACGTCCTGCGCCATTTGCTGGATTTTGATCTCGTGGCCCTGGCGCAGCAGCGCCAGGTGTTCGCTATCGCCTTTTTCGATCGCTGACAGCAGTGCGGCACCGAGGCTGCGAACCTCGCCGGCAAGTTCCAGCGCTTTCTGAATGAGGAACAGGGAGCGCACCGGGCCGATCGGCTGATTCAGTCCGCTGACAACAGAGCCGATATCGATTCCCGCTGCTGCGGCCTTGACCAGCATGCCGGGGTCGATAGGTGGATCGAAGAGAGCCAGTTTCCGGACCAAGCCCTCGATATTCATGCAGTGGCGGATCTTGAAAAGGCGGTCGCCCACCGTATCCCAGTAGCCGAGCAGCTTGTCGTTGCGCGGAATGCAGAAGTAGAGCGTGCGCCCGATGCCAAAGAGTGGCCCGGCCGCATCCGCCCCTTGCGTCTGCGGCAGACCCGCGTTGAAGGGGAACTGGCTCTCCATTTCCTCCAGTGCGTTGCCCATCGGGTCCAGGCCTTTGTCCTTGAGCTCCTTGAACGTCCTTGGGCGTACGGTGCCACGTTGCGGGATGCGCTGCGGCCGAGGCCCCAAGAGGTTAGCCGCCAGCACGTATATCTGAGTCGCCTCGTTAATGGACTCGACGGTATCCTGCCGAAAGAGGCTGTCCCCCCAGGCAATCAGGTTATCCAGATACTTCATGATGACGCAGTATTGGTAGGCGAGCTGCCTGGTTCGCGCCACGGCGTGCGGCTGGAAGGGCTTCTTCTGGATTTCCGTGTAGCCGGCCAGAATCGCTTCTCTTTGTTTTTGCTCCGTCTCGTCGAGGTTGGATTTACTGAGCAGCGCCAGCAGTTTGTCGATCTGGGTCACATCGCCATTGCGAAAGGCCAGGAACTTCCAATAGCGCCGCGGCAAGGGGACGGACGTATCGTTGGATGTCGGGTCGAAGATAAAGTGAAACCAGCGCTGGGCCTCGGCGAAGCGTTGATTCTTGCTCAGATGCACCGCAATGGTAAGCGGCACGTGGAAGAGCAGCTCCCAGTTGTAGTTTGCATACGGGCCACCTACGCGGAGATCGATCTCCTTCGGGAAGGAGTTGATCTTGACCGTATTGCTGGGTAGCAATGTGTAAAAGGTGTCGAAGAAAGATTCTTCCAACTTCTTGTGGTTATCCGGGTCGAGCAGGCCCGGGAGCGACTCTTTATTGAGCAGCTCGATCAGCTCGCCGACAAAGGGATGGAAGAAGTTCTCGAACGTGTAGGTAAACTCCGTGTCCTGGCCTTGTGTAAGCTCGGCGAGGGTACCACGGTCCTTGCTGTTATGATATGTGGTACTCATTGCTTTCTCCTTCCTTATCGACGGTGCGAACTATTGCGCCTTCCGCCGGGCCCAATCTCGGCGCCGTCGAAGTCCACCGTGCCCGTCGTTCCGATACCTTTGTTGATATAAGCATCTTCAGAGACAAACCGGTCGATCGGGGCGGGATCCACCACGCCGGGATCGCGGCCGGTTATGACAGATGCAAACGCGTCTTCCGTGGCCCATACGCGGGGGTCTTCCTTGATGACCAGCGGCGGTATCTGATGCCCTGCGTTAGGGAACACTGAGACTCCATAGTCGTTGACCTGCGGAAGTCGGGGGATTTTCACTGCGGTGGTGACATAGAAGAGGTGACGGCTGTCTTCATAGAAGAAGGGCGCTTCCCATCGGCTATTCAGGGAGAATTCCCCAGGCGCGACAACGCGCTGGCGGATCTCGTATGCCAGCACCGGGTTCGTCAGGGAATACGGGCTCGCACCGTTCGGGCTCCACTTGGAGTAGTTGATGATGAAGAAGCCACTTGGCGCCTCCATTGTACGGGCCGGGGCGAACGGTGCAGGCGCACGGTACCCAGGGTCCTCCCTGCGTACGGGCAGGCTATGCGTGCTATAGAGGAGAAACAAAGAATTGACTCGGCCCAAGATGGCCACGTGTAAAGCGTTCGACTCGTCGAAAACTTCAAGGGCGAGCTTTGCCCGGTTGAAAGGGCTTGGCCCGACCGCGTCAAATTGGCCCAGCTCAGTAGGCCGATCAACATCCGACGTCTTGGTCGGCTGCCACTTGCCGTTGTAGTACTCACTCCAGCAGAGAATCGCCTGTATGGTGACCTTGGCTGCCTTTGGGTTGATGAGACTTGAAGCGGGGACATTTGCTAAATTTTCGCTTGGCAGTTCTGGCGTATCGAGCGGCGCCTGCTTCAGAATCCTGAGCCAGAACAGAAACAGCCGCCCCTTCCACACCACCGGCAGGACCGGGTTGTCCTCGATATCGAGTTTGATCTCCTCCCACGGCGTCCAAGAGCCACCCTCGCGCCGGCGGTAAAAGTATTTGCGGTTGGCCCCTGCAGTGCGGGCCACCACATGGGCGATATCGTCGGCAGTCCCGGGATCGTTCTCGACATAGTGGATGCCGCACGGCTCGAGTTTCGCTACCTCTTCCAGTTTCGAAAGATAGTCGAGCAGCGCCGTCGCGGCCCTCTCTTCGGTGATATCGCCCTGTAGCAGCTCGCTCATTGTCTCCTTGAAGAACGCAGACTGGTCGTCGCGCAGCTCCGGCTCCAGCCAGTTCTCCGGGTAGAGGAAAACCTTGCGGTTGGCCTCCCAGAGCCGGTAGCGTTTCATCCACTGCCACTGCTTCGCCTTGATGGACGAAGAGGCGACCCGCGGCTCGAGGTTCATCAGGCAGCGCTCGATGAAGAGCTGTACCGACGACAATGCGTGGCGAATGCGCGAGGTTTCCATACAGGGGTCCATCTGGACATCCATCAGGAAGTACTCGAAGAGCCTTTCCGGCGTATTGATATGTTCCGTCGCCGAATTAGCGCGCATTTGGTGCAGGATATAAGTGACCAGAGCATCGCGCTGCAGGCCGCGTATCTGGTCATTGATGGGCTTCAAAACCTTCAGCCAGCCGCTTTCGTCGTAGCGGGCGCGAAGCGCACCCTGGAAGTCGCGCACCGTAGCAGCATCCGGCTCGTTGGTCGCGGCCTTGATCAGCGCAGAGGCCGGTATACCGAGCTTTTTGACCCACGCATAGGCGTCGTGGATACGGCGGAAAGTGGCGAGGTCTTTGAGAGCGCTTCTGTCTGGCTGCCCATTCTGAATCTTGCCAAACCGAAGCAGCAATGCGTCGAGTGAGGTCGATTCCCACCGGGTTATCGAAAAGAGCAGGCTGTATGGTCTCTGAGGCTCCGTTATGGGGCCGCTACCCGGCTTCTGGATCGGCACTGCCGGGTCTTTGAGAACGGACAGAAGGCGCTCATCTTCGGCCGCCAGCTCAGCCTTGATGCGGGCGAAGTCGAGCAGCGCGTTCAAGGCCCTGAATAACTCAAGGGACGTGGCATTGTCCGGGGTTTCCATGACCGGCAGCCGGTTCAGCCACCCCTCGCCTCCAATGTAGTAATCACGGTGGGAAGGGAGATAGGCGGTCTCGGCTGCAGTCAGCTTCAGATTCGTTGCCAGCGATACCGCCTTGAGGAAGCGAACATAGACATCGCGCAGGTGGCCGGTCAGCGTCTCCGAATAGAGGTGGCGCGCTGGGATGACCTCCCAACCGCGTCCCGTGGTTTGCCAGCGGACGGTGAACGTGTCCTTCACTTTTTCCGCTTTCAGCGAAATGGCGTAGAGTGTTCCGGCACGCAGCTCGATGGGGGCGTCGTTGCTCCAGGTATTGCCGTCCTGGGTTTCTGCCACCCGTTGTCCATCGAGGGTCCAGGTCTCAGTCCCACCGGCGGGCTTGAATACAATCCTCCGAGCATAGGACCCTTCTGCGTTCTCGAGAACAAGGGTAACGGTTGCGCCCGCATCGGCCTCGATGCCGAGGTTGAAAAAGCCGTTTTCCGGCGCTTCCAGATATCCGCTCCAGATGCCGGAAATAGCGTCGGCCGGGTTATCGCCATTGGAGGGCAGTTTGTTGATTCCCGTCGCCGAATAGGCCAAATCAGCCTCGGCTT